>CAZAPQ010000081.1:0-2867 GCA_964487415.1 uncultured Candidatus Bathyarchaeia archaeon | reverse complement strand
AATCCTTTTCGCCAATTATAGCTACGGCTGGAACTTTATCGACGCCATATTCTTTAGCCTTGGCTGAATCTGCAAGGAGATCATAAACCTCCATTTTTATTTTGCCACTTAGGGACACCAGTTCCTCTACAAGGTTTCTGGTATGCATGCAATATGGGCATTCAATCTGCTGGGTAAAAACTACCAGTCTAACTGGATTCGTCAGCTTCGCGTTCAACTCTTCAACTATGTGCCTTTTATGAGCCTCAGGTATGAGACCCAGCTGGAGACCTCCTCTTTTTCACCTTTTTATTTTAATATCAATTTCTTTCCAATCTTCCTTAACGCCCTTAAGGGTTGCCACCGCACCTACTATAGCGCCGCCTAAGATTTTAGTCACAAACTCATTTAGTCCAATCTCCTTTCCATCAACGATTAACTTTACATCCATAGCAGCATCACCAAAGATAAATTGGGATATAATTATGTAAAGGTTTTCTAAGCAACCACATGCATTAATGAGCATTTTTGTTCATAAAAGCTTAAATATAAGCTTTTATGCATCTAATGGGCATAATAGGACGGATGCGAATGAGGGACTACGTTTGGCTCATTAGAGGCCGTTAAAAATTATCCTAAACTTGTCAAACTTGATTTTAGGTTAACCCCGCTGGAAATTTTTACGAGGTTGTACGAACGCTTTGAATATGCATATATTCTTGAATCCGTTGAGGGTCCGGAAAAGCTCGCCGAATACTCCTTCATAGGCTTTGACCCTCAACTTCACTTAACTGTAAAGGATGGAATGGCAGAAGTTTACATTCCCTCTGAGAAGGACAACGCCACAACCGTCGAAACCAGTGACCCTCTATCCATTATAAGGGCTATTGTTGGCGACAGATGGACGCTGGGAGGCTTTAGGCTTTTAGGCGGGGCTGTGGGTTACATATCCTACGACGCGGTGAGATGCTGGGAGAAACTGCCTAAGATAGCCATTGACGATATTGGATTTCCAGACTTAGAGATGGGAATATTCAATGACGGCATAGTCTTCAACCACAAAACAGGAGAAGCCTTCTACTATTACACTCGCGAAAACAGACTCGATGAAGTCTTAGAGACGGTTAAGATAGAGCGTGAAACTAGGACTTTTCACTATTCTAAACCTGAAAGCAACCTCGAGAAGGGGGAATTTGAGGACATTGTTTTAAAAGCTAAGGAGTATATAGCCTCAGGCGACATCTTCCAGGTTGTGCTTTCAAAGCGTTACATGCTCAGCTTTGGCGGAAGCCTCATCCCATTTTACAAGGCGCTTCGCATGATAAACCCGTCGCCCTACATGTACTACCTAAAGATGGGAAAACGTCAAATAGTTGGCTCCAGCCCGGAAATGCTTGTCCGGGTTGAAGGAAGAACTGTGGAAACTTTTCCAATAGCTGGAACAAGGCCCAGAACAGGAGACCCGGATAAGGACAGGATTCTAGCTGAGGAGTTAACCACTGATCCCAAAGAATGTGCAGAGCATGTTATGCTTGTAGATCTAGCCAGAAACGACCTTGGAAGGGTTTCAGAGTTCGGAAGCATTAAGGTGCCGGAGTTCATGAGGGTTTACAGTTACAGCCACGTCCAGCATATGGTTTCAAGGGTTGTTGGAAAACTAAAACCGCAATGTACATTCTATGATGCCCTCAAGGCTGTTTTCCCAGCGGGCACGGTTTCGGGAGCTCCGAAGGTTAGGGCTATGGAGATCATCGAGGAGTCGGAGCCCGTTAGAAGAGGCCCATATGCAGGGGCTGTTGGCTACTTCTCCTACAACGGAAACGCGGACTTCGCCATAACCATAAGAACGCTTGTGGCCGACGGGAACAAAGCCTACATCCAAACAGGAGCTGGAATCGTCGCCGATTCCAACCCCGAAAAAGAATGGCTGGAAACAGAGCATAAGGCTTCAGCCCTCATGAAGGCCCTTAGGATAGCTGCGGGAGAGGAAACGCTATGAAAGTTCTTGTTATCGATAATTATGACTCCTTCGTCTACAATCTGGTTCAGTATTTAGGCGAGTTGGGTGCAGAGCCTATAGTTTATAGGAACGATAGGCTGACGCTTGAGGAAGCCGTCAACATCAACCCTGACAGGATAGTGATATCCCCTGGGCCCGGCACGCCTGAGGACAGCCGCTACTTTGGAGTTTGCTCTCAAATAATAAGGAACATAAGCCCCAAAATTCCAACCCTCGGAGTTTGCCTCGGCCATCAGGGCATAATTGCAGCTTTCGGAGGTAAAATTAAACGCGCCAAAAGAGTCATGCATGGAAAAACAAGCCTGATAAGGCATGACGGTGAAGGGATTTTCAGAGGCGTTAAAAACCCAATCGAGGCTACGCGCTACCATTCGCTTGTCATAGACGAAAACAGCCTTCCCGAGTGCTTCAAGGTTACCGCTGTGGCGCTTGATGATGGCGAGGTTATGGGCATCCGCCACAAATTATACCCTATAGAAGGGGTACAGTTTCATCCTGAGTCGATCCTCACCAAGCATGGCAAGATCCTTCTAAAGAACTTTCTCGAGGGATGGTGAACGTTGATTCGCGAGGTTATTGAAAAGCTGGTTAATAGGCATAACCTCTCCTATCAAGAGGCCTATGAAGCCATGAGGGAAATCATGTCTGGAGCAGCCACACAGGCGCAGATAGGCGCCTTTCTAACTGCATTGAGAATGAAGGGTGAAACCATTGAGGAGATAACAGCCTTTGCCACTGCCATGCGGAGCCTATGCAATAGGATAAATCCAAAAGTTAGAGGACGCCTCGTGGACACCGCCGGAACAGGAGGCGACAATATAAAAACCTTCAATGTAAGCACAGCAGCGGCGTTCATCATCGCCGGAGC
>CAZAPQ010000080.1:0-4170 GCA_964487415.1 uncultured Candidatus Bathyarchaeia archaeon | reverse complement strand
CCTAGGCTTTCCAGCTAAATCCACAAGTTCAAGCAGAGGCTTCCATCCGCAAAACTCTTCAGAGTAATCTTTCACGTTTAGCCTAAAGTATTGGTGTGTGGCCCAATAGCCTGTTTGCCTACTCATTACTGAAACACCCCTCCTTTAACCCAAGATAAACACCAACATAGAAGCATATGGCGAGAATTATTGCGATAGGAACAAGTATAGCTCCTAAAACATAGTTCGCGAGCGGTGGCAGCATCATAGACATGGCGAAAAGTTCGCTATCGTTTTGTGATAACTTGCCGCAAAGCACTCCAAGTAAAAAGAGTTCGCCAAATTCTGGAATGTAATGCAGGCTGTGATATGGTGAAAGATTTAAGCCAACCATAATTAGGAATAAAGCAAAAATGCCAACAATAAGCATCCACATCTTCATTACTCAAACCTCCTACTCTTACGCTTCCACTTTCGCCACGCTTCTTGATACTTTTGAAGTTTAGTCTTTCGTGTTAAAAAATAGACTAAAACAACCAGAGCAGCAACAGCTATTAAAAGCCAATTTATAGTGCTCATTTACCCTTCACCCTCCCCAAAACGTAAACTAAAATTTTGATGTTGCTGCCTTTATCGTGTTTCGTTACGGTTGTAATGTAAATCAGCCTCCAACCAAGCGGAAGCAAACGGTTAACCTCCTCAGCCGTGTGAACTTCGCGGATTTGAACAACGTTTTGTAAAGAGTTTTCAGCCATTCCTCTTCACCCTCCTACAGAAGCATAACAACAACACATGCACCATGGAAAGTTTAAACTTGAGAAAAAAGGGGAGTTTGCGGGAGAAGTCTCCATGTTTAAAGGTTTTGGGAGAAACCCGAAGGGGAGAAATAGGCCTTTCAAGGGGCTTTTGGCTTCCAAATGCATGTTATTGCTTTCCGCCTGCAGGCTGAAGCGCAGGGCGGGGTGGCTTTTTCAGGCCTGCATGCCGAGCAGGAATACTTTATGTTTTTTCTATGCTCCTCTTTGACGGCGGCTATAAGCTGTTCTTCAAGATCAACCATGGTTCGTATTATTTCTAAAACCTGTTTGGGACAATGTGCTACGCATTCTCCGCAGCCGTCGCATTTTTCAGAATCCACAACTATATAGTATTCACCTGAACCGTCCATATATCCATAATAGGTTATTATGAGCCTCAACCCCTACTGTTGTGTTAGGATTTTGCCTTCTCATACAGTGCCTTTGCAAATAGGGCGGCGCCTATGGCTCCTGCAGCCATTGGGTCGAGGCCGTTCTCTTCCCATTTAGGCGTGGGCAGAGTATTCATTCCAAGCATCTTTTCTAGTCTTCTAATTATTCCAATATTTCTGGACTGTCCACCTGTAACCACAAGGTCTCTTTCACATCCAACCCTTTCAAGGAGATTGCACATCCTAATCGCCATGGCCCGCATGTAGGCAGCTAAAACCTTCTCCTTAGACCATCCCCTGCGCAGTAGGCCCATGGCCTCTGTTCTCGCGAAGGCCACGCATGTGCAGCTTACAGGGTCAGGTTCTTCATCAACCCTAAGCGACATCTCACCCATCTCCTCAATGGGTATTTTCAGGAGGTCCGCCAGCACCTCCATGCCCCTGCCTGTTCCAGCTGCGCATTTGTCATTCATGAGAAAGGCTAGAACCTTGCCCTTCTCGTCGCATTTTATTGCCTTAATGTCCTGCCCGCCCACATCTAATATTGTTCTAACCGTTGGACCCCAAATATAATTGGCGCCTTTAGCATGGCAGGCTATCTCCGTAAGCGTATTATGGGCCATGGGAACGTTAACCCTTCCATAGCCGGTTCCAACAATATAGCGTATATCACTGAGCTTTAGGCCTGTTCCCTCTAAAGTCCATTCCATCACCTTTCTGGCGCTGTCAGAACTGCTTGAGCCTGTTCGCATTATGCTCACCGAGTAGATTTGCCCATCCACCATTATCGCCGCCTTCGAGCTCACAGAACCCACATCCACCCCTGCCGTGATTATATTTGAGCCTTTAGGCTTTCTTTCAGGTATTACTAGATGGTATTCACGCCATCTCCAATATTGCTGGTTTTCCTCGCTCATCATCTTCCCCCAGCCTTGTTCATGGCATGGAGGGCCGCTCCAAGGGCCCCAGCGTATTCAGGATTTTCCGGAACAAAAATTTCAGTTTCAAGTTTCCGTTTAAGAGCTGCCGTGAAACCTAAGTCTTTAGCCACTCCTCCAACAAGTATAACCTCAGGTCTAATACTAACCCTATGAGCTATGGAGGTTATCCTATCAGCCAGGGCATCGTAAATTGCCCGAGCTATCTCATGCTTGGGCTCCCGCTTATGAATGAGGCTTACAACATCGGTTTCCCCAAAAATCACGCAGGTGGCGTTAATTGAAACCGTACCCTTAGCCTCAAGGGAAAGAGCCCCCATCTCCTCAAGCCTAACCTCAAGGGCCCTTGCCATAGCCTCAAGAAAGGCTCCGGAACCTGCAGCGCACCTTTCATTTATTGCAAATTCCAAAACCGTTCCCTTCTCGTCGCAGACAACCACCCTAGACTCCTCAGCGCCGACGTCGATGATTGTTCTCGCTGAAGGATATAAAAAGACTCCAGCCTTAGCGTCAGCCGCTATCATGCTTATTGTGCTGTCAGCATATGGCGCCATCTCCACACCGGTCCCTGTAGCTGTAACATGCTGAATTTCCTTTAGGCTCAATTTAGCCTCCTTTAGGGCTTCTTCAAAGGCCTTTTCAGCTGCCCTTCTAGGCTCAAATCCTGAGGGGATAATGCTCTTTGCAATAACTTCTCTGTCATGCAGTATGACAATTTTAATGTTCTGTACTCCCATGTCTATGCCGGCTACTATCATGCTGTCGCCCCCTAAATTTCAACCCTTGCCTCAAGCATTTCCAAGAAAGCTTCAACCCTCGTTTTTATTTGTCCCACGTCCTCCCTAGTGTAATCGGTGTCAAGATAATAAACGGGCACATTCAGCTGGTCTAAAGCCTTCTTTATCCGCATGTACTCCATGGCATAAAGCATGCATCCCCTATAAACATAATAGATTACGCCTCCAACGTTCCATTCCTTAACCCTATTGACAAGCCAGTTAACTCTATCCTCATTTCCCTTTTCAGATGTGAAGCATGGACATGTAGAGGGCAGAAGATATCTCTCAGCAATGGCGTCAAGAAGGTCATCCATGGTTCCCTCATCCACGCCCACGGGATCATATAAGAAGCGGTCTCCGGAGCACAGTTCATCGGCAACTATGACGCCCTGAGGCTTAGCCTCCTCAATAAGGTTTGGAAGCTTCCAGTTGTCCGGCCAGATTATCGGCGTTCCAGTGATCATAACCCTTGGGGCGTTGGGAGAGCACGCCCAAACATTTTCCTTAGCCCTCCTTTCAAGTTCCATGCATAATTCCTCAGCTTTCATGCTCCATCTTTCAAGGTCATCCCACATGGCTGTCTGGTTAACCAGCATGGCGTCCCTGCCCATTATAACAGGCCTCCCCTTCCTCAAATTCTGCAGCCTTCTAAAGGTGCGTGTAGCCCTATGCGTGAGTTTTATGGCTGACTTAAGCCTATTAGCCGTAATTTTTACTCCGGTAAACCTTTCAATTTCCTCCTTAAGCTTTATGAGCTGTTCTCTCCAGAAGGCCTGAGCCTGATCCATGCTCTTCAACCGTGGAGGGCATATAGTCCATACTGGCTTATAGTCGCCTACAATCTCGCTGAGTTTCGTCATGCCATCACATGTGAGGGGAGTTATAAGTACATCGCTTAGTTCAAGAAATGGCGACAACCCAACCAAGGCTACGCCTATTGTCGAGCGCACAACAGGGCATACCTCCACTGGTACAACTCTATTTCCAATTTTGGCTGGATCATACCAGCCTGAACTCACCCGGACAGGTATAGCGTCAGCGGCGAGAATCAATTCGATGGGCGCGAGCATGCAAGTGTAGCCTATTACCTTTTTACCCTCTTTTTTTGCTTCAATCAATTCCTTTTCACGGGTTTTGAAGTCGGCGATTTCATAGAAATAGTCCATGACCTTAGGCCTGTTGGGCCAGCCCTTTTTCATGCGTTCAATGTACTCGGCAATCAGCCTAGTATAGGCTGTTCGGATTGTGCTCTTTATTTCTTCAGCCTCTTTTTGAGAAACTTCAA
>CAZAPQ010000079.1:0-7274 GCA_964487415.1 uncultured Candidatus Bathyarchaeia archaeon | reverse complement strand
GTAGGGAATATCCTTTGGCCCCTGGCAGGCACCAGCCAAGAATATTCCATCCGTGGGAGAGTCTAAGGGTTTAAGCTTAGGATGACTTTCCATAAAGAAGCCGTCAGCGCCCCTTGTAAGGTTTAGAATTCTGGAAATCTCTTCTGAGCCCTTCTTAGGTATTGCTGCTGTTGCTAGAACAACCATTTCAGCCTCTATTTCTATTGGCATGCCAAGGTTAGCGTCTTCCGCGTGGATTATCAGGTTCTTGGTTTCTGGGACCTCCACAATGCGGCTTACCCTACCGCGGATGAAGTTTACTCCAAGCTCCCTTGCCCTCTGGTAGAATTCTTCAAATCCCTTGAAGTTTGTCCTCATGTCCATGTAGAAAACGTAAACTTCAATGTCCTCCCTGTATTTCTCCTTAAGCTGAACAACATGCTTGAGAGTGTACATGCAACAGAAATTGGAACAATAGGGATATTTGTTAACGTCCCTTGATCCTACACATTGAATGAAGGCTACGCTGTGAGGTTTCTGCCCATCAGATGCCCTTACAACTTTTCCACCTGTAGGTCCGGCAGCCAATATTAGCCTTTCAAACTCAAGTGATGTTAGCACGTTTGCATATTTACCATAGCCATAAAGCTGGTTGTCATAGGGCAGATAAATATCATAGCCAGTAGCAACGATTATGGCGCCAACTTCAAGTTCAATCTCTTCAGGTTTCTGGTCAAAATCTATAGCCTGTCTCTCTCTACAAGCATCCACACATTTGTAACATTCGATACAATAGTCTCGGTTTATCCTGTACACCAGTGGAACAGCTTGGTCAAAGGGCACTGAGATGGCTTTCCTGACGCCTAAACCCATGTCCCATTCGTTGGGATACTCTATTGGACATACATCCTTGCATTCCCCACAGCCAGTGCAGTTATCCTCGATAACATAACGCGGATTTTTGCGTATCTTCACCCTAAAGTTTCCTATGTAACCGCTAACACTCAGCAGATCAGCATAGGAGATTATTTCAATATTTGGGTGACGGCCCACATCAACCATTTTTGGTCCTTCAATGCATATGGAACAGTCCAACGTTGGGAAAGTCTTGTCCAGCTGAGCCATGTGACCACCTATACTCTCACCCTTCTCAAGAAGGTAGACTTTAAAGCCCATTTCCGCCAGGTCTAATGCAGCGTTCATCCCAGCTATGCCGCCGCCTACGACCAATGCCTTGTTGGTCACAGGCACTTCTATCGTTTGAAGTGGCATTAGCAGTCTAGCCTTCGCCACAGCCATCCTTATAAGGTCCTTGGCCTTCTCTGTAGCCTCTTTTGGGGTGCTTGGATGACACCATGATGAAAATTCGCGGATGTTCGCCATCTCGAAAAGGTATGGATTCAGTCCAGCGTCTGAAACTGTTCGACGAAAAGTAACTTCATGCATTCTGGGCGAGCATGCAGCCACCACAACACGGTTAAGCTTATGCTCTTTTATGGCTTTCCTAATTTCTTCTTGGCCCGGATCAGAGCATGTATAGCGGTTCTCCTTAACATAAACAACGTCTGGAAGTGTTTTCGCATATTCTACAAGCTCTTTTATGTCGATTACACCTGCTATGTTTAGGCCGCAGTGGCATATGAAAACTCCAATTCGAAGATCTTCGGGCCTACCCTGAGTTTGGGTGCTTACCGTCTGGGACATTAAATTATCACCTCTTTATACTTAAGTCTCCTTTCAACGGATTCTACAGCTTTCTGAGATCCTTTAGCCTTCAATTCCTTACTAATTTCAAGAGGTGAGGCTATTCTTTCTAGGGCCTTGTTCCAAGCTCCCGAACGAACTGGTGTGTGGAGTATTTTTGTTCTCTTAAGTTCTAAGGCTCCATCCACAGGACAAACGACCTTGCAGGCTCCGCAATACACACAGAAAAGCTCGTTCGCGTGAACCTTATTATCAGCCTCAGACAGATACAGCGCTCCTGTGATAGGACACACGTCAAGGCAATCTCTACAGCCATCGGGACACTTTTCCAAATTTATCCCGATTTTTCCATAGAAAACCTTTCTCACGTGAATAACACCCTTAGGGCATTTAAACTCGCATATTCTGCAGCAGGGGCAACGGTCTTCATTGATTTCAACATTAACCTTAAGCCATTCCCTCTGAAATGGACTCAATGAACTTAAATCTTCCAAGACTTTTCCATCGGATGTTAAATACTTCACTTTGATAAGGCCTAGCGGGCATGCCTTCTCGCAGTCTACACATTCCGGGGGGCACTTGCTTGAGTCCACTTTAATGTCGCGAATCAGCTGGGGGAAACTTTCTTTCTCAACAACTGACAAGACATGGCGACCATCCACAGCTACAGTTATAGCGCCGTAGGGACAGAGCAGGTCGCATATTCCGCAGAAGTTGCATTTTTCTAGGCTTATGTCAACTTTTGCACGCTGAGCTTTGCCGTTAGATGTTTTCGGTTGCTTTTGAAGTTTGATGGCTTCTTTGGGACATGCGAGACTGCAGATTTCACAGCCAACGCAGAGACTTCTATCAAGAGTGAGCCTATAATTCTTTACATGCAAAATCCATTCTAAGGTTAGGGTTTCGGGAGTCTCCCTTTTTAAAGTTTTTAGGGGCATGCTTTAACCCCATTTGAAATGTACAGGCTAATTTAAGAGTATTGACTTATTTCTCCCTCTCATATATAGTTTAAGATAATTCAAGGCCACTAGAAATGTTGATTAAAGCAGATTGCAATATAACACTTAAGGTTATCACTATCCATAATGTCCGCTATGCTTAAGCCATTTTCACACAAAATCTCTTTAAACTCTTCCAGAGAGAACCTTTTCTTTAATCCTGTGATGATAATAGTGGCATTTTTAAAGGCAACCCTTTTTGCCTCATTCAAGGTTTTACCGGGATTCGGCATATTTTGGAGGAGAGTGATGGCGAAGATATGAGTGAAAACCCCGCTTCTGAGGGGCGCATAATCGGCATCAGCCAAAACTAAATGCACATTCCCAAACCTTCTTGAACGCTTTTTAGCTTCATTTAACTCCTTTCTGGAGAAATCCAGACCAACAACCATCCAAACTCTTTCGGCGATATATTCGAACAGCAGTCCAGTTCCACATCCGAAATCTAAAACATAGCTTTGCCCTCTAAGATCTACCTTTTCAAGGGCTGCCCTGATTTTCTCTGCCTGCTCCTCGGCATAGCGCATATCATATAAATGAGCTGTTAAATCATAGTTTCGCATTGCAGTACGCTTCAGTTTCCACTCATTCATAGCCTTTCAGAAATCTTATCTAGTTTAGAGCTTCTAAAACTATTTGGCGAGGATATATTGAATTCCAACCCATTAACAGTTTCCGTAGACCCTGATATGGCTGATGCTGAAAAGATTGCTAGGGAAACAATCTCTAAGCACAAAACGCTTCTAATTGTCGGTAACTGTTGGGTGCGCTACCTTGGGAGAGCAAGGTCTAAACTTGAAACTGGAGAGCGAATATTAATTGTAAAGGAGGATGGCTCCCTCCTTGTCCACCGCCCTATAGGATATGAGCCTGTTAACTGGCAGCCACCGGGTTGCATATTTCAGACCTGCTTAAAGAACGGCGTTTTGGAGCTCCGCGCCATAAGGCGGAAACCTCCGGAATCTGTGAGCGTTTTCTTTAACAGAATTTATATGATTTCAGCTTTAAGTCTAAAAGACTCTGGCGAATTCGCCTTATACGCAAGTGAAGAGGATATGCAAAAGGCTATTCTTTTTGAGCCAAGCCTTCTAGAAGAGGGATTTAAGCCTATAAGTTACGAAAAGAGGGTGGAGCCCGGATTCGTGGATGTTTACGGCGTGGACAAGAATGGCAAATTTGTGGTTGTGGAGATTAAACGTAGAACCGCCGGAAAGGAGGCAGCCCTCCAGCTTGCAAAGTACTTAGAGGTCATCAAAAGTCGGGTAGGCCGCGAAATCAGGGGGATCCTCGCGGCACCCAGCATAGCTAAAGACGTGCAGAGACTTCTTGAAACCCTTAACCTAGAGTTCAAGCCACTAAATCCAAAGAAGTGTGCTGAGGTTCTGAAAAGGTTCGAGACAATTAAGCTTGAAGCATTCTTTAAGCAGGGTTCCCAATGATTAGACGGGTTGTTCCATTAGCCTTCGACAGTTTCGGCGTACGTTCCATGGCCACATTTGTCGAAACAGACAAACAAAAAATCCTAATAGACCCGGGAGTTTCCCTAGCTCCTCTGCGTTACGGCTTGGAGCCTCATCCCCTCGAGTGGCGAAGGCTTGATGAAACTTGGGAAACCATAAAGCAATACGCGAGGGAATCTGATGTGCTTATTGTAACTCATTACCATTACGATCACCATGATCCAGGCTACCCTGAGCTCTACTGTGGAAAAATAACCCTCATAAAACACCCAACCCAAAACATAAATTTCAGCCAGAAAGAAAGGGCCGCAGCGTTTCTTGCAGCCGTGAAGAGTCTGCCGAGGAAGTTGGAAGTAGCTGACGGCAGGGAGTTTCAGTTAAGCGGAGATACCATAAACTTTTCACAGGCAGTCTGTCATGGAACTAATCCCCGCCTAGGATATGTCATAGAAGTGAGCATCCATAGCAACGGTGAAAAGTTTCTTTACACTTCAGATGTTGAGGGCCCCTCCCTGGAGGAACAGATAAAATTCATTTTGGAGGAAAAGCCGAGCATACTTTTCGTGGATGGGCCGATGACTTATATGCTTGGGTACCGTTACTCCTTTAGAAGCCTTGAAAACTCCACTAATAACCTGATTAGGGCAATAGAAGAAACAGGGTTGCACACCCTTGTTTTGGACCATCATCTCCTCCGCGACTTGAATTATAAAAATCGGTTAAAACCAGTTTATATAAAGGCTGAGGAACGAAATGTAAGAGTTATTACTGCGGCGGAGTTTGCAGGAAGGAAGATTGAGATGCTTGAGGCTTTGAGGAAAGAGCTCTATGCAAAATATGGTGAAGCACCATTCGAAGTTAGGAAACGCCCATTAAAGGAGGAATAGCGTCCTAGACAAGTAGAACTGCAATTATGCCGCTTAAAAATATGCCATCAAAAGTTCCCGCTCCCCCTATGCTTGCAATTCTAGCTCCAAGCACCGGAAGCCTATGCATATTCAGAATGTCCGCACCAATCAAGGTGCCAAGCACGCCTGACACATAAGCTACGATTGACGGCGAGCTTGAAGGGAGAAGATATGCCGCCAATGCCGCCACCAAGGGTGGGATGAAGGCAGGGGTGGCTATGCCAAGACCCTTTACAGGTTTTGCAACTAAATGAGTCGCCGCAGCGACGATCAAAGTACCCGCTAATGCGCAGGGCGTAACTGAAGGCAGTTTCCAGAGCAGAAAAATCGACAATATTGTTGGGATTAGGGCGCCGCCAACATTTATGGCAACAAGCGTCGTAAACTCATCATAATCAAGCTGTGGAATACGGAATTCTAAGCCGAAAAAGGAGATATATTCTTCCTTGATTATTGGCATTATGGTCCTAAGCTTGAATAATGGTATGTTTACGTAGCTTCCGGCCAGGGTCGCCAATAAAATTAACATGGTTACATGCGGACTGAAGCCTATCTGTCTAAAAGCAAGTCCCGCAACCCCAATAAAAATTAAGCCTAGAATCAAAACGAGTATTAGAAACAATATCATAAATGTCAAGTAATTATGGGGACAGTAAATCGTTCGCCGGCTCAAATATTTTGCACCACAACGTTATTGCCATTTCACGGGACAATTATAAAAGAATTGCTAAAGGCAATTTAAGCAAAAAATTAAATAGCGAGCTTAGTAGTTTGGCTTGAGGCATCAGCCATGAACCTTTGGAAAGACATCCCATGCGGCGAAAAACCTCCTAGAATCCTAAATATGGTAGTGGAGGTTATTAGCGGTTCAAGGGACAAATACGAATACAATGTTGATTGGGGAGCTTTTGTCCTGGACCGTATAATCCCGTCATCAGTGGTTTTTCCTGTTGAGTATGGCTTTGTGCCGCAGACTTGGTATGATGACCATGACCCACTAGACATTATGGCGCTAAGCTATGAGCCACTTGAGGTGGGATGCATAGTAAAAGTAAGAACCATAGGAGCTTTAGTTGTTGAAGATGAGAATGGCATAGACCCGAAAATACTGTCAGTACCAGTCGATGATGCAAGATTTGATGGCTACAATGACATCAGTGATGTCCACCCCCACAAGCTTAAGGAAATCCAAGAATTCTTTGAAACATACAAACGGCTGGAACCCCATAAATGGGTTAAAGTCAAAGAATGGAAGAACGCTAAGGAAGCTATAGAAATAGTAAACTATGCGATTAAAAAGTTCATTGAACTAAAAAGGATTTAACATTAAAGGATTGTCATTTTCAAGCTGCTTCGTTCTCTATGATTGATGCTCTTTAGGTTCCTTTGACTTACGCGTCAGAACGGGAATTCCAACGGTGGCTATAATAGCCGTGGCAAGAATAACGAAAACTGTTACATTAACGTAGAGGTACGCTAATTCTCCAAAAGTTGGATTTTCTGCGGCATATTGCATAGGAAGCGTCGCTAAAACCGCGGCGGCCAAACCTCTTGTTAAAAGAATACCCATCATTGGTCGATCCTCCGCTACTTCGCTACAGCGAATTGTTGCTATTCTCACGGCTATATATCGCATCAGCAGGAGGATAAGCGAAAGAACCACGCCTATAAGGATGAAGTTTATTGCACTTATTGTAACCATCAGACCAATATATACGAAAAAGAAGGTTCTCAGGAGAAAAGCTATTTCGGATTCGAACCTTCGCATGCCCTCATCGATCAAAGTATATGGGGCGGTTTCCATTCTCAGCATTCGGTAAATTTCACGTTCATTCCCTAATATCATTCCAAAAACAAGGGAGCATAAAGAACCGCTTCCGCCAAGCATCTCTGAAAGGGCATAGGCCAAAAGCACCGCAGCTAAGGTAAGCATGTAAGAGTATGAGGCCCTTACCTTAACAACTCTTCTTAAGATGCTTAGCCAGATAACACCAAAAACTATCCCCAAAACTATTCCTGTTGAAAATCTACTTGCGACAGATTGCCCAATGGCGGTCGGTTCAATATAACCCTTTAAAACTATTTCGATGATAACTATGGAGAAAACTATGCAGAGTATATCCGTTATAATTGATTCCAAGGTTAGAATCGTTGAACTTTTTTCATGTATTTTTATTTTTGAAACCAATGACACCACGATAACACTGCTGCTGCCTCCAAGAATT
>CAZAPQ010000078.1:0-2404 GCA_964487415.1 uncultured Candidatus Bathyarchaeia archaeon | reverse complement strand
CTTTGCCACTGCCATGCGGAGCCTATGCAATAGGATAAATCCAAAAGTTAGAGGACGCCTCGTGGACACCGCCGGAACAGGAGGCGACAATATAAAAACCTTCAATGTAAGCACAGCAGCGGCGTTCATCATCGCCGGAGCTGGGGTTCCCGTGGCCAAGCATGGCAATAGATCAGTTACAAGCAAAAGCGGAAGCGCTGACGTTCTAGAAAGCTTGGGCTTAAACTTGAATGTGAAGCCTGAAACCGTAGAGAGGGCAATTGAAGAGATCGGCATAGGCTTCATGCTTGCTCCAGCATTCCACCCGGCCATGAAGCATACAGCTGGACCTAGAAGGGAAATTGGCATCAGAACGGTTTTCAATATCCTGGGGCCGCTGACAAATCCAGCTTCGGCTAAAGCTCAAGTTTTAGGCGTTTATGACTGCTCGTTAGTTGAGAAGATGGCTCATGTGCTTAGAAACTTAAATGCTGAAGAGGCCATGGTTGTCCATGGTTTAGACGGGCTGGACGAAATTTCAGTTATCGGTGAAACCCTAACATCGTGGCTTAGGAATGGAGAAATTAAAACTTTTAAGATGAGGCCTGAGGATCTAGGCTTTAAAAGGGCTTCCGCGCGGGATATAGCCGGAACAAGCCCTGAAGAAAGCGCTGAAATCCTTTTCAAGATCCTTTATGGGCTAACTGGGAAGGGTGATGCAAAAAGGGACATGGTTGTTGCTAACGCCGCCGCAGGCATAATTGTGGGCGGAGAAGCGGATGATTTCGCCTATGCTATTGAACTTGCCCAGGAATCCATAGAAAGCGGAAAAGCCTACGAGAAGCTTAAGGGATTAATTAAGTTCTATGAGGGGAGCAACCCATCCAAAATTGAGGAGTTTGAAGTTAGATATGGCTGATTTCCTCGACGCCCTTGCGAGGGAAGCATTGGAAACCGTTGAGAGCGGATATTATAGGGCTGAATCTGGGAGGCGCCCCTGCAAGGGCATGTTAAGTCTAAGGGATTCTATAGTTAACTGTGAACATGCGCCTATTATAGCCGAAATAAAGCCCGCCTCACCAGCAGGCGGTGTGATAAGGCATATAACAAGTTTTGAGGAAGTGGCCAGGACCATGGAGCGGGGAGGAGCTGTTGGAATTTCAGTTCTCACGGAACCCAAATATTTTGGGGGTTCACTTGCAGCCTTAGCCACTGTAAAAAGGCATGTAAACATTCCAGTTTTAATGAAGGACATCATCGTCGACCCGGCTCAGATAGAGGCTGCAGCTGTTTTCGGTGCTGATGCGGTGCTGCTGATTCCTGCGATTTTCAAGCGCGGGTATGCGAGATGCTCGCTTGAGGAAATGATTGAGCTTGCCCATTCAAGGGGTCTCGAGGTTCTCCTTGAAGCCCATGACAGGGGAGAGTTCCTTAGAGCTTTGAAGGCGGATGCAGACCTTGTAGGTGTGAACAACAGGGATTTGAAAACTCTAAGGGTGAACTTGGAGACTACGCGGAGGGTTCTATCGCGCCTTAACAGCTGCGGCAAAATTGTCGTAAGTGAAAGTGGAATCCAAACCCCTGAGGACGTACGCTTCCTTCGCAGCTGCGGCGCCCATGCATTTCTTGTAGGTTCAGCTTTAATGAAGGCTGATAACTTGGAAGATAAGGTTCGGGAGCTTGTGATGGCCCTATGAGAACCGTTAAGGTTAAAATCTGCGGGATAACCCGTGAAGAGGATTTGCAGATGGTCTGCAGTCTGGGCGCTGATGCTGTGGGCTTTGTTGTTGGAGCATCATGTTCGCCGAGGAATCTAACCCTTGAAAGAGCTGAGAGGCTTATTGGAATGGTTCCAAGCTATGTAAAAAGCGTGCTGGTGATGGTGCCTAAAAGTCTGGATGAAATCGTGCAGCTTTATAGTCGACTAAAGCCGGATGCAATCCAGATACATGGAAATGGCGTTCAACAGTTCCTTGCCCTAAGAAATCGGTTTCCCAACGTTTGTTTAATTAGAGCTGCAGCCATTGAATGTCCAGGAATGTCAGATAAAGTTGTAGATGAATCCAAGTTTTTTGACGCGTTGCTGGTGGATACTTATGTGGCTGGAAAGCATGGCGGAACTGGAATGGCCCATGATTGGAATTTAAGCCGGCATATTAGAGAGGCGGTTTATCCGAAACCCCTTATATTGGCGGGGGGTTTAAACTCTGAAAACGTTGGAAGGGCCATTTGCACCGTTAGACCCTATGCAGTAGATGTCTCCACGGGTGTTGAATCGAGGCCGGGAGTTAAAGATCCGAAAAAGGTGGAGGCCTTTATAAGGGAGGCTAAATCCGTAGCCTTAGAGGATGATTATGGCGGCGTTAGAATTTATGGAGGTTAAAGACTTTGGAGAGGGGCAGATTTGGAAAATATGGCGGAATGT
>CAZAPQ010000077.1:0-34126 GCA_964487415.1 uncultured Candidatus Bathyarchaeia archaeon | reverse complement strand
GAGATCGTGGTTCAGAGATTGAAGCCTAAAAAGTCTTTAATGGAAAACATTGAAACTCAGCGGAGGGTTCGGGAGGTTTACTTGAAACTCGTTGAAAGCGGAGAACTTTGTAGGGTTGACGGCAACAAGGCTGAAAAAGCTGTGGCGGATGAAATCCTATCAATAAGCTTGAACTACCTGAGTAAAGGGGTATAAGTGTCATTCAATTCTCTTAAGGACCTTTCTAGAGGAAACTTCGTTGACCCTTGCAACAATAAGGTTGATGATGTCCTCTGGGAGAAGGTGCCCCAATCCCCTTTCATGAAAAGTATAGAATTCCACGCGGCTTTCACTAAAAATTAGCCGGATCATGTAATAATCAAATTTCAAATGAGTCTTCTTTCCATTTTTCTCACTGTAATATCGCACTGCACAGAAGAAATCCATTATTTGTAGAGGTTTTTTGCGTACAACCTCCATAACCCTGTTCAGCTCCTCGAGATCCAGGTAATTAAAGCCATCCCCATCAGCTACCCCAAACTCAAATATAACGGAGCAATTGGAAATCGGGGGTTTTGCGACCTCTTCAAATTTGAAGACTTTCCCGTTTATTTTATAAAGTGTCTGAACTAACATTTGTTGAAATTTTCTGTTTGAAACCGCTATGGCAAAGCGTTCAACTCTATGAGCGTAAGGCGGGAAATTCGCGTAAAATCCAAGCAAATAGCCTCGCCTACGATCTTTTTGTTCTCCTTATCCTTTCCAGACTTTCTAAAAGCTCAGAGAGGGCTGCACTAAGCTTTTGCAGTTCATCTACGTTTGTTTCACGTCGAATTCTGTCCTGTATCTCCTGTATTTTGGAAAGCAAGGTTGTCTCTAGAGTTTTAAGGGTCATCGCCTCTGTCACCTTTGCAACATCCTCCCCTTCTGCGACAACTATAACCTTCTTTTCACACGCTTCACACCATAACTCGCCGCTTTTAAGCCTGAATAATGGTGAAGCGCATGCAGGGCATGCCAAGTCGGTGAGGGTTGCCCCCCGACGTAGCAAATCAGCCATTCTTTTTATAACATGCTCTTTATTGCCCTTCTCCTGCGACATTTCAAAGCCTCAAATAAATATAAGTGTAAAAGCCTATATAACTTGGCTTCGTCTGGAATTAGGTGGTGACGGCTGTTGGTCAGTAAGAAGAAGATGATGGAGTATGAGGAAAGAATGAAGCAGGCAATAGCTGTTTTAACCGAAGTTTCAGAAGATACGACCACTCCGCGTAATATTAGAAGGGCTGCCAAAGACTCCATAGAGGCTTTACAGTCAACAGAATTCACGCCGGCAGTTAGAGCATCAAACGCCATATCCCTTCTGGATGATATACTTCAAGATCCCAACATGCCTCCATACACAAGGGTGAAGCTTTGGAACGTTATGAGCATTTTGGAGGCTATAAAGGATTAGCGCTAAAAACTAATGTGGCTGGTTGGAGGACGCCTTGAAGATCATTAAAAGTAGCGAAGTTAGCGCTGAAAATGTAGGTGATGGTGCCTACAAAGCGCGGGTAAAATGGCTGATAACTAAGGAAATTGGCGCTGAAAACTTCGCCATGAGGCTCTTTGAGATAGAGCCAGGAGGCTACACGCCACTCCATAGTCATCCCTGGGAACATGAAATTTTCATACTTGATGGTGAAGGAACCGTCGTAAGCGAACACAATGAAAGCTTTGTCCGGATAGGCGACGCCATCTTCATACCGCCAAACAAGAAACATCAATTAAAAAATAACAGCGGGAAAACTCTGAAGCTTTTATGCCTCATACCATACAAGAAGTGATTTTCAATTAGTCTCCTTTAAGCTCTCTAGTTAAAGATATATTTGAGTTACTGTATGTAGTTTTGGGCTCTAGAGGAGTTAAGTAATTTGAAACATGATGTTATAATCGTGGGAGCAGGGCCAGCTGGAATATTTGCAGCCTTGGAACTAGCAAGGGAAACAGACCTTCGAATTCTCATGGTTGATCGCGGTCCAGACATAGACAGGCGCAAGTGTCCAGCAAGCAGGGGGTTTGGATGTAAAAATTGCGAGCCATGTAACTTACTATCCGGCTGGGGTGGCGCTGGAGCCTTCAGCGATGGAAAACTTACACTGTCTACGGAAGTGGGAGGCTGGCTGAACCAGTATGTCGCTGAAAGCGAGCTAAAAGGGCTGATAGATTACGTAGACAACATTTACCTGCAGTTTGGGGCACCAAACAGCGTCTACGGCGAGGATGTCGAAAAAGTGGAGGAGATTGAAAGGAGAGCTTCTCTGGCTGGGTTAAAGCTTATCCCTCAAAAAATTAGGCATATGGGCACAGAACGATGCGCCCAAACCCTGCGTAAAATGCGTCAAGAATTAAATGGAAAAATAGATATTGTCTTTCGAAAGGACATTAAGGGCCTTTTGGTTAAGAACGATACCATCGAGGGTGTTGAATCAGCTGATGGTGAGAAGTACTTTGGAAAATATGTTATTGTGGCTCCGGGCAGAGGTGGAGCTGAGTGGCTCAAAACCGAGGCTCAAGCATTAGGCTTAAGGACCCTAAATAATCCGGTAGATGTTGGAGTTAGAGTTGAGGTTTTGGCCGCTGTTATGGAGGAGTTAACGAATGCACTTTACGAGCCCAAATTCATATATTACTCCAAGTCATTTGACGATCAGGTTAGAACGTTCTGTGTTGCCCCATATGGCGAAGTGATATCTGAATCTTACAATGGAGTTTTAACGGTTAACGGTCAAAGCTACGCTGAGAGGAGGACAGAAAACACAAACTTTGCTATCCTTGTCAGCACGTCGTTCACAGAACCCTTTAAGGAGCCTATAGCCTATGGGAAATACTTGGCGAGACTTTCAAACCTCCTTAGTGGAGGCATAATGATACAGCGTTTGGGCGATTTAGAGGCTGGTAGACGTTCAACACCGGAAAGGATTGCTAGAAGTGTTGTGACGCCAACTCTTAAGAACGCAACGCCCGGGGACTTGAGCTTTGTACTTCCCTACCGTTACTTAGCCGATATCAGGGAGATGCTTGAGGCATTAGACAAAATAGCTCCTGGAATTCACTCGAGGGACACACTCCTCTATGGCGTTGAAGTAAAATTCTACTCCTCAAGATTGGAGCTAAGCAATCACCTTGAAACAAAAATACGAAACTTGTTCACAATAGGAGATGGCGCCGGGGTCACCAGGGGCCTAGTTCAGGCATCTGCATCAGGAGTTATGGTTGCAAGGGAAATAATGCGCCGAGAAAAAGTTAAGGTTAAACAAGTTGCCGCAGTCTAATCACGAGCTTTTGCAAATATCCACAGAGGTTTAGGACGATGGATGAGCAAATAATCGGCCGCGGCACATGGTACGACAAAATGGCCCTAAAAATTGTTGAAAGGGAGAAAAAAATCGGTAGAAGCCTTGACATGATAAGAACTGAGATGGGCCTTGGGGCCTCAGGCTTCCCGCACATAGGAAGTCTAGGCGATGCTGCCCGCTCCTATGCTGTGACCTTAGCCTTGAAAGATCAAGGCTACCCTTCAGAACTCATCGCCTTCTGCGACGATAAAGATGGACTGCGTAGGATTCCAGCAGGCCTGCCTAAAGACTTGGAGAAGTACCTTGGCTTTCCGGTAACCGATATACCTGACCCGTTTAAATGTCATGAAAGCTATGGCGGTCACATGAGTTCCCTTTTGCTTGAGGCGATGGACAAGTGCGGCATAGAGTACCGTTACATTTCAGCGAAAGATGCTTATGAAAAAGGCTTGCTAATCAACGAAATTCGAACACTGCTTCAAAATGCCAAGAAGGTAGGCGAAATAGTCCATGAAGAAGTCGGACAGGAAAGATACATTGAAGTGTTGCCCTACTTCCCTGTATGCAAGAACTGTGGAAGGATATACACGACAAAGGCTGTGGAATATTTGCCAAAGGAGGATAAGGTTCTTTACGTATGTGAAGGCATGGAGATCAAGGGCAGATGGATTGAGGGCTGCGGGTCTAAAGGTGAAGCCGACATCACCCGTGGAGAGGGCAAACTCAGCTGGAAAGGCGAATTCGCTGCCAGATGGCGAGCACTCGATATAAGGTTTGAAGCCTATGGAAAGGACATAGCCGACTCCGTAAGGGTCAATGATAGGATCTCAAGGGAGGTTCTGGGATACGAGCCGCCAACCCACGCCAAATATGAAATGTTTCTTGATAAAAGTGGAAGAAAAATCTCAAAGTCAGCGGGAAACGTTTTCACCCCTCAGGTTTGGTTTAGATACGGTTCACCCCAATCGCTGATGCTTCTCTTGCTTAAACGATTTATTGGAACACGCACAATAGACGTAACTGATATCCCGCTATATATGAATGAAATGGATCATCTTGAGGATTTATACTTTGGAAGGAAAACTTTGCAGGATGAAAAGGAATGGGCTAAGCTTCGCGGCCTCTACGAGTACTGCTGGGGTCTAAAACCTCCAGAGAAACCAAGTATTCATGTTCCATATAACCTGCTAACATTCCTTGTTAAGGTTGCACCTAAGGATAAGAAACTGGATTTCGTTGCCGAAAAGTTGCGAGAATACGGCTACCTGGGAAAGGATCAATCCCTAGATGATGAGCTTAAGAAGAGGTTTGAGTACGCTACAAATTGGGTGAAAGATTTTGAAGAGATAAAAGAGACGGCAATAAGCCTACCCCCAGAAGAGGAGAAAGCTATAGGCGAACTTGCTGAAGTTTTAAAAGGCGAGGAGAATGCTGAAAAGATTCAGAGCGTCATATTCGAAATCGCGAGAAGAAACGGTTTAAGGCCAGCTGATTTCTTCAAGACATTGTACATGATCCTCTTGGGTGTGCCGCATGGCCCGAGGCTTGGTCCCTATATAATCGCTATGGGTAAGCAGAACGTAATCAATGCTTTAGAAAGAGTTCTGAAGAATAGGCCAGTAAAAGGCTGATTTTACATAATAACCGGAATTGATATTAAAAAAAGAGGTTGGATACTGCTTATTCGGTTTTCTCCAGCTTCGCCCCGCACCTCAGACAATAAACAGATTTTTCTGGCAGATACTCTGCTCCGCATTTGCCACATTTCAGTCTGAAGGGGCCATGGGGTACTCTAGGGTCGCCGCCCGCGGCAATAAAGGCGCGGATCTTATCCATTTCCGCTTTCTTCTTCGTCTTAAACGCCCACATCCCCTCTGATGGCTCAGCGGATCCTATGTTAAGTGAGAACCAGGCTTTTCCATGCTCCCAAGTTAGGCGCCAAACAAGCTCTTTCCACCAGTTAAGGTGAACTTTATAATACCAGAGACTTGATGCAGACAGCGTCTTCATCCTGTCAATGTATTCCTTAATTTTTTCGTCAAGTTTTTCTTTGGGAACCACCGCATTAACGATGCCCCATCTTAGCGCTTCCTCAGCGTTCATTTCGGTGCTGAGCATAACCATCTCAGCGGCCTTCTTTATGCTCATATGCAGCGGAAGCCACTGGGAAAGACCACCAATAGACGTCATGCCTACCCTCGGACCTGGCGAAATGAACCTTGCATAATCCACAGCGATGGCAAGATCGCAGCATGAAACAAACTCCCAACCTCCCCCAGCTACAACGCCGTTTATCCTTGCAATAACGGGCTTTCCGCAATGCATTATTAGGTCAAAAACTCTAGCATAGTATTCTCCCCACTCCCAAAACTTCCATGGTTTTCTATTGTATATTTCCGCGTATTCATGAACGTTTCCGCCCGTGCAAAAAGCCCTATCGCCAACGCCAGTCATTAATATAAACTGAACCGAGTCGTCTCCCATTGCCTTTTCATAAGCGGCGCATAATTCCTTCAATGTTCCCAGAACATAAGAGTTCATCTCGTCAGGATTGTTTATGGCGATACATGCAGTGTAATCGTACCATTTTGGATCGTATATCACTGTTTTCCATTCCCTAGGATTCTCTGACGGCGTCCAGTCATAAATTCTACCCACGTTTTCACCATCCCAGTTAGAATTCTAGTGCTGGAGATGGCGCTATTTAAGACTTACTTGAACCGGGAATTATGCCTACGCATATTTTATAAGCTGAAACTTGGAAGTATTATCAAAAGTGTAAAAAGAAGGTGGAATAGGCGAATGCGAATTCCTGACAAAATAAAGACCTGGCAAATGGTGCAACCATGGTCTAAGGATCCGCAAACAGGCAATGTTATTGAGGGAAGACTTGAAAAAACCGAAATTCCAGTGCCACCCCTTAAGCCTGGAGAGGTTTTAGTTGAAGTAGCTGGCTGCGGAGTATGCCATACAGATATTGGATATTTCTATGATGGTGTCCCAACAGTTTCAAAGCCTCCTCTGACGCTTGGACATGAGATAAGCGGCGTGGTTGTGGCTGGAGAAGAGCGGCTAATTGGCAAAGAAGTCATTATTCCAGCCGTTATGCCTTGCAATAAATGCGATATATGCGCCGCCGGGCGGGGTAATCGATGTCTAAATCAAAAGATGCCTGGAAATAGTCTGGGTATATATGGCGGTTTCGCAAGTCACATTCCCGTCCCAGCTGAGGACCTCTGCATAATTGAAAATCGTGGGGATTTCCAATTGGCCGAGCTTGCCGTTATAGCCGATGCTGTTACAACGCCATATCAAGCCTGTGTTAGAGCTGGATTAAAACCCGGAGATAACGTCGTAGTTGTAGGTGTAACAGGCGGTGTTGGTTGTTATGTGGCGCAAATGGCTAAGGCCTTCGGCGCTAAAACAGTTATTGGCATAGGACGTAATCCTGAGAAGCTTGAGAGGGCACTGAAGTATGGCGCCGATTTCGTCATAAATTCCGCTGGCAAAACCGAAGGTGACGTGCGAAACGAGTTTAGGGAAATATGTAAGACCCATGGGCTGCCAAGCCACTACGGCTGGATAATTTTCGAAGCTACGGGTACGCCTGTCGGACAGGCTATAGCCCTAAACCTCCTATCCTTCATAGGGAAACTGATTGTTATAGGTTATGGGCCGCATAAAAATGAGTTTAGCCTATCAAGGTTGATGGCTTTAGATGCTGATATTATTGGCACTTGGGGATGTCTTCCAAAATATTACCCCAAGGTTCTAGAGATGGTGTTAAAGGGCACTATTCAAATTAGACCTTTCACTGAGTTAAGGCCGATGAGTCAAATTAAAGAAGTTTTCGAGGCGGCGCATCAAGGGAAACTGGCAAAGCGTGTAGTTTTGGTTCCGGACTTTTAGACTATCTGCCCCTCCAATTCGGCTTCCTTTTTTCCATAAAAGCCTTCAAGCCCTCAACCGCATCTTCCGTTTTTATGAGCGAGTTAAGGTATATCTCCGTAACCCTTCTTAAAGCCGCTTCAAAGCCTTCCTCCATAGCTTCATAGATGGCTCTCCGTGCAATTTTAAGCACTAATGGACTTTTGCCTTTCAGCTTCTCAACAAATTCTTTCGCAGTTTCATCTAGCTTCTCCGTCGGCACAACTTTATTAATTAGGCCGATGCGCTCAGCCTCAGCGGCGCTAATCATGTCTCCAGTTAATATAAGCTCTAAGGCCCTTTTCCTTCCAATCATACGGGGCAGAAGCACCTGCGCTACCGGCGGCATTGAGCCCACATTTATCTCCGGAAGTCCGAACTTAGCATCTTCAGAGGCTATTATCATATCGCAGCCAATGGCAAGCTCGCATCCCCCTCCTAAAGCGTAGCCTCTAACAACAGCGATCGTAGGCTTATCAATTTCTTTAAGGGTGTAGAAAATTTTGTTAAAGGCGTTAAGTGCATCGTTGATTCTGTCGGGGAAGTGGTCCCTCACGTCCAATCCTGTGCAAAAGGCCTTTTCGCCAGCGCTTCTGATAAGTATAACAAATATGGAATCGTCGTTTTTAGCCTTCTCCAGGGCAGTGTTAAGTTCAAGAAGAGTTTCCAGATTAAGTATGTTATATGGCGGTCTATTGATTGTAATTATTGCGCATCCTTTGTCACTCTCAAGTATTATGTTTTTGAAACTGAAACTCATCGATTTATACCTCTTTTAAGCTCAGCTGATCTTATCTATTCTATTTTCTTTATTCTGCAACGTAATGCCTTAAGCTCCGGGTATCCGGATATTGGGTCCCTTACACTTATGTCTGTTAAAATGTTAACGTTCGCCTGCGCCCACCCATGAGGTATTGAAATCACCCCGGGCATGATATCCTCCGAGCATTTGACCTTTATTTTTATTTTACCTTTCTTAGTTTCGACGAAGACAAATTCTCCGTCAGCTACTCCATACTTTGCAGCTGTGCTTGGATGAATCTCCGCTAGGGCGTTAGGTAATATGGCGCGGAGCTGTGGGATGTTACGCATCTGGGTGTGAGTGTACTCAATCGCTCTTGCACCTGTTGTCAGAATCAACGGATAATCCTTCGTAGCTTCGGTTTCGGCGAATATCCCATAGGGCGAATCTCGTGGTGTTGGCAAGGGGTCATAGCCATATTTTTCTAAGGTTTCCGAGTAGATTTCTATTTTGCCTGAAGGTGTTCCGAAGCCCTTTATACCATATTCCTTCTCGGTGAAGAAGAATCCTGAGGGATGGGCTTTAAGATCTTCAAGCGTTATTCCTGTACCCTCAAGCTGATACTTAACCACGTCCTCGTCTGAATTCCATGGGAAGCGATCACCATATCCCATTCGGCGCCCTAACTCTGTCCAGAATTTCCACTCCGGCCAGCTTTCTCCCACAGGTTCTATAACCTTCTTGCGTAGCAGAACGTATGGTATTCCATGACACACTCCATAATCGTATGCGATCCCCGTTTTTTCGAGGAAGCTGCAGGCCGGAAGGACTATATGTGCTAATTCAGCGGTTTCGCTCATGAAAAGGTCGATGACAACCAAGAACTCTAGCTTTCTGAGGGCCTCTTGGAACTTTTTAGACTCCGGCATTGTAAGGGCCGGGTTACCCCCAGTCACTATTAGCGCCTTAACAGGGTAAGGCTTGCCAGTTAGCACCATATCCGGGAAAAGCATTGCTTGTCCGAACGCTGACTTTCTCCCCCATATTTCAAAGAATAGCGGGTAGTCATCTGCTCCCATGGGTTTACCTATAAGGGAAAGTTTAACGCCAAAGCGTAGCCTTGGAACTCTGGTCCACCCTCCGGGAGTTTGGATGTTGCCTGTGATGGCTTGCATTATTGCGAGGGCTCTGGAATTTTGTATACCGTTTATCGTCTGGTCGAGGGTATTAATGCCTTGAACGATGCATGCGGGCTTCGTTCCTGCATAGATCCGTGCAAACTTTTTAATATCGCTCGCGGGCACTCCGCATATGTCCTCAACTTTCTCTGGAGCATAGTTTTTAACATGTTCCGTCAGCTTGTCAAAGCCTAAGGTCCAATTCTTAACAAAGTCTGCGTCATAAAGCCCCTCATTAATAATTACATTGATTGCCGCTAGGGCCAAGAAGCAGTCTGTGCCCGGCTTTATCTGAAGATGCAGTCCCCTTTTCGCTAACGGGGTTCTTCTAGGATCAACTACAATG
Organism: uncultured Candidatus Bathyarchaeia archaeon; assembly: GCA_964487415.1. GTDB lineage: Archaea > Thermoproteota > Bathyarchaeia > Bathyarchaeales > Bathycorpusculaceae > DRVV01. The sequence goes on along the minus strand of CAZAPQ010000077.1, from coordinate 24,613 downwards.
AGCTTGAAACTCGGGTCCTCCACGGCCTTATATAGATAATTGGCCAAGGGCATGTTAGAGCTGTCTGGATTATGGCCCCAAAGCACAACACATCGGGCCTTTTCAGGCTCTTCAACGGGATACATTCCAAAGGTCATCATTCTAGCCAAAATTCTGGCGCGGAAGCATATGCTTTCAACTGAGATATAGTTGGGTGAACCATAGGCTGCTAAGAATTCATGTGCGAAGGTCGACAGCTCAAGATTTTCAACACCCACTGAACCGCAGAAAACAGCCAAGGCTTCCGGTCCATACTTTTCCTTGATTTCGGTCAACTTAGCGGCTATCTTATCTAACGCCTCATTCCATGTTATCCTTTTCCATCCGCTTTCAGTTCGCTCCATTGGATACTTTAGCCTATCAGGCGCATATACAAAGCTTGGGATAGACTGCGCCCTTGGGCATATTTCCCCTTGATTTAGGGGATGTTCAGACATGCCCTCAACCTTTACGATTTTGCCGTCCCTAACATATACATTGAGCCCGCAGCTGTGATAGCACATGGCACAATCCGTTTTCACAACTTCTTCAGCAGTCAAACAACACACCCTTTTAAGCAGAAGGTATCACTTGATCTAAACAGTATATATTGTTTTCCATTAATCGTCATCCTGAAAGGGCAATGTAAAATTGGCTTCTAGGTGTCTCGGTCCATATTCCCAAAATCCTTAAATAGGAATTGAATTTAAAAAGTTGATTCTGCATCGGGGTTGATGTTATGGAAAAAAGCAGAGAATTTTCTCCAAGTGAAATGATGCTATTCTCGCCTATTGATGTTGGCCCTGTGAAACTTGAAAACCGCATAGCCTTCGCCCCCACAGACCTGGAGATGACTCCAGGAGGTTTTGTCAGCGATCTGTTTAAAAGATTCAATCTTCGAAGGGCACGTGCTGGACTTGGATTGATAATATTAGGCGGAGTTGCTGTTACCCCCAGCAAAAGTGGAGATGTCTGTCGGATAAACTCAGATGAATATGTGCCTGGGCTTAAAGAGTTAGCCGATCTGATTCACTCGGAAACTAAAACCAAGCTGTTTGTGCAACTTACACACTTCCTAAAGCTGTCCCGTTCAGGATATAGGCAGAAGGTTGAAGATTTGACATATGACGACTTTAAAGTTATAAAATCCCAATTTGTTGCTGGTGCCTTAAGGGCTAAGCAGGCCGGATTTGACGGCGTTGAACTCCATTACGCCCATGCCTACACAATGGCTTCGTTGCTTTCTAGGCTAAGCAACAAGAGAACCGACATGTATGGGCGAACTCTTGAAGGGCGATTAAGATTTCCAATAGAAGTTCTTAGGGCCGTGAGAGAAGCTGTTGGAAAAGATTTTGTTGTAGGCGCCAGGATAAACGGTGATGAGTTCATATCGGGCGGCAACACGTTGCTGGACTCCATACCAATCGCTATAAGGCTGGCTGAAGAGGGACTAGATTATCTTAGCATTTCATGCGGAGGCAAATTTGAAGACGCTACAGTTTTCCATGGAAGAACAGAAACCCAACCAGGGGTTCCAGACCCCTACTCCGGATACAGTGGCCAGCGGAGTTTTCCGTGGTATTGGATGCCCAATTCTGTAAATGTCTATTTAGCTGAAGCCATTAAAAAAGCCCTTAGAGAGGCCGGATACAACATTCCAGTGATGACCGCTGGAAAAATCCCAACACCTGACATTGCAGAGGATATACTGAGATCAGAGAAGGCTGATCTTATAGGATTATGCAGACCACTTGTATGCGATCCAGAGTGGCCATTGAAGGCTAGGCTTGGTCGGTGGAATGAAATAATAACATGCGAGTATGGCAACCACTGCTATAGGAAATGGACTGGACCTAGAATAGGGCCTATCCGCTGTATTAAATGGCCCAAGGACAGTGATGACCAGGCACCATATGAGGTTAAAGGGTGATGGAAGATGGCTGACTTAACAGTGAAATTGGATGGATTAACATTTAAGAACCCCATATTGGCTGGTCCAACTCTGGTCAGCGAATACGATGAGATGTTGGAAAAATGTCTTAAACATGGGGTTGGCGGTGTAATAACTCCAACATACAATGATCAGGAGAAGAACATTTTTAGGCCGAAACCGTACGTGGTTAGCACCCAGTCTGTGTTTCCAGACCTTGACATGTTCTTGACAGCAGCTGAATTTTCAGCAGTGCCCCTTGGAGATGCATTGAAGTATGTTTCATCTATGAAGAAAGTGTGCGCTAGCGCGGAGGTTCCTCTCATCGTAAGCGTCCTTGCGTCCCAGGATATTGATCGGACATTGAAATCCTCAGCTGAGCTGGCATCACATGCGGATGCGTTAGAATTATACACGCTAAATCTGGATAAGAAGAATGCGTTGAAGGTTGTAGAATCCGTGAAAAAAGAGGTAGGGGTCCCTGTTATAGCCAGGGTTAACACATGGAGATACGATGCTCAACTTGTCGAGGCTTTGACGAAGGCACATGTAAACTCTCTTAGTCTCTATACCCAAATGCCTGAGGGCATGCTTGTTGACATAGAGCTTGAAGAGCCATTTGCTTTCAATTGGCCAACCAATGTCATGTTTGGAAGGTCCATGTTGCCTGTATGCCTTGGACTTGCCGCAAATATTAAGCACTCGTATCCCAGCGTTAACTTGGTTGCACTTGACCATGCAATTGAATCTGAGGATGTTATACAATACTTGCTCATGGGCTGTAGCGCCGTAAGTCTATGCTATGGAATACAGAAGAATGGTTACAAGCAGATAGAAAACGTAATCGGAGGACTTGAAGCATGGATGGATAGCAAAGGCTACGGGAGAATCGATGATTTCCTAGGCAAAGCTCTATCAAGGGTTAAGGAACAATTCCTGTCAGATAATCCATTTAAGCCTCCAAGCGAATTTGGGGCAGAATGCATGCCAGTCATCGACAAGAACTTATGCAGGCCTAAAGAATGCATTCGCTGTGAAGAATTCTGTTTGCATGAAGTGTTCAAGGTTGTTCCAGAGGAGGCTAAGGTTAACATAACAGATAAAAACTGCTATGGATGCGGCATATGCGTCAGTCTTTGCCCGGAAAGTGCAATAACGCTTGTAAACAGGTGCACGGAAGAAATTATGTTGGAACGCAGGGGAACTTGCAGAAGCTTCGTGGACCGCAAGAAGAGCTAGTAACTCTTAACATTTACGGCCTTAAATGGACATGCCAGCATGCAAGTTTGACAATTTTTATCCCCTGTAACTCTCCTACATTTATCTACCCTGTTTGCCGCGAGATCTCCATTAATTATTCTCAAGACAAACATGTCAGTGGTTATAGGCTCATCCCAATTGGTAACAAGTTCATTGATTGTGTTGCCTGGACATGCAGCAACGCAATTGTAGCAGCCAATGCATAAATCATTATCTATATCAAACTGTAATACAATTTTCCTAACACCGGGTATTCTCCTCACTATCCTTTGGGCATCTTCTCCATTAAGCACCCTAACCAATATTGAAGTTCTGCCTATTGGGAATACCCGCACATTCTCTCCCAGCCGCACCTTCTCCGCTGTTCTTGAATCAAAGACATTTGCGTATACGTAGGTGCATTTCGCCATTCTCTTTCCTCCTATGATATAGCCGTTGAATCTATTTTAATCTCAGCGGATAAGGGCACATAAACATCTTGCACTGGAAAGTTGGCCATGTTCACAGTGTAATATTGCACGAAAGTTCGCCGTATCTCCCTGAGCATTGTGCGCTCAAGGTTTTCGTTAACTTTTGGGTTAACCCAAAAGCGTTTGCCAACAAATTCCTTAACAACCTCTCCATTTTTCACCACTATTTCCCCGCCTTTGATGGTGTAAATTGCCCTTGAGAAAGCCTTTTCAATCATGTTTGGTGCAATATTATTTGGATCCAGATCATATATGGCAACATCGGCATCGGCGCCGACTCCTAAGTGGCCCTTAACATCGCTAATGCCCAATGCCAAAGCTTGTCCAGACCTAGTAACTGTGGCTATGTCGTAAAGTGAATACTCCCTATCTATTGACATTATAGTTGCACGCTTGCCTATTGCAGGGTGGAGTTCCTGAATCTCTTTTTCCCTAGCTTTTTTGCTCATTAGCCAACTGATTATTTTCGGGTATCTTATGAAGGGGCCAGCGTTAGGATGATCTGTGCTTAAGTAAACTTGGAATGGATTTTCTATCAGTAGGGCTAGTTCTAATCCCACAGCCCACTGGACAGAATGAACAGGATTTGCTCTGCTATAGATGAAGGGCACAAGTCCGCCGCCCGTCTCCAACTCTATTCCATGGTTTATCCATTTCAAGGAATTCAAATAATGCAGGTTATATTCGAGAGGCCCGTCAGCCGTCATGGTTGTCGTCTCCCCAGGTATAACCTGTCCAATATCGATTGTGACATGGGAATGGGTGTTGATGTACTTGGCAATTTCTTCCGCCTTTGATTCAAAAGTTTTCCACGAGTCTCCGCCATAGGAGGAAAATTGTGCATGGGTTACATGTATAGACTGTTGCCGCTTGCCTTTGAACGGGTTAGCCTTTATGTCCCTTGTAAGTTCGAAGGTTTCCATTGTGATGCTAAAGTTTCCTGGAACGCCAAGCTGGTTAGTGTGTAGGTGAATTGAATGTGGAAGCCTAATTATCTCATTTACAATGCTAAGTCCCCTTATGATCTCTGCTGGGGTTATTCCAAAATGGGGAACTGGATCCTTTAGGTTTTTAACATTGCTTCTCCACGCCCACGCCTCTACGCCGCCTGGATTGACGAGTTTTATTGTATATCCCTTTGTGGCGCGAAGCATCCAAGCTACAAAGGCGGCGCATTTCTCATATTCGCCCTTTTTAAGGTATTGCATTACAATCCAATTATTTCCCAGCAGAGTAAACGCGGCAGTATCAACTATTGGTATGTCGTTTAGCTCCTCATGGGTGTGGCGGGCAAGCAACGGCGGCATTGCCGGCTCGCATAACATTGTATACCCCATCCTTGCATATCTATATCCAGTAATAAAGGTGGACGGCACACTATAGCCAGCTCCTGATCGACATACCGAACCTCTAGGTTCAAGTAGAATATGCCCATCCTCAGGCCTGTATAGGCGGCCAGAGTTTATTGCGTATCCCGCCACATGCGTGTGAATATCTATGCCTCCGGGCATAACAACCTTATTTGTCGCGTCTATAACCTCAGCCTCGGCTTGGTTTATCTCTCTGTCTTCAACGATCTTCCCATCCTTTATGGCTATGTCCATTCTTTCCCCGTTTATCCCATTGAGGGGGTCGTAGACATAGCCATTCTTTATAATTAAAGGCTTCATCAAGCTGCCGCCTTCATCTCCCTTACTTTTTCAAGGATTCTAAGTAAAATCTCCCTATCAGGCAGGACGCCCTTTGGCGGATCTATTACTTTCTTAAGCCTTATTGGAACATGATCCATTCTATAGGCTGTTCCGTCCACTTCTATTCCCGCTATGGCTGCTGGAATTGCAACATCCGCAATCTCTGTTGTTAGGCTTTCATGAGAATCAATCGCGACTACAGGTATGCTCATAAGCTGCCTTGTGGTTTCCTTGGGGAAATGGGCTATTGGATCAGATGCCACTATCAAAGCTGCATCAACATCTCCCCTCGTTACGGCCTCTATTGCTGAGGTTTCTCCAGGGTTATACCTTGGATATCCTCTGCTAAAGTCTACAGCATATGGAAAGCCCGTTTCCCATGTTACAACTTCATTGAAGCCCTCTACGTTATAATGCCCCCTCATAGGCATTATAACACACTTGGTGAACATGTGCAGGTCACGTGTAAGTGATAAAATGTTGTCAATGGTTCTGTTTTTGGCCCCGCTCATCGTCACCCCAAGACCAAAAAATATTGCAACAAACTGACTTGTCTTCATGAGTTTAGCTATTTCCTCTATTTTCTCACGGGGGACTCCGCCTACATTTTCGGGCAGTTTATGACCCCTTATCGCTAACCTAAGGGCGCTGATCAGCTCATAATCATAGTTTGGTTTGATCTGCAGGAAGAATTTTGCCAGCTTCGCTGTATCTGTATATCTGACATCGACAACCACGAGAGTTCTATTTTCTTGGCCTCTTTCCCTGAAGAAACCCTTCGGGAAAGTTGTGTAGCGGCTTATGTGGCGGGGATGAGCATGCATGGGGTTGCATCCCCAATATATGACCATGTCCGCCCTGTTCTTTATCTCCCCTAACGTACATGTCGAAATTCCTACCTCTTGCAACGCCAACGTTGTGGGACCATGGCAGACGGTGGTGGTGTTATCAATTATGCCCCCTAACTCTTCCGCCAGCTGCACACCTACCCTTATGGCTTCGCATTCTGTGCAACTCCATCCATAGAGTAGTGGCCTTTTAGCTTTAACAAGAATTTCGGCGGCTTTTTGAACGGCTTCGTCCAATGTAGCTTCTCTTAACTCTCCTTTAACCCTTACCTTAGGCGCCTTAAGCCTTGCTTGGGTGTCTATTTCCATAAACCTTTTCGTTCCTAACTCACAGTTGGAGCGTGTTTCGATAATTTTGTTGTTTTCTATAACAACTTCTAAGTCATCACATAAGCATCCACAATAAGGGCAAACAACATCCGTTACAACGGTCGGCATCACATTTTCCTCCTCTTTATAATATCCAGCGCATTGAGAACCTGTTCTCCTGGTGCTGCTTCAACTTCCGCGAATATGCTCTTAAATGTAGGCATGCCAACGCTGTCGCTGTCGCTTCCTATGACCTCGTTTGCCCAAGGCCCCAAAGGGATAAAAATTATCCCAGGATGGGGAGCTTGGGTTGAAGCCTTTGCACGAACCACAACTGATCCATGGCTAGTTTTAACCCTAATAGTGTCTCCATCCTTTACTCCTAACTTTGCAAGATCTTCAGGATCCATTTCAGAAATCGCCGCGCTTTCCATATACTCCCTTAATTTCTTTTTACCTTCCCGAGTGATCCCCTGTGAAATTGTGCGTCCAGTAATCAGGATCACATTTAGAGTTCCCAAGGATATATCCTCTAGCTTTGCCTATATGTTGGCTTAAGAAGGTAAATTCAAGCATTTTTTCTCTATAAAACCTTTTTGTGGATTAGAAGCATTATTTGGTCTTCAGCAGATGCTGATTATTTTCGCTGAGCAGTAAAAGATTTCCCTCCCCGCCCTCGGTCAGATCTCCTATAAACCTTGCAAAGGGTCCATCAATCCTTGTACCCTCAATTTCTACGAAATCAACAGTGTCTTTATAAATAAAACCTGGAAGCAATTCTTCAAGCTTTCCAAGAATTATTATTCTCCCACCCATCATTTGAGCTCCAGCCCTTGCACCTGCGTTTCCATCGATAACAATTGTGCCTTCCCTCATATGGACCCCCACAAATTGACCCACATTGCCCTTTATGTGTATTAACCCTCCAATCATCCAGGCGCCTGCCTCCCTCCCAACATTACCTTCTACAACTATGCGTCCCCCCCTCATCCCCCTCCATTCTCCTCTTGGGGCAGCTCCCAAGTAATCTTTTGCAGATCCCTTTATGATAATCTCTCCCCCTCTAATGGAAAGCGCTGTGAAAGAGTCGGCGCAGCCTTCTACAATAATGCGTCCTCCTCTCATATCCTCTCCAGTATGCATGCCAACATTTCCTTTCACCACAATTTCTCCAGCCTTCATTTTTGCACCGATATATTTTACCCACGATGCATCGCCATCGATTGTTATTTTCACATTTTCAGGGTTCGGTGCATTTTCGCCTTCCACATCAAAAAAATCGCTGAGCCGCCTCTTCTCCCTCCCCTCCCAAACTGGCAAGTTAGCAATCTCATCGAGACTTTTCCCAGCAAAAATGTCGGGGGTTATAACCTCAGCCTCAATAGACATTTTAGGCCTAATTTTTGGAAGCAAGCGCATATACTATCCACTTTGCCATGCCCTTTTAACTAGCATAATGCCAAAAGAATTTTTAAACCTTTATTATTTGAAGCTTTTTTTCTTTCAAGAATGCATATAATTTAAAGGTTTAAATATTTTACATTATAAAGCCTATTTTCACGAACAGGGGCATGAATATGAGTACACGTGTTGCCGTAGTAGGGGTTGGCCAGACACCTTTCACCAGAAACTGTGGAATGGGCATACGCGAATTATGTTTCGAAGCCTTCAAAGACGCCGTTGAGGACATAAACCTCACTTCCAAGGAGATCGACGCATCTATTGTTTGCTCAGCTCCAGAATATGACAAGCAACGAAGCCCATCAAGTCTAATATCTGAGTATTTGGGTTTAACCCCGAAGCCCACGTTTTATGCCGAGTCCCTTTGCTCCTCAAGCACCACAGGATTTAGGATCGCATACAGCTTCATAAAGTCTGGGCTTCATGATGTTGTGGCTGTTATTGGTTTTCAGAAGATGTCGGAGCTTTCTTCGGCAGAAGTTCAGGAGAGAATGGGAAGGGGCGCTGACATCCAATGGGAGACGCCCTTCGGCAGCATGATGCCAGCCGGCTATGCCCTATATGCTCGTGCGCACATGCAAAAGTACGGAACTACTGAAGAGCAGCTGGCAAAGGTTAGGGTTAAAAGCGGTAAATACTCTGTTTTGAACCCGCTGGCCATGTTCCAGAGAGTACTCACGTTAGAGGAGTGTTTATCTGCAAGGGTTATATCAAGTCCCCTTAAGCTTTATGACTGCTGTGCAAATGCTGATGGCGCGTCGTGTGTTATACTGGCAAGTGAGGAAAAGGCCAAGAAAATAACGGATACTCCTGTTTGGGTGGCTGGTGTAGGATCTGCAACCGACACCCTTTCAACCACAGGTAGAACAAACTTCACAGGGCTTACATGCGCGGTTGAAGCTGCAAGACAGGCATATAAGATGGCTGGTATAGGACCCGATGATGTTGATGTAGCTGAAGTGCATGACTGCTTCACCATCGCCGAAATAATGGCTTATGAAAACCTAGGCTTCTGCAAACCTGGTGAAGGAGGCAAGCTGATAGAAGAATCTCAGACTTATATTGGGGGCAAAATACCTGTGAATGTTGATGGCGGATTGCTTTCCAAGGGGCACCCAATAGGCGCGACAGGCGGCTCTCAAATCAGAACCATCGTGCTTCAGCTTCAAGGCGAAGCTGGCAAGGTTCAAGTGGACGGCGCCGAGATAGGTTTAGTCCATAATGTGGGAGGAGTTGGCGTATATGCAAACGTTATAATTCTCCGAAGGTGAAAAGCATGAGTTTTAGCATGTTTGGAAAAATAAGCTATATTTCTGAAACGAAGGTCTCCGATTTCATCAAACACTTAGAAAACAATAAAATAATGGCAACCCGATGCAAAAGGTGCGGAAAACTCTATTTCCCACCAAGAGCTGACTGCCCCCATGATCTCTCAAGCGACATGGTTTGGGAGGAGCTTAGCGGGAAATGCAAACTAATAACTTATACTACCCTTTACTTTGCCCCATCAGGCTTTGAAGACGATATCCCCTACACAATCGCAGTGGCTCAGCTAGAGGAAGGTGTTACCGTATACGCGCGTTTAAGCAAAGAGATTAAAGATGACGAGATCCAAGTAGGCATGGACCTAAAGCTTGTGCCCGTGCATCTGCCTAACGGTAGAATCTCATATGAATTAAAAAAGCCTTAGCCATAATCTAGGGTGAATAAAATAATGTCCCGCGAAAAAATAAAATTTGGCATAGAGTGTCCAAACTATCCATGGGAAATTATTCGTGACGTCGCCATATTTGCAGAAAAAGCAGGTTTTGATTCTTATTGGATGCCAGATCATCTGGTGGCTACAGGTGTTAGACGTTGGGACGCTCTACATGCTTGGGGCACTCTTTGCGCCCTGGCAGTTTACACAAAGAAGATCAAGCTGGCTACTGGAGTAAGCGACACCTACAGGCATCATCCCGCAGCTTTGGCTCAGATGGCAGCGACATGCGACGTTCTGTCTAATGGTCGGGCCATCCTAGGGATAGGCGTAGGTGAGGCAATGAACCTTGTACCCTTCGGCATAGCATATGATAAGCCTTTAGCGCGAACCCTGGAGGCTGTTCAAATCATACGAAGGCTTTTCACTGAGGACTTTGTTGACTTTGATGGGAAATATTACAAGCTGCAGAAGGCTTTCATACAGCCCAAACCTGCTGTTCCCATATCTGAAACCCGTTATAAGTCCACTGTTCCACTGTTCATTGCCGCAAGCTCGCCTAAAACCATGGAAATGGTTGCCCTCTATGGTGATGGATGGTTACCAGCGAACCTGCAGCCTGAGGAGTATAGGGAAAATCTTGAAAAAATCCGGGAAACTGCCAAGAAGCACGGGCGGAACCCATATGAAATAGAGCCTGCCCATTTCGTGTATGCTGTTGTTGCAAGGGACGCTGAAACTGCTAAAAAATCCATAATGTTGCCTGCAAAAATGCTTCTGCTAACTAGGCCAAGAATTCTAGAGAGGATAGGTTACACTCCGCCCACCGAGGACTTTGAGATGACGTTCAAACTAGTTTTCCCAAGGGACGCTGAGGCCTGGTTGGCAAAAGCCAAGGAGCTACCAGACGAGGTGGTGGAGAAAGCCCCATTCATATATGGCGCACCTGATGACGTCATAGACAAACTGGACAAGCATGTCAAGGCAGGATGCCGCCACTTCGTCATCAACTTTCAAGTCTCCCCAGCAAACCTAAAAGAGACATGCCAACTTTTCGCGGAAAAAGTCATCCCCTACTTTAAAGAAAGATAAAAGGTTTAGAGCCTAGAGCCTAAAATACAGTAACCTCCATCCAATTTATTTTTAGGTCTTCTGAGAACAAGTTTCCATTAGATTATGATTAGAATAATACCTGTGAGCATGCCGACTAAATGTAGGGAAGTTTAGTTAACTCTTCCGTTGTTATCCATAAAATTTCATCTATATTTAATCCATAATCAATGAGCTCCAATACCTTTTCTTTTTCTTCTGGAAATTTGTATCCGCTGTAATCTTGGCTGAATAAATGCACAATTTTCCTCCCAATTCTATATGCCGGGTTAATAAAATGATCAAAGCATATTCTGCTGTTTACCTGTAAGTGTTCAATTAGAGTCTTAATCTCTAATAGCAGTTCATGAGGCTTTAACAGTTGGAATCGCCCCTCTTTCCAATCGTTAAATAATGGTGTGCCAGGTCTTGGTACAAAACGTCTAAACCTAACGAATGTTGGATTTATCTCGTTTAAAGCATTTGCCGTATTTAATGCATGCCGCATCCATCTTGATCTTCCGCCAATTCCGGGCATTACATACTCAGATATTTCAAATCCTGCCCTCAGCGCCTTTTTAGCCGCTTCAATATGTTCACTGGACGTTATCCCCTTATTAATAAGTTTGAGTATTTCATCATCGCCTGTCTCCAGACCTATATGCAAACGTGAGAGTCCAACTTTGCGCAGCTGAGCTAGCTCTTCTTCAGTTTTGATGGCCAAAGTTTTCGCCCTTGCATATGAAGTGATCCTTTCTATCGATGGAAAGTTAGCCTTAAGATAAGCCAATATCTCCAACAATTGAGGCGTTTTCATTAGCAAACTATCTGCATCCTGCAAGAACACTGTTCTAGCGCCTGATCTAATCCATTCTAACACGTTGATTATGCACTGGAAATTCTGCAACGCGTGTCCGTTCTCTCCGAAGGGAAAGTGAGCCTCTATAAAACTTTGTACCCAATCTATGCCTCCAAGCGCCCTATTAATATCGTCGATCACGTTGACAATTAGCTTGATTGTATCGATTTCCCGTTTTATCTCATCAACCCGTCTAATCTGAAATGGCTGTCTTCCATATGGTGTGCCATAACAAAAAGCACAGCGACTCCATGGGCAATTTCTTGTAATCCTTAAAAGTAAAGAATTTGCTCCCCCCTCATTCGGCGGTCTAATTGGACCAATTTCGAAATGTAGATCTTTCATTTTATCAACATAGAAATCAAGCTGCATAGCCGCCATGTAATAGCCTCGTCCATAGAGAAAAAGTTTACCACATTAAGGAACTTTACCAGAATTATGGCATCACTATTTCCTTAAGCTCCTGCAGGAGAAATCCTATCATCATGTCAATCAGCGGATTGAATTCTTAGAGGTGTAAATAAAATGACTGAAATTAGCTTAACTTCATTCAATATGTGTAAAACCCTTTCTGCGTCTTTCTCCCTAAAAAGCCTGCCTCAACCAGCTGTTTAAGTATTAATGGAGGTATGAAGCTTGGGCTTCCAAGGTCCCTGTATATGCTCTCAGCGATGCTTAAAAGGACATCAAGCCCTATCAAATCCGCTAGTTCAAGAGGACCCATGGGCCAGTTAAATCCAAACTTCATAGCTTTATCTATATCCTCTGCCGATGCTATTCCCTGCTCATATAGGCGTATACCTTCCAATATTGCCAATATGCCAATTCTGTTAGCCACAAAACCTGGTGCATCTTTGCATACTATCGGCACTTTTTCAAGCTTTATTGCAATCTCCTTCGCCTTTTCAATGGTTTCATCTGAAGTGCGCAAGCCACGAACTATTTCCACAAGCTTCATCACCTGTGCTGGATTAAAGAAATGCATGCCGGCCACCCTCTCTGGCCTTTTAGTCGCAGCTGCCAAAGTAGTTATGCTCAATGACGAGGTATTGCTGAATATAAATGCATTTTCGGGGGAGAGGGAATCTATCTCGCTAAATATTTTCTTTTTAACATTGAGGTCTTCCGTTACGGCTTCCATAATGATGTCGGCATCCTTAACAGCTTCTCTAAGATCTGTTGTCGTTTTAATCCTTGATAATATTTCCTTGGCTTGTTCCTCGGTTATTTTATCCTTTGATACAAGTTTTTTGAGTCCAAATTGCCCATTTTGGATCAAATCAAGGCCACGCTCTAGAATGCTTTGGCTCGGTTCATATGCAGTAACATTAAATCCGTATTGCGCAAAGACTTGAGCAATACCTGATCCCATGGTGCCAAAACCAACAATCGCGACCTTAACCATGTAACCGCATTCCCCAGATGTTTCGCAGTTTCATCATTTCAGTAAACAGCGTTAATGTACATAAGGGTGTGCTCCCTTTTATTTTTTTCTTTAATGGATCATTGGTGAGTTGCTGTCAAACTTTGGTGCTTGGTGATACTGACAGTTTCAGTTTATCGAAAATTATATATTAAATTTTATTTATATTCATGTTCTCTTAGTACATTGTATGTTATGGAAGAGATGCTGGATGAAGATAGCAGTTATAGGATCAGGCACTATGGGGCATGGCATTGCACAAATATGTAGCATGGCTGGATACGAAGTTTATCTAAACGATATTAAGAAAGAAATTTTAGATGCAGCTATTTCAAAGATAAGATGGAGTCTTGATAAATTAGTTGAAAGGAAAAAGATCACCGAGAAACAGCGAGATGAAACTTTAAGTAGAATTAAAACAACGGTAGATTTGAAAGAAAGCGTTAGGAACGCAGACTTCGTATTTGAATCTGTTTTCGAGGACGTTGACCTCAAAAAAAGAATTTTTAGGGATTTAGACGAATATGCTCCTAGTCACACTATTCTCGGGTCTAATACGAGTACAATCCCAATAACGATAATTGGCGAAGCCACAAACAGGCCAGGCCAGGTTATTGGCGCCCACTTTTTCAACCCTCCGGTGTTGCAGCCGTTAATGGAAATAATTCCCGGCGAGCAAACAAGCAAGGAAACGATTACTGCCACTGAACAATTGGCAAGGAAGCTTGGTAAGGAGCCTGTTATCCTGAAAAGGGATCCATGGGGCTTCGTGTCCTCGGCCCTTTTTGAACATTTGCTCAGAGAATCTGCTTGGATGGTTTATGAGGGAGAAGCAACTCCCGCGGAAATAGATGCATGTGCAAGATATAAATTGGGTCATCCAATGGGTCCACTTGAAACCATTGATTTATCTGGAATTGACATATCCTACCATACCGAATTTGGCGTGCGTAGAAAAATCGATGCTAAATGGATAGAAGGGCCTCATGTTGATATGTGCCCATTAATTGTAGAATACGTAAAGCAGGGAAAACTTGGAGTTAAGAGTGGCGAAGGCTTCTACAAATACCCGGGTCCGGGTGTATTTAAAAAAGTGGAAATTCCGAGGGAACTTGCTGAAAAAGTTGACCCGATTCGATTAATAGCATCGACATTGAACCATGGTGCCTACTTTGTCCGTGCGGGCGTGGCGACACGTAATGATCTAGATAAGATAGTGAAGCTGGGGTTGGGATATCCAAAAGGAATATTTGATTACATAGACGAGTATGGAGCAGATAAAATCGTTAATGTACTAAAGCAGCTGAAAGAGAGATATGGAAAGCCTTGGTATGAACCCGACCCGCTTCTAATAGAGATGGCGAAAAAATAATTCATAGATAAACCTAAACACGGTGAGAAACTTTGGAGAAATTGGGGGGAAAAGTTGTAATTGTTAGCGGGGTTAGGACCGCAATAGGAAATTTTGGAGGCTCGTTAAAGGATATCCCCGCATCCACCTTAGGCAGTATAGTGATCAAAGAATCTTTGAAAAGGGCTGGTTTAAGACCTTTTTCAAGCAAAAAACTGCTGAGTTATGCGCCTTTAGGCCTTAAAGGATTGGAAATTACCGAATTGGAGAAAAAATACTACGATTACGATGATTCCCTGCAAGAGGTGCAAGTTGACGAGGTAATTATGGGAAATGTTTTGCAAGGCGGTCAGGGGCAAAACCCAGCCCGTCAAGCATCAATATACGCTGGTGTTCCTAAAGAAACACCAGCATTTACAGTCAACAAAATCTGTGCTTCGGGACTAAAAGCTATAGCTCTAGGGGCTCAAGCAATCCAAGCAGGCGAGTCTGAGGTGGTGGTTGCCGGTGGAATGGAGAATATGAGTCAGGTGCCATATGCGCTGCCTAAAGCACGCTGGGGTTACCGCATGAACATCGACGCGAGAGGCGAACTAATAGACCTGATGGTGTACGACGGGCTTTGGGAAATTTTTTACGGATATCATATGGGAATGACCGCTGAAAACATAGCCCAAAAATACAACATTTCAAGAAGGGAACAAGATGAAATAGGCTTTCTAAGTCATAAGCGAGCAAGGAAGGCGATAGTTGATGGAATATTTAAGGAGGAGATAGTGCCCGTTAAAGTTCCACAGAAGAAAGGAGAACCGATAGTATTCGATACGGATGAGCGTCCTATGGATACGAGCCTTGAGAAGATGGCGCAACTGCCACCAGTATTTAAGAAGGATGGAACAGTGACTGCTGGGAATGCATCAGGAATAAATGATGCCGCGGCCGCGGTTGTACTCATGAGTGAGAGAAAAGCTGAGGAATTAGGCCTTAGACCATTGGCAGCGATTACATGTTATGCTTCAGGTGGAGTTGACCCAGCCTTCATGGGCCTTGGTCCCGTTCCAGCTGTGAAAAAGGTTCTTGAAAAATCTGGTAAAACATTAGAAGAGATAGATGTTATCGAGCTTAATGAGGCCTTTGCAGCCCAGTTTATAGCTTGCCAAAGAGAACTAAACCTTGATATTGAAAAGACAAATCTTCATGGAAGTGGCATATCTCTGGGGCATCCTATAGGCTGCACAGGGGCCAGGCTGGTGGTGACCATCATCCATGAAATGAGAAGAAGGAACCTGAAAAATGGGCTAGTAGCTCTGTGTATAGGCGGCGGTCAAGGAATGGCCATGATGCTTGAGCGATACTGAACCACACTTCCGATCTGCGCTTCATATAAATCCATGCAATAGATATGCAACGTCACTATGATTTTTGCCTATTTAGCAGAAAAATTATAAGGAAATTACATGATTAAACTTAGAATAAGCTAAAGGATGAGATTTCGATGGAGTTTAAAAATATTCTTTATGAGAAAAAGGATGGGATAGCTACAATAACTATAAACAGACCCCAAGTGCTGAACGTTCTAAATCAGGAAACAATTCAGGAGCTAATTTGCGCGTTAGAGGATGCGGATAAAGACGAGAATGTTAAAGTTGTAGTCTTAACGGGTGCTGGCGAGAAGGCCTTTTGTGCTGGCTTAGACCTGAAGTCAGTTAAAGATGTCACTGCAGTTAAGCTATGGGAATTATCAAGTCTTCTACACAAAGCTACTTTAATTATAGAGGATGTTGGAAACCCCGTTATTGCCGCCATTAACGGGTTTGCCCTTGGCGGAGGGCTAGAGGTTGCCATGGCATGCGATATTCTAATCGCCTCAGAAAATTCGAGAATGGGACAACCCGAAGTGAATGTAGGCCTTCTTCCCGGTGGCGGTGGAACGCAGCGTCTGCCCCGCTTTGTGGGCAAGGCAATTGCAAAAGAGCTAATATTCACAGGTAAGTTGATTGATGCCAAAACCGCTGAAACCATAGGCCTAGTAAATAAGGTTGTGCCACCGGATCAGTTAAAGGCAACCGTAGAGGAACTGGCAAAAGAAATAATGAGCAAACCTCCCCTAGCAATAAAAATGTCCAAGTACTTAGTTAATTTAAGCGATTCCGTTGACTTGCGAACGGGGTTGGCTTGCGAGGCTGAGGCTGCAGGATTAATGGCCTCGACGGAAGACTATCGAGAGGGCGTAAACGCTTTCATAGAAAAAAGGAAACCTGCGTTCAAAGGAAAATAACAATTATTGTCGGCTATATTATTCCTCTTCCGTACCACGGTGCCGATTTGTCTAATAGTACATACGCTTTGCATTGGGGACAAAGCATTAAATAATCCTCATATACCTTCACTTCTTTGGGTATCATTTTTTCTGCAAACTTTAAAATTGGAGTTGTTGTGAACTCCTTTCCACAACGCTTACAGCGTAAAATATAATCAGTAACTCCTTTTCCTTTTAATGCCCCTCTGAGATCATCCATAAAGTTTTGGAATTTGATTCCTGCTGGACATATTTTTGTGCATGCTTGGCAGGTGAGGCATAGCCAAATTTCATCGGAGCTTAAGACAATATCTTTTAATCCTAAAGTGACGCTTTTAACAACCTCTATTGGTGAGTAGTGTTCTCTGTGTCGTACCAGAGGGCAGACTGATGAGCATTTTCCACATTGTATACACCCTCTAATGTTTGCTGCATTTTGCGGCGTTAGCATTTCAAGTCCAAATTTCGGGTCTGGTGTTACGCTCAATTTTAATGTTCCCTCATTTAACGATTAATGTAGGGTGTAGGGTGCTGAGGACTATTGAATGGTAAAAAGGGAATAGAATATAAAAAATTATGGGAGTTTTTCACAAGGTTCCAAGCAAGTTTTTCACTAATTCTGAAAATCGTACAGCTGCGTTTTTGCGTTTTATCATGTTTGCCTGTGTCGCATCCACATATTGTATGGCTTTTGGTTCACAGAATTTGACGCATGTAGGGTCACCGTTGCATAGATCACACTTCAAGGGTTTCCCATTTTTAGGGTTAATTCTGGGTCCTGCAAATGGGCAGTAGATTGCGCAAAGCCTACATCCAACACAAACATCCGTATCTATGACGACGGCTCCAGTTTTTTGATCGCGCTTTATCGCCTTCACTGGGCAAACATCTTCGCATATTGGTCTCTCGCATTGCAAACAGACAATCGGTATGTATAATCCTGATGTTTCCATTTTAACTACATGGATATGCGCAAGGGCTGGGTTGATTGACTTTTCATGGAATAGGGAGCACGCCGATTCGCAAGAACGACATCCCGTGCATTTTTCCGGATCAATTAACAATATCTTCTGCATCTCTATCCCCCCCTAAAGCATGTGGGATGGTTCCTTGTCCAGTCCCAATTTCTTCAAGGTCTCTTCCGTGGGCAATCCATTTTTGTCCCAGCCATGAAGCGCATAGTATTCATCCAGCATCTGCTCGAACTTTTCCCTGTCTATTTTCTTGCCTCTTGCTATTGCCAAGCCTATGGGTGTTGGCTCTTTGAAGTAGCGTTCCGGCAGGGTGTCATCTTTTCTGCTGAAACCTTCTCGCAGATTAAACATGCGTTCCAGTGTGTATATGCGCTCGCCTATCTGCATTAAATCCGCCTTGCTGAGCTCCATTCCAGTGGCCAAATATATGAGCTTCGAGTATTCTTCCCACTTTGGCATGTTGAAGCCTAAGAAGACTGTTTGGAACTTGCATAAGCCCAATGAGTCCACAACCGAGTATAGTAGCTCTTGATGCCAGATTAATCGGCTCTTACCGTCATAGGAGGTGTAATCGGATGAGACAGGCCCTCCAACGAGTTCTTCTAAAACTTCCTCTGGTAATCCGTAAAGGTCATAGGCAGGTCGGCTTCTCAGATGGTCGGCCCCCCTAGTTGATGTTGCAATTCCAAGAGCAAAGCTTGGTGTAGGCCGTTCATCAGATTGAAGGTTGCTCATTCCCTTAACGTGTATGCAGTAGTACCCGGACTCTGGTCCTATTTTAGCTATGGCGCCTAGGGGGCCCTCGGCCAGAATGTCGCCGAAGCCTTCTCTGTATGCAATCTGCCTTATCAGTTCATAAACTACCTGCTCATTGCCCCACTCCAACTTGAGGCCGCCTGTTATCTTGTCATCGATTATCCCTTTCTCGTAAAGCTCCATTGCCCATGCTATCATGCCTCCAGTTTCAAGCGTGTCCAAGCCATACCTGTCAACAAGATGGTTGGCGATCAGGAGGGTTTCAAATCGTTTGCAGTAAACCATTGTTCCGAAAGCGCCCTGCGTTGTGTATTCTGGGCCCTCATCGTAAAATGGTCCAAATGGGCTTTCTCTCAGCACATAGCGGTGTCTGCAGTGAACCGAGCATCCAAAACAGCCAGCCACGCCTATGGAATAGCGTTCTATGTTTTCGGCTTCTAGGTCCTCGCTATCTTCAAGCTTATTTAACTGGAAGTTTTTCACTCTTATTAGGCCTGTCGTGTTAGTGTTGTTGAAAATTATTAGGGTTCCCCATCTCTTTTCTGCTTGGGCCCATTTGGTGCTTAAAACTTTTTCATTCAACTGCCTACAATATTCCAGCAGTTCCTCCGGATGGGCTACTTCTAAGCTGTCTGTTCCCCTTACTGCAATGGCTTTAAGCTTCTTTGATCCCATAACTGTGCCCATTCCGGTTCTGCCGCCTGAGTTCTTTATTCCCGTCATAACGTTTGCAAACTTTACGAGCTTCTCGCCAGCGACTCCGATGACTAGGCATTTGATTTCGTCATCTCCGTGGTCCTTCCTTATAATCTCCTGAGTTTCAACAGTGTCCTTTCCCCAGATGTGTGATGCATCTCTTATCTCAATTTGTCCGTCATGTATCCACAGATAAACTGGTTTTTCCGATTTACCCATTATTGCCAAGTGGTCGAAACCTGCAAATCTCATTTCAGCGGCGAAGAAACCGCCCATGTTTGTGCTTCCAACAGCCCCTGTGAGGGGCGACTTTGCAGCTATATCACATCGGGAGGAACCTAGGCTTGGTAAGCCTCCAAGCAATCCTGCGCCCACTAAAAGAACATTCTCAGGTCCAAGGGGGTCAATTTTCGGTTTTATAAGGTTGTATCTTAGGTAGGTGTTAATGCCTCTGCCTCCAAGGTATAACTTGCGCATTTCCCTTGGAATTTCCTTTGCCGTTATTTTTCCACTTGTCAAGTCTATATAAGCTATTTTTCTTTTCAGCATGTTCTCTATTCCCCTTAAGCTACGCCCCGGATCATGGCTTGACTCGGTGTCGGCCATGAAATTCGATATTTAGTTTTGCAATTGGGACATTCAGCAACGTCAGCTCCCAATGGAACTTGGAATCTTTTAAGGCAGTTTTTACACCTTACTTCACTCATTTTCTAGCCTCCTGCTATTGGCACTCCAATGTATATCACGTCGTTGTCGTTCAATATTAAATCAGGTTTTCTTATACTTTTTCCGTTCACCAGAACCCATACTTCAGTGCTTACTTCACCAGTTTTCGGATCGATTATATCATTAAAGTCTCTTCCATAGGTTTCTGCTAGCATGAGGAGAAGGCTCCGCAATGTGTACCCATCGTTTACCTCTTTTATTAACTCCTTTTTTCCGACAATTTCCCTGAACATCGCTTGGAACATTATCTTCACCTGGGGCATTTTTTTCACTGATATATTTTTTGCATAATTCATATATAAATATTTTTGAAAAATATTTTTTTATGCAAAAAGTATAAAAATATATATCCGCATGTGTGTAATATTATAGTATAAATGTGCTTGGATGATGAAACAATATGGAAACGAGAAAACTTCAAAGGCTCAAAGGTGGAAGCTATATAATTTCGCTTCCAAAGGAGTTCGTGGAAACTCATGGGCTTCAAAGCGGCACGAAAATGGCTGTTTTAGAAGAGGTTGATGGTTCGTTAAGGCTTTATCCTCTAGTTAAAACGCTTGAAAAACCCTTAGAGGCAATCATTCCGTTGGAGCAGTATGACCTGCGTTCCCTCAAATATTGCTTGATAACCTATTTTATCCAAGGTGCTGATCGAATAAGCATCATCTCCAAGAACATAATACCTGCAGAACAGAAAAGGCAGATTAAACAGCTTCGAGCCGAATTACCAGGGGTGGAGGTGGCTGAGGAGGAAGCCAATAAAGTTACATTCCATGTGATGATAGATCCCGCTGCTTTTACCGCTGAAGCTCTAATCGAAAAAATTTTTTCTTTCTCGCTTAGGCTACAGGAGGATGTTATAAAAGCTTTAGTTAACCTTGATTTTCCTCTTGCAATGGAGACTTTAGAGAGAAGTAATGAGGCTCAGAGGCATTATCGCTTCACAATTCGACTCATAGCCATAGCTGCCTTCAAACCTTGGGTAGCCAAAAGATTGGGGGTGAACGGTTGTACCGATGCCATCAATTTCACCCTTGTAGTTCGAGACCTAAGTAGGCTAATATACTACTTCTCAACCATATCTGGGCATATCTTGGGTTTGAAGGGCAAAAAAGTGGACTCTGAAGTCCTAAATTTGCTGGGTAAAATGTTAATGATCACGTATGAAATGCAGAAAACTGCTATGGAGGCATATCTAAGAAAGAATGTGAATTTGGCGATAAGCATTTTTGGCAAAATGAATGAAATTAGAGAGCTTGAAAAGTTTGTACTCAGGCGGATTATGGGAAAAGTGACAAACATAGATTTAGCCATAACCTTAAGCATGATAGCGAGGGATACAAGAAGAATTGCTGGACATGTCGTGGCCGTAGCTGATGACACACTAAATAAGGTGCTTAAGCCAAAATATGCGCCTAGCCCCGCAATTTCAGAACTGTAGTGTTTTGCCTGACCTTTTCTCAATTTTTTCTATTATGGCGTCCACTGGACTTTTATTTAGATGTAGCCCTAGATCCTCCTCTTTAATTTGCATAGCTAAGCCCAATAATTGTGTATAGTAGATCACTGGTATGGACAATTTACTGCCTATTAAGGCTGCGCTATTTTCCTGTTTTGTGTCGAACATTATGTGACAGGATGGGCAGGAGGTGACGAGCCCATCTACCTGTCTTTCTTGGAGCGCCCTTAATTTTGCGCCTGTAAGGCTTAAACTGGCCTCCTGATGGGAGAAAAGAAGGGCAGCGCCGCAACAATCCAGCTTTTCCGGATATTCTATGCTTTCAGCTCCAAGCGCCTCTATTAGCCTATCAAGCTTTCTGGGGTTTTCAGCGTCATCCACACGTTTCATATAACTTGGCCGTATGGCTTGGCAGCCAATGTGACTGGCGAACTTTAGCCCTCCCATTTCTCTCTTTACACTTTCTCTGATTCTTTCCAAGCCGATATCATCATGCAGCAAGTCTACAGTATGCCATATTTTTATGTCTGGGGTGTAATTCAAGTTTTCCTCCCTGAGCATCGAAGTGATTTTTTCTTCCAGCTTTTTATCTGTGGCAAGCAAATACTGCGTTTCACATATTGTGAAGTGGCAGCGGCTACATGGCAAGAGAAGCTCTCTTAAGCCTATTTCATTTGTCAAGGCCAAAATTCTCGCTGACATGTAAATTGTTGCGAACCTGTTCACGCTTTCAATGGGGTTTCCACAGCAGTTCACTTCTTTTAAGTCCACGAGTTCAACGCCAAGTTTAGGCATCACTTGCCGTACCGACATCTCGTACGCATACTGCGAAGTAAGTATCCTACATCCCCAAAAAACTGCAAGCTGCAATTAAATACCTCCTAAAGTCTCGAGGAAAATGGCTTTGAATTTTTCACCTGCTCCAGCAATCTTTGGAAGATTAAGCGTGTCTCTGTCAAAGATTTCCATGTTCTTAGCCGTCACCTTCTCCATAGGTTGCATTAAACCAGTTTCAAGTATATGGGAAACAGCTCTTAAATAGCCCTCAGGGACTTTTGTCTGCTGTTCCACGGCGAGGTTTCTTAGGTCAATAATCACGTGATAGGGTGAAGCCCTTTGGGGGCATCGTTCTGTACACTGCAAACATGAGGCGCACGTCCAAATTATTTCAGAGTCAACAAGCTCGTTTATGAACCCCAGTTTTGTAAGCTTCATTACAGTGTTTGGTGTAAGCTCCAAAAGCTTGAAGGCTGTGCACCCGCCTGTGCAGCGTGAGCATTGGAAGCATCCAAAAAGTTTCTCCTCAGCGAGCTTTCTAAGAACTTTCATGTACAGCTCCTTATTAACTTCGGACATTTTAGTTAGATCGCTTAGGCTCATTCCAATAACTCCTGGCTAGTATTTCCCAGTGCAGATAAATATGTCATAACCTTTGCGGCTGCTCCGCTTGCCTGCGCAATGGTCTCAGCTATGCCCTTTGGGCCTTGGCAGGTTCCAATCAGAAAGACTCCGGGAACTGGGCTTTCGAGAGGCTTTAACTTTGGATGTGCCTCAAGGAAGAACCCGTCAGCGCCTAGAGGGATATTAAAGATTTGACTAAGCTTTACATAATCATTCCTGGGGACTATTCCGTTGATTAAAACCACTAAATCCGCTTTTATTTCCAAAAGTCTATTCAGGATTTTCTCATAGACCCCTACATAGAGGCTTCCATCAGGGGACTCCCTGACTTCGGCGGGTACCCCTGCCAGAAAGTTTATGCCTAGGCTTCTGGCTTTCTCGTAAAATTCCTCATAGCCTCTACCATAGGCGCGGATATCGTTAAAGCACACGTATATGTCCACATCATATCCAAGTCTTTCGCGTACGGTGATGGCTTGTTTTATGCTTACCATGCATCCAATATTGCAGCAGTGCTCGTAGAACCTTTTATCTCGGCATCCTACACACAACACAAAGACTATGCTTTTTGGAGTTTTCCCAGAGTTCAGATCAATAATTTTTCCACACGTCGGACCTGAGGGGTCAAGCATTCTTTCAAATTCTAAATGTGAAATTACATTTTTAAGTCTCCCATATCCCAATTCAGCCGCATTTGACGCGTCAAAAATTTCGGCGCCAACGCAAATTATTACTGCTCCTACTTTAAACGTGATTTTTTCGGTTTTCTGTTCAAAGTTTATAGCCTTTGATTCACAGACCTCGAGACATTTGTCGCAAGGCTCTTTGCCGCTTAGTCGTAGGCAATATTCAGGATTTATTACCGCCACTTTTGGGATGGCGTAGGGCGAATAAAAGGATATCGCCTTTGTCCGGCACAGCCCCCTATTAAATTCATCTGGGATACTGACTGGGCAAACTTCAAGGCATTTGCCGCATCCTGTACATTTTTCCTCCTCAACATATCTTGGCTTCCTGACCACCGTTACCTCATAATTCCCGTTGCTTCCGCTGAAGCCTACAACTTCGCTGTAGGTTATAAGTTCTACCCGTGGATTTTTAGCGACATCAACCATTTTAGGCATTAGTAGTTTGATGCTTGGCTCTAGGGTTGGAAAGATGCTGTCCAGCTGAGCCATTCGGCCGCCTATGCTCGGCGTTTTTTCAACGAGGTAAACTTTAAATCCGATGTTGGCCAAGTCAAGGGACGCTTGTATTCCGGCTATGCCTCCGCCAAGCACTAAAACGCCATTTTTTATATTGGCCTGCCTCATTCATGATCCTTCTATACCATATTACCCGTTTTCCCTCAGAACATCCTCTTAAGTTTTATGTCATTAAATTGTTTTATCCAATGGTTTGATCATGCAACTTTTGATAAAACTTGACAGTTAAACTTCGTAGTACTAAGACCCTTTAATTAAGCCTTCTATTGTACCTGCTTCGTTATTTCTAGGAGTTAAATGAGGTTGCTGTAAATGAATGCACGAAATTGATAAAAACTATGACAAGGATGTTAAAGATCTAATTGCAGAAGTATGCTATTAAACGTTTAAAGATTGATGGTGGCGTCTTAAAGCGTGATTACTGCATGTACTACTGCTAATGGAAGAAGATTACATTAAGGGTTTAGAGCTAAAATTTTTCCACTAGATTTTTTCCAAGCAGACACTTCGCTATGGCATTTTTTTGTATTTCTTTTGTCCCCTCAACTAGTTCAAGCTTCTTGGACCATCTGAACCATCTTTCAATGTCGTAATCCGCCATGTAGCCATATCCGCCAAATACGTCGATGGCGAGGTCGCACACCTCAACAGCCAATGAGGCCCCATAATACTTGAGCATGCTGGAAAAT
>CAZAPQ010000076.1:0-7430 GCA_964487415.1 uncultured Candidatus Bathyarchaeia archaeon | reverse complement strand
CTCCGGGGAATGCAGAATCTCCGGAGCAATCATGTAAGCCCTTAAATGGCAAGCTCCCCTATTTGATGTCGCATAGGCCAATGCTGTTCCAAGAACTCCAGCCGGGTTGTAGGCTGGCATTTCAAGTCCCTTAACCACCATGGCCTCTTCCTCCCTCCCAAAAATCTTTGAAGCGTATCGCACACCTTTCGAAAGGGGCGACCTGTTATATGCTATGTCCAAAACAAGCTTCTCAGCGTCCTCGATGTTTTTAATTAGCCCTATACTCCTTGCAAACCCTAGGGCGTTACCAACGGAAATTGTGTCCATGCCAAGCTCATCACACAGATTGCACAGTGGGAATATTTCCCTCTCAAAATCAAAGAAACCGGAGTTCGGGCCCACCATAACTATCGACTCATACTCGGGACATTTAGAAACGCGCCCCCCAACCCTTATCATTCTTCCGCAGGCTGTTGGACATTTATAACAGCCCCTCCTATGGACGAAATACTTCTCCTTTATTGTCTCACCAGAAAATCCGTCCACCTCATCATACGCCAATATCCTTTTCTCAAAGTTATTAACAGGCATAATTCCGGCCATAGCTATAGGATGAACAAGAACAGCCGTACCATGCAGGGCGAGGGATCCCTTATCGCCTGTAACAGGATGGTTTCTTATAAGAAAATTTATCTTCTTTATTAGTTGCATGTAGGTCCTTTCATATGCGATCTTAACTTTACCCCTGCCCCTGACAACCAGAGCCTTAACCTTTTTTGAGCCAAGTACTGCGCCTAAACCGCCCCTGCCCGCAGCCCTACCCTCAGACATTATATTCGCAAAATAAACGCAGTTTTCCCCAGCCGGTCCTATCTCGGCTATCGAGGAACCTGGATGTCTCCGTTTTAGTTCCGCTTCAGTGTCCGCTGTGCTTTTTCCCCAAAGGTCACCGGCATCTTTTATATCAACATAATCCGCATCCACGAACAGGTAAACGGGTTTCTCTGAAGACCCGCTCAGAATTAAGCCGTCATATCCTGCTGCTTTAAGGTACGCACCGAAAGAGCCTCCCATGGAAGAATCGAAGATAGTTCCAGTAAGTGGAGATTTTGAACTTATAGAAATTCTCCCAGAGCCTGGAACATCGGTTCCAGTAAATGGACCAGACATAAAGATTATCTCATTTTCCTCCTTTAGCGGATCCGTTTTGGGACCCAATTCATTATAAAGAACCCATGCGGCGTACCCTCTTCCTCCAATAAAATTGTAGGCTATTTTTTCATCAAGCCCTTCAAGGGATATTTCATTCGCTGAAAGATTCACCCTAAGTATTCTACCAGCATATCCCCCTTTAATTTCCATTTATTCACGCTCAGGTGGGCATTGTAACATTTTATAGACAAACACTGCTAGCTAAAGGTTTCTTTAACTGCCTTAAGACCTTAACCAATTCATCGCTCAGCTTAGAGGGGGACATGGAAAACAAGGTTCTAAATTGCAGATAAAGGAAATTGTCCGCTATGCCGGTAAGAAGAAAAATTCTCCTATTATTACCGCAACATTGACGCCATAACTCTTATATGTTTGCAATTTTAAACCTCTTTTAAACCTCGAATTTTTGTACAAAATTTTCATAACCCTTAATAATTAGATATTAAATGTTAAGCAATCAAAATCAACTCACAGCAAAGGGGCAACCATGGCAAAGTTCAAAGTAATACTTTCGGATCCAGAGGAGAAAAAAGCAAAAACAATTGAATTAGAGGGAACGCACGCAGCACCATTGATAGGAAAAAAGATAGATGATATAATAGACGGGATAATACTCGGCATGCCAGGTTATAAGATACAGATAACAGGTGGATCAGACAAAGATGGTGTGCCTATGAGGCCAGATGTCCATGGAGGAGTACGGAGAGATGTTATACTGAGCGAGGGCGTCGGGTTTAACCCTCAAAGCAAGGGTGAAAGGAAACGCAAGAAGGTTCGAGGTAACGTGATAACCGAAGATATTGTTCAAATTAACATGAAGATCGTTGAGAAACCTAAGAGTAAAGGGGCGGCAGAACAGGAGAAATCCAAAGAAGGTTAAAATCGCGGTAAAAACCCTTTATCTTAGTCTGCCTACATTATACATCTAAAACACAGAAACATTAAACTTAGCTTGAATGATTATTAGGAGCTGTAAGGCGAGAAAAATGAGCGTTGAAGAACCCTTGCCGAGGCAACCTGAAATCAATATTGGAACCATAGGTCATGTTGATCATGGCAAAACAACGTTAGTTCAAGCCCTAACAGGAGTTTGGGCTGCAAAACACAGCGAAGAATTGAAAAGGGGTATAACGATAAAGTTAGGATACGCTGACATGCCAGTTTATAAGTGCCCAAAATGCGAACCGCCTAAAAATTATTCAAGAAAACCAGTCTGCCCTTACTGTGGATCAGAAACGACATTCATTAGAGCAGTTAGCTTTGTAGACTCCCCAGGCCACGAAGCATTAATGGCTACAATGCTTTCCGGCGCTGCAATTATGGATGGGGCAATACTGGTTATTGCAGCTGATGAGCCATGCCCCCAGCCACAAACTAGAGAACATCTAGTTGCAGCGGAGATAATTGGTATAAAGAACATTATCATAGCCCAAAATAAAATCGACATTGTAAGCGATGAAAGAGCACGTAAAAGCTATGAAGAAATCAAAAATTTTGTTAAAGGAACAATTGCTGAGAATGCTCCAATAATACCCGTGTCAGCTCAACGCGCAGTTAATATAGACGCATTAATCCAAGCCATGGAGGAATTCATACCAACCCCAAAAAGGGACACGACAAAACCTCCCTTAATGTATGTCATCAGATCATTTGATGTAAACAAGCCAGGCACCTCAATTGAAAACCTAGAAGGAGGTGTTCTCGGAGGCACCATTTTGCAGGGAAAATTTGCCGTCCGTGATGAGATAGAACTTCGCCCGGGAATAGGAACTGGAGAGGGAGAAAAAAGCACCTATACCCCGCTGTTTAGTGAAATTGTAAGCCTGCATGCAGGAGGAAAAAGGGTAGAGGAGGCCTATTGTGGCGGTTTGGTAGGGGTTGGCACCCTTTTAGATCCATCACTTTCAAAGGCTGATGGTTTAACGGGAAATGTGGTGGGCAAGAAGGGTATGCTGCCCACTGTTTTGATGGAACTAAACTTGGAGACATACATTTTGGAACGAGCTGTTGGGACAAAGGAGCTTACAAAAGTCGAAAGCATAACAAAGGATGAGTCGTTACTACTGCATGTCGGATCAGCAATAACCCTTGGAAAAGTTATCTCAGTCAAGGCGGACGAAGCAGCATTAAAACTTACAAGGCCTGTCTGCGCTTTGACGGGTTCAAGGGTTGCTATAAGTAGGAAAATTGCAGGCAGATGGAGGCTGATAGGATACGGAATAATAAAGTGAACGCGGCAAAAGAAAAATTAAAAGTTATATTTGATACTAATGCCTTTTTTACGCCCATTAAATTTAAAATTGACATTTTTGAAGCCTTAGAAAAACTTTTAGAAAGAAAATTTGAGCCAATACTACTTTTGCCAGTTAAGCAGGAGTTGGAAAGAATGGCAAAGGAAGGCACACCCAAAATGCGGAAAGAAGCCTCATACGCCCTAAAGTTAGCTGAAAAGTGCAAATTAATCGAATCTAATATGAAAGCAGGCGAATCTCCAGATGATGCCATTTTCCGGATGGCCAGCGAATGGAAATGCCCTGTTTTCACCAACGACAAAGAGCTTAAGAGGAGGTTAAGGAATATAAATGTGCCAGTTATTTATGTGAGGCAAAAATCCCGCCTTGAAACTGATGGGAGGATATAGAAATGTTCAAGCTTGTAAGGATGGAGGATACGATAAGGATCCCGCCGGAAACCTTTGGAAAACCTCTAGAAAACGTTGGCTACCAACAAGTTAAAGCGAAGTATGAAGGAGTGATCGATGAAACATTAGGTTACATTATTGCTGTTACCAATGTCAAGGTAAGCCCTATTGGAAAAATTATTCCCGGAGACGGGGCCACATATCACAAGGTAACTTTTTCGCTTTTGACATTTTATCCTCTTCTCCAAGAAGTCGTAGAGGGAGAAGTCGTAGAAGTTGCAGATTTTGGAGCGTTTGTCCGTATAGGACCTATCGACGCGCTTCTTCACGTTTCACAGCTTATGGACGACTTCATCTCCTATGACGAAAGACAAGGAGCCCTTATAGGTAAAGAAACGAAAAGGAAACTTGCGGTTGGAGATAAGGTCCGTGTAAGAATAACGGCAGTTTCGCTTGGCAGAGCGAGTGGAACGGCAAAAATTGGAGTGACGGCAAGGCAACCTTTTTTGGGCAAATTAGAATGGATTGAAGAAGATGTGCAGAAAATAGCGAAACAGCAAAGAACTGAGGAAAAGGAGGAATGATAAGAAGTGAGCGAGAAAGCATGTCCAGCATGTCGAATTATAACATCTGGAAACTTCTGCCCAAAATGTAAAACAACTGGACTAAGCGAGGATTTCAGCGGACTTGTAATTATTTTTGACCCAGAAACCTCAGCAATTGCAAAGGCAATGAATATTAAAGAGAAAGGACGCTATGCGTTAAAGGTTAGGTAAATTGAGAGAAGCCAATTCCATACCACCTGAACTTCGAGAGAAACTTAAAAAACCCTGGGGCAAACTTCTCCGCGGTTCATTTGATAAAACTACAAATGAAATCAGGGTAATAATTAAGGAAGAGAATTCGCCATGCGTCATCACAGTCGGCGACGTTGTCTCAAAAAACCTCGTGGAAGGAGGCATACACCCGAAATTGCTAATTGTGGACAACAAAGTCATGCGAACCAATGTTAAACCCCTCCCGCTTCCAGAAGGCGAGGAGGTCCATGTTAAAAACCCCCCAGGCACAATAACCCGAGAAGCAATAAAAGCCATACAGGAGGCTTTTAAAACAGACCGCATTGTCAAGATTATTGTTGAGGGAGAGGAGGATCTTTTAACACCGGTTGCCGTACTCTATGCTCCTGAAAACTCTATAGTGGTTTACGGACAGCCCGGGGAGGGCGCTGTCGTCGTAAAAGTGACCAAGGACAAAAAAGATGAAGCTGCAGACATATTGAAAGCCATGAATGCTGCGAAAGGCTAAATAAAGGGAAAATTCATCAACTCAAAAAGCGTGTAGAGAATGGAGATCAAAATACTATCAGAGACCGAGAATCCCGTGCTCAAAAGAATAGAAGTTGTGTTTCAGATTGAACATGACCAAACAGGCAGCACACCAGCCAGAAGTGAAATTAAAGAGGCACTTGCAAGGAAATTGAAAAAGGACCCCACTCTAGTTTTTGTAAAAAAGGTGGAAACCAAAACAGGTACACACACAGCGGTAGGGACAGCGAACATTTATCACTCAATTGAGCAGGCAAAACTTATTGAACCAGAATATATTATCAAGAGAAACATGCCGGAGAAAGAAAAGGGAGCTGAGTAGTTATGTCTGAAAGCAAAAAAGAGGCATCTGCAAAAAAGGAGAAGAAAGAGGCTAGAAAAATTTTTTCGCTTTATAAAGTAGATAAGGACAAGCTGATAAGGTTACGCCCAACATGCGAACGCTGTGGACCAGGATATTTTATGGCTGACCATGGTGACAGATATAGCTGCGGCCACTGTGGCTTTACACGATACAAGTACACTTAAATCCTTTTAAGACAACAATTAAACAAGTGAAACGCTGTGATTAGGGTTAGTATTGCTATCACAAATATTTCCGGTGAACGTTTTTGGGATGTCTCAAAACCTCTTCCCCTGGTTCAGATAAACACAAACCTCAACCTTGTTGATGTTGAGAAAAGGGCAGAGGACACGCTGGAAGTTCCCTTCGTGTTAACGGTAAGCTATAGCCCTTCAATAGCCCAAATTAATTTGAAGGGAAAAGCGTATGTTACAGGAAGCAGAGAAGAAATAGATAGAATATATTTGGATTATAAAGAGAAGAGACCACCGCCGCCTGTAGTGGTGCAGTCTATTTCAAACGTAGTTTTTGTTGAAAGTGTTATCCTGTCTAGAACCTTGAACGTCCCACCTCCGATACCTTTACCGCAGATCTTTCAAACCAAAGACTTACCTGAAAAGAAAGGGGTTAAAGTAGATTATACGGCTTAAAATTGCTTTACTTCAATGGAACATACATTGATGAACGTGTAGCGCCTATCCCTGGAGTTCCATGCTTTACTGGCTTGTTAGTTATGGCAAACTCGCCTAAGTAGTGTCCAATCATTTCAGGCTTAATTTCTACAGGAATAAATTCTTTACCATTATGAACATGAATTGTCAGACCAACCATTTCCGGCAGAATTACCATATCACGCGAATGCGTTTTTACCACCATTTTTTCTCCTCTTTTAATGGCTTCTTTTGCTTTCCTCACATTCTCTAAAAGAATCCTCTGTTCCGGGGATAAACCTCTTTGAAGACTTCTCCTATGCCTTGAAGGTAGCAGAGTGATGAACTCATCCATTGACATGCTTTGCAATTGTTCAAGAGTATATCCGCGATAAGTAAATTCCCTCGGCATATCCGGCTAACCACCTCATTCTTCGGTAGCAATCTTCTTCTTTTTCCGTCCAGCTGCTCGGGCTGCGATCAATCCGACCTTCTGTCCAGGAGGGGCATTCCGCGAAACTGTTGTGACTTTTCTAGCGCTTCTCTTACTACTTCCATAGGGGTGAACCGCAGCCACCATCGCTCTCCCCCTGGTTCTTGGATATTTACGTCCCCTAGCCCTCATTAAATGGAATTTTGCTCCAGCTTTTAAAAATGGCTTTTCAGTTCTGCCCGCCCCTGAAACAACACCTACTGTTGCTCTACAAGCATCGCTTAGATATTTAACTTTCCCGGAGGGCAGTTTTACCATTGTGCCCTGGCTGGTGTGGGCTACAACCGTGGCGTAAGCCCCTGAAGACTTTGCAATTCTTCCACCGTCACCAGGCTTAATTTCTATGTTGCATACCATCGTGCCTTCAGGAATACTGCCCAGCGGAAGTATGTTTCCAACCTCTGCCTGAGCCTTTCCGCCCATCTGAACTTGCTGCCCTACATAAATCCCTTCTGGGGCAACAATATAGCAGGACTCTCCGTTTTCAAAGCGCAATAAGGCAAGGGGGGTCCCACGTCCAGGATCATGAACAACCTCCTCGACAATGCCATTTACCACATTGCCGGCAAAATCCCTTGTTAAAGGCGGGTATAGGGATGGTGCCACTCTCTTATGAGTTGCAGCCCTAAATGTGGGCCCACCTCGTCCTCTTCTTTGAACCCTAATTCTTTTTCCCACACCAACCACCATCCATAATTTTACAATATTCCAAGCTTAATCGCAATGTCTGACGCCTTGTATTCTGGGTGAAGTTTAACATAAGCCTTCTTCTCCCCCCTCGGCG
>CAZAPQ010000075.1:0-5419 GCA_964487415.1 uncultured Candidatus Bathyarchaeia archaeon | reverse complement strand
GAATAGGATTTGTGCATCTATTTGGGCTATTTGGGATAGCTCGGGAACTACACTGTAGAGGTCGCTTGCGGTTAGGGCTGGTCTAACAGCGCCTGTGCGGTAGTCCACACGGCTGGCTATTGTTCCACCGGTGCTGATTATCGAGACCTTCGGAAGGTTTGTCCTCTGCTCTGGTAGTGGAGGTGGGGCAAAGGCTGGTTTTTCGCCCTTTCCAATTTTCTCTATTCTGGTTTCCGGAGTTATCCGCACCCCAATGTTATAACCACTCTTTAGTTTGATGACTATATGCTTGTCGTCGCCGTATTCAGAGCGGGGAATCAAAATTCCCTCATAAACTTGGCCGTTCTTAACTATGCGTATTAGGTCGCCTACTTCAGCCCCTATCCTTTTAAGTGCTTCCAGTGCTAATCCTCTGTAACCATAAAGCTTCTCGTCTTTAATCATCTAAAGCTTCTCCAAATCCAAATTAGAATATGGTTTTCACCTTTAACCTTTCGTAGAAATCCCGCTTAAAAGTTATGAGTACCCGTGTCAAAATTAGCTATGCAGGTGTCAGAGATGAGTAGGATTCCTGTTCTCTTTATTTTCCTGTTTCTTGTAGGTGGCTTATGTTATTGTTTGGGCTATAATTTTGGGGATAGAAGTGGGTTCAACTCGGGTTACATGGCTGGGTATGCTGCTGGCTATGCTGAGGGCAACATCACTGGCTACGGCATAGGTTATAGTTTGGGTTATGCGGATGGCGATCTACTCGGATATAAACGTGGCTATAATGATGGATGGCTTGTTGGTTATGGTGAGGGTAATGCCACAGGTTATAGGTTGGGCTATTTAGATGGTAACCTAAGCGGCTATAACATTGGCTATGCCGAGGGTAGACTTTCTGGTTATAGGGAAGGCAACGTTACTGGCTATAGGCTGGGATACGCCGACGGTAATATAACAGGTTATTCCCTGGGCTATAGTTCTGGTTATGACAAGGGATGGCTTGTTGGTTATGGTGAGGGTAATGCCACAGGTTATAGGTTGGGCTATTTAGATGGTAACCTAAGCGGCTATACTCTGGGATATGATGCTGGTTATCTTAAAGGGGTGATAGACGGCGCGGGAAGGGGCTACACGATTCGGGATCCCACATACCGTGAGATGATTGAATTCATAAAAGCTGACAGGACTGATGAAAATGTTTACACTGAAAATTACACATGTTTACATTTCACAGCAGATGTTAAACGAAACGCCTTTGAGAAAGGTTATAAATGCGGCTTTGTTTACATACGCTTCCCAGAAAGCGCCCATGCCATAGTATGCTTTAATACTACTGATTATGGCATCGTGTTCATTGAACCTCAAACAGATGATATAGTGTTTTTGAAAATTGGACAGCCATATTGGGATAGAACCAAATATCCGCCTCCACCCTACGATGACACTATTATTAATTTTATTATAATCTGGTAGTCAAGAAATAGTCTAGTCTAGAATCTTAGACATGTAAGGGCCATCATAGTCATAGCCAAACATTCGGTAATATTGCTTTGTGCCAAGGGCACTTATAACTAAGATCTTTTTTAGGCTGAATTCTTCGCGAACAACGTGTTCCGCCTCGTTTAATAGTATGGATCCATAGCCCTTATGCTGCCAGGCTTCTGCCAAGTGTCTTCCCACTGGAACCATAGCACCGTATATGTGGAGTTCGCGGATTATACCGCAGGGATGCCCTTTGATCTCTGGCCTGTGGGCTTTTTCCGAGGGTATTCTAAGCCTCAAATAGCCTATTAAAACGTCATTCTCTATGTCCTCGGCTGAAATGAATATTTCTTGGCCTTTTGAGGCTTCATATTTTGTGACTAGAATCTTAACGTTTTCAGGGTTTGGTTCCACTCCGTCAGCCATAGCTCTATGGCCTACTTCCCGGCATCTTATACAGCGACACCTTAAACCTTTTTCCTTAAGTTTTTGCTGAACCAGCTGTCGGAGGTTGCTATGTTTTACGCCTGCAACAATTAACGGTGTCGGAATATCGCGTTGCACTCGCATTATGCGAATCCAAGCTGGGATTATACGTTTAATTTCGACTATTAGATCTACGGCTTCCTCTGTTGTGTATGGCCTATACTCGCCTCGCATATACCATTCGTGGGCTTTTGTTCCCTTCAAAACTAGGCATGGATAAATCTTAATCATGTCGGGTTTAAAATCCGGATTTTCGAAGATCCTCTTGAACGTTTCTAAGTCCTTTTGCGGGTTAGAGCCGGGAAGCCCTGGCATAAGGTGGTAAACTATC
Source organism: uncultured Candidatus Bathyarchaeia archaeon (assembly GCA_964487415.1). Taxonomy (GTDB): domain Archaea; phylum Thermoproteota; class Bathyarchaeia; order Bathyarchaeales; family Bathycorpusculaceae; genus DRVV01. Next base: position 3,132 of record CAZAPQ010000075.1, on the reverse strand, counting down.
TTCATTCCAGAGTCCTTTAGTATGCGGGTTGCCTCTACCACATCTTTTACCGTGTGCTCCCTCTCTACAAGGCGGTAAATCTGGTCTTCGGGGTTTTGGACGCCAAGCTCAACCCTTGTCACACCCATGTTCAACATATGGTCCACATGGTTTTCCTTAGCCCAGTCTGGTCTCGTTTCAACGGTTATTCCCACGTTTCTGATTCTGCTTGTTTCTGCCAGTTTTTTGGCTTCCTCTAGGCTAGATGCCTCTACGCCTGTTAAAGCGTCTATGCATCGTTTAACAAACCATGTTTGATAGGCGGGAGGTGTGGCTGGAAATGTGCCGCCCATGATGATGAGTTCCACTTTATCCACCGTATGCCCCACAGCCTGCAACTGTTCTATGCGGCTTTTAACCTGCAGGTAGGGGTCAAACTTGTTCTGCAAGCCCCGCATGGCAGCAGGCTCATGTCCCGTGTAGCTTTGGGGAACTCCATATGGTGGTCCTCCTGGACAGTAGGCGCATGGCTTGGGCTGGGGGCAGGGATAAGGCTCCGTCATAACGGCTATAACTGTTACTCCTGAAATTGTTCTCGTGGCTTTTCTCCTTAAAACTGGCAGTAACCTGCGTTTTTCCTCCTCACTTTTCAAGGCCGCAATTATTTCAGCGTTAGAAGGCACCCTGCCCAGCTTATATTTGGATAGAACTTGCATTTTGATGCGGCCCACATCTTCAGGGCTAGGCACAGGAACACGCATTAAATGCTCAACAATTTCCCTGAGGGCCTCCTCCATTTCCATATTTAACCCTAAGCATTAAAATGGAGGTTAAACAGGCAGATAAATTAAGCTAAAGGCTTAAGCCTTAAATCCAATTTTGGCCGGGCTTTCGCTGAAGAATCGCCCTCTTCTCATAGTTTCGTCTATTTCGGAATCTAGGCGAAGGACTCTTCTTCTGCATGGGCTGAATCTTAGGAGTCTGGGATCTAACTTTCCCGGCCTTTGAAAGCGAACCGTGAGTTGGCACAGCATCAACCTCCGAAACCCCTAAATGGAAAGAGCAACTCTTAAACCTTTTCGCCGCAAACACAAATAATGGGCAGGGGTTGCCGAGCCTGGTCAAAGGCGCAGGCTTCAGGAGCCTGTCCCGTAGGGGTTCGTGGGTTCAAATCCCACCCCCTGCATTTTTGGGCAAACCACCTGCGTCTCCCATGTTTCCTTTTAGCCTTGCACGTGTACTCGTCGATTCAAAGTTTACAAGCCGAGTGTACGCAAGCGGGTTCTCTAATGTTTCTGTGTCTCATAAGCTTCTTAACGTGCGGCATGTCTTTGGTTTTAGCTGCTGCATCATAGCTTTTCAATGAAATGGTGTAATTTTAGGTTATCTTGCTACTAACGCTGGTAGTTTTCCATTGTGAAGTTTTTGATATTTTATTTTTAGCTCTTCTTCCTCTTGTTTAGGCCTATTAGATTTTTTCCAACCAAATTCAAGTTCCCATCCAAAGTGGAGCAAGACCCATATGGGATACATCGCAGTGTGTCTATTTGATAACTCTTCGTAGCGATCTTTTAATGTATTTTTGCTTCTTTCCTGAGTGCCAGCGGAGCCTATGTAAATTATTGGACAATTTCCAATGTTATTTAAGCGTTTTATGCGGCTCATTATAAATTCTACAACGAGGTCCCAGCTAATTCCAGATATTAATTGCTTGGTTTTCTCGATCATTTCTTGTGGCGATGCTTTTCCTTTACGCTTAATTTTGATGACGTAAACTCCTTTTTCGCTTGGAGGTTTAGCATTAGTTAAATCTTGGAATGTAAACTCTGTGAAAAGGTTGGAACAACATTCTGCCATTTTCCTCGCCTGATTTTCAGTATTTACTTTTTTAGTCTCCTTATCCTGTTTCATTGTTTATGGCCCCTTCCCCATACCACCTTATAGGTTTTGATTTTTAGAGAAAATATTCAGCCTTGCTTTAAAGTCATTAAAAGGGGGATAAACTTTAAAGCCAAGCCGCTTTATTTTGATTCAACAAAGTTTTTATTTGTGGGTTTGGTTTTTTGGCTTGCCGGATGATGAGAAGGCATTAGGTTGACGTTTGGATGAAATCTCAGAGTTACTCGGACGGCAAATAATGAAACGAGTGCACTTTTCCAGTTAAATGCTGAGAAATTTTTCTGAAACGATCGTGAGATGTAAAGTTCTTGTCTTAGGTTGAATGTGTGAAGAATGTTATGGTGGTTTAACTATCTCAACGCCCTTAGGCTTGACTATAAGCGTATGCCATTCCTGTGAACATGTCATGGGTGATTTATAAACCTTAATCTTAGTTGCTCCATCGGAATGGCTTGTGATCAATACATAGTCGCACATGGACTTCAAAAATGTTTCAGCCTGTTGGTTCTGAGCCTTCTCATCTAATATTAGAAGTGTAGTTGACCTTCTTTGCCTTCCAAACCTTGTTCCTAAAAGTGAGAACCTTGCAATTGTACTATTATCCGTTATAATATTTAGCATTGGAGTTAAGCTGACGACGCTGCGGCTGGATTCAGCCTTCAACATATTATTAACCATTACTACAAATGTCTTAAGAAGGTTACGAAGACTTCCAACAGAACTTGTTAAAAAGTCATATGCATCCACAAAGGCAAACTGCCCCCCTTTAACGTATGGCTCAACATCAAATTCCAGGTTAATCTTCATCAAAAACTCAACATCCCTAAGAGTGTGAACCGCGGAAATATAAATTGCCCTTTCGCCGCTTAATAATCCCTCACGCAAAAACTGGAGGCCGATCTTGTGTTTCATGGTGCCGGCAGGACCAACAATAAGAATAGAAGAACCCCTAATCACGCCACCACCCAAAATCTCATCAAGTCCAGGAACCCCTGTTCTAACAAATTCTACAATCAAGGGCTCCCCTTCTAGCTGTTAAATAATATTCAGCTGCAATTAGTAGGTTTTGCGGTTAAAGCTTTATAATTTGCGCGTGAGGTATGCCTTCTATTGTTAGTATTGCTTCTGGATGGACATAGCCTCTTTCCACGGCTCTCTTGACTACCCTCACGCCAATCATGTTTACTATGGTTGAGTTCTCTATCATTGCAATCGCTTCTTCAATCTCGACCTCTTCACCCTTATAAAACTCCT
>CAZAPQ010000074.1:0-4372 GCA_964487415.1 uncultured Candidatus Bathyarchaeia archaeon | reverse complement strand
GAAACGATTGAAGCCAACGTCAACCAGGATATAGGCGAAATCAGAAGCAAGGTGAAAGACATAGGGGTTCCCGTCGTCTTTAAGCCTATAGACGGCGTCGGCTGCGCTGGGCTAAGCCTTGTCAGAAGCCTAAGCCAGATTTCGAGGGCCATTGAGAGGATAAAGCATGAATCATCGGGAGAACGGTTCCTCATCCAGAAGTACATCAGAGGCGCAAGTGCAAGCGTAAGCCTAATCGCTTCAAGCCAAAGGGCCACACCAATCACCCTGAACAGGCAGAGAACTAAACTGGCCGCGCCGAACGGCCGGTCCGCCTATCTGGGCGGCTCAACCCCGATGATTCACACGCAGGGGGAGCGGGCCCTAGATGTGGCAAGAAGGGCTACAGAGTCCTTTGAAGGCCTCAGGGGATATGTAGGCGTTGACCTAGTGCTGACGGGGGATAAAGCCATAATATTGGAGGTTAATCCAAGACTGACCACATCATTCATAGGCATAGAGAAGATTATAAACTTCAATTTAGCCCAAGCCATAATAGACGCTGTCCTGCTGGGAAAGCTTCCGGAAAAAATACAGACACTAGGCTTTGCATCCTTCCAGAAGGTCGAAACTCCAATCCCAAAACAGGAAAAGCTGCGGAGCCTTTACCGCCTAGGCTTTGTGGCCTCGCCCCCCTTTCCCATAAGCCAAAATGATAAAGCCTACGCGCTTATAGAGGCCCACGCATCCACATTTAAGGCTGCAATGTCAAAGTTCTATAGGGTTAAAAGGCGCCTCTTAGAAATGGTATCATAGAGGGCGCCGCCTTGGCGAACATACTTGGCTTTGACATTGGAGGGGCCAACACTAAGGCAGCCTCCATTAGAACCCATAACCTCCAAGTCGTGGAGCTCAAAACCGGGATGGAGTACTTTCCAGTATGGAAGAGGGGAAAAGCGGAGCTTCCAGCCCTCCTGAAAAAGTTTGCTGAACAACTGGCTTCCCATGGAAGCATTAACGCCATAGGCGTCACTATGACCGCGGAGCTTTCAGACGCCTACCAGACTAAAAGGGAAGGTGTCAACCATATCCTAGACAGTGTGGTTCAATGCTTTCCATCAACACCCATACATGTTTTAAATGTGGAGGCTGAAATGATCCCCGTGGAGGAGGCTAGAAAACACTATTTAACGGTGGCTTCAGCCAACTGGGCTGCAACAGGCTGGATGGTTTCGCGTCTTATAAGCAACTGTATAGTCGTGGACACGGGAAGCACGAGCACAAGCATAATTCCAATTGTTGAAGGCAGAATAGCTGCTGAGGGAAAAACGGACCTTGAAAAGCTTGCAAACGGAGAGCTTGTATACACGGGCGCCTTGAGAACAAATATTGCAGCCATAGTGGGGCATGTACCATTACGGGGGTGCATGGTAAGGGTTTCCTCCGAGCTATTCGCCCAATCCGGGGATGTGCATCTGCTGTTGGGGAATATCAGCGAAGAGGATTACAATGTGGACACGGCTGACGGACGGGGCAAAAGCAAGGCCGAGGCCATGGCAAGGCTGGCTCGGGTGGTCTGCGCAGACATTGAAATGCTAAGCCAAGAGGAAATCATGGAAATTGCCCGCTTCATTTACGAGAGACAAGTGGATCAGATAGCCGAAGGGCTAATGCAGGTTTATTCCCGAATACAGCCCAGAGTTAATGGAAAACTGCCCGTGGCTATAACCGGGATTGGAGGAAAGTTCCTCGGCGGAAAAGCCGCTGAAAGGGTTAGCATAAAGGACATCATAGACCTTAGCGAAAGGCTGGGCGCCAATGCTGCCGCCATTACGCCCTGTGTAGGCGTGGCCCTAATGACCGCTGAAAAGATTGAGGGGAAAATACATTGGAAGCGGTTATAAAGGTTGGCGGAAGCCTTGCAGAATACCCATCAGCCTTGAGGACTCTATGCCAAGCGCTAAGCAGCATGGCGCAGAACCATCGAATCGTGATTGTACCAGGAGGCGGCAAATTCGCGGATACCGTTAGGGAGGCCTATTCAACCTTCAGCCTAGATGACACGTTAGCCCATAGAATGGCCATTCTAGCCATGGATCAGTATGGGCTACTGCTGCATGGTATAACTCCAAACTCGGCTACAACTTACTCCATAGAAGGGGCGAAGAAAATGGCTAAGACGGTTCTACCCATCTTTCTACCGTCAAAGTTCATGTTCTCAAGGAATCCCCTTGAAAGCTCCTGGGATGTAACCTCAGACTCCATAGCTGCCTATATAGCCGGAATAATCCATGCTGAAAAGCTAATTCTGGCCAAGGATGTTGACGGAATATTCAACCTTGACCCGAAAAGGCATAGGGATGCCGCCTTAATTGAAAGGGTTTCCGTGGAAGAGCTTCAAACCCTAAGCCAAGCCACCTGCGTGGATAAAGCTCTGCCCCGTATTCTTTCAGAAATGGGAATTGAATGCTATATTGTAAATGGGATGCATCCCGAAAGGTTTAGGGCGATCCTGGAGGGTGAGCAGGCGATTTCAACCCGGATTATTGCATAGCTTGTATTTTGATTTCCTCCACAAATTTGGCTACGGCGCTGCTTTCAACACTCCCCCTCAGCCTGTCCCCGCCGATGCAGACGCCCCTGCGAACGCCAATTATGTCGGCTCCTAGACGGTGAACCCGCCTTATATCGCCTAAGCCCAGCGAACCGGCAAGCGCAACTATCTGGTTTAGGCTGTGGGCATCGCATACAAACTTTCGGAGTTCATCATCCCCTAGATAATCGAATAATTTGCGTGGAGGATTCTTCCCCTTAACATCTATCATAACACCGTCAGCGCCGGATTTATAGGCGACAAGCGGGAGACTAAGCGGGTTAAGGCAACCATAACTTTCAAAGTCAGCGTAGCCCGCAGCGATAACCTTCACATCGCTGTTATATTCCTTTACGGCCCTGCATATCTCACGCATCATTGCTTCCGCTTCGCCAATGGTTCTAACACCGAAGAGTCCAGCTTTGACATAGCGTGCCCCTGACACAGCGGCACCTAAAGCTGCAAGGGAAGCTGTCCCGGGAAGATTTGGAAGATCGCCAATTGTGGCGCTCACCTCAACCGCCCCTGAAACAGCCTCTTTAACCTGGCGGATAACCCTTGGGAAATGAGCCCCCAATGAGCCTTCCTCAGGATTTTTCACATCAACAATATGGGCGCCTCCCTTAACGGCTTCTAGGGCTTCGCCCACATCCCTAACGCTGACAAGGAGCCTCATGGCAGCCCTAATCCTTCTCAAACGTTCTTCTCAACATTGTGGTTAATCAGAGCAAAATTATAGAAATGCTTTACTCTCAAAGAAGCCTATTTGTATTGCCAAAGGCATATGGCAGGTTCAGGGATGAAAAACCTTAAGCCTGAAATCCTTAGGGAAAGACTCATAATAGAAGGATTCTACGAAGCAGTCCTAGACGAGGAATTTCTAAAAAATTTCCTCCTAAAAATGAGCAGCACCTTAGAGCTTAAGCCCATAGTCGGCCCCTTAACATTCTCCCCTGACAGGTTTTCGGAGCTGCACCACGGTCTCGGAGGCTTTCTAGCATGGGCCGAGTCGGGCGTGGCCTTCTACAGCTGGAGTGAGCATAAGTTCTTCACCCTGGATATTTACAGCTGCAAGCCCCTCAACGTGAACATGGTGCTTGATTATGTCAAAAGGGAGCTGAAATGCAAAACGCTTGAATGGCAGAAAATAACCTATGAGCAACAGGCACAGACTGGGGAATCATCGCTGTGACCCTGAAAATCAGCTGGAAGAATTTGGAAAAGATTCTGGAGCACGCAGAGAAATCCCTACCCATAGAGGCCTGTGGAATACTGGCGGGTAAAAGAGTAGAACAGGAGGGCATTGTCGAGAGGGTTTATCCCGTCAGAAATGTGTTAAACTCCAGCAGCGAATATCAAATGGATCCCCAGGAGCAGATAAGAGTCTTCGAGGAGGTTGAAAGGGAAGGCCTTGAAGTGATAGGCTTCTATCACAGCCATCCCTATTGGGAACCATTATGGTCGAGGATTGATGAGGATAGGAGCAAACCTTGGACGGGATACAGCTTCCTCATAGTTTCGCCTAAAACTGGAAATTATCGGGCATATTTTAGGATGGAAAACACAACCGTAGAGGAGGACATCATAGTTCTTCATTGATATCTTGCATCTAGAAAATCCAAAATTCTCCTAACAGTTTTCTCGCCCAAACCCCTAACAGAAAGCAGGTCAGCCTTTGAAGCCTGGAAAACCCTCCTAACGCTTCCAAACCTTCGAAGCAGAACCTCAGCCCTTTCAGGGCCTATTCCCGGGAGGCTTTGAACGGCTAAAAGCTGCAACTGTTTTAGGCTATAGGCCTTC
>CAZAPQ010000073.1:0-3060 GCA_964487415.1 uncultured Candidatus Bathyarchaeia archaeon | reverse complement strand
CAGCAGACTACGTGCCTTAGACGGTTTGCAGGGCATCAAGGGCGTGCCGTCGGCGGACACCACGGAGATTCTAACGATTGCGGAACCCCCGGATGCCCATCCCAAGCCATCCAATTCATCTCAACCTCGGCAACACCATTTAAGAAGCACTTATAGCCAGCCGAAACCTCGAGACGCAACACTCGCCCAAAAACCCGCGGGCAGCACTGCGCTTCCTTTTTTCTTTAAAGCAAATCATCTCATCAAACACCAGCACTTTATCATGCTGAACTATTATAAAAACATATATATGTCACAAAATAAATTGTCGGACCTAATAATATTTTATCATCAGCATCCAACATAGATTCGGAAGCTACCGTGAAAAGCTTTTATGAAAACAAGCCCCCCTACATATCGATGTTCAACTGTATTCTCATCCACTATGGAGAATTGGCGCTAAAGGGTCTAAATAGGCCATACTTTGAATCAAAACTCGTCGAAAACATAAAGAAAACCCTCGCTGGGCAAGAGTTTGGAAAAATAAGGAGGATCCGCGGAAGAATCCTAATAGAACTAAAGGAAAAATCAGACACGGTGCAAATGGAGGAGAAACTAAGGAAGGTTTTTGGAATATCATGGTTTGCATCCTGCTTCCAAACAACAGCCGACATGGAAAGCATAAAGAGATGCATTGAAGAGAAAATAAGTCTAGAAGGCATTGAAACCATAAAAGTGTCAGCGAAAAGGGCTGACAAGCGGCTGCCCTTCACCTCCACAGACCTAAACCGGGAAATAGGCGCCCACCTAATCAAAAAGTATGGGCTGAGGGCTTCCATGAAGGAACCCCAAAAGGAAATCTTCATAGAAATCGCCGATGGAAAAGCCTACATCTTCGACAGAAAAGTAAGGGGCCTCTACGGGCTTCCCGTAGGCGTAACAGGCAGGGTTCTCCATCTCCTCTCCGGGGGGATAGACTCGCCCGTAGCAGCCTGGCTTCTGATGAAGCGGGGCTGCATGGTTGATTTCCTCCACTTCCACGCCTTTGAAAAATACGACCCGGATAAAAACGCAAAGATCCTTGAAATAGCCAAAATCCTAAAGGAATACTGCCTCAGTACAAGAGTACATTTCACGCCATATTATCCCTTTGAGGCTGAGGCCCTAGAAGCCCCAAGGGAGTATCGCCTAATCCTCTTCAGAAGATTCATGGTAAAAGTGGCGGAGAAAATAGCCAAAAAACATGGAATAACCGCCCTGGGAACAGGCGAAAACCTAGCGCAGGTTTCATCCCAAACCCTTGAAAACATGGCTGTAATAAACAGCGCCGCATCCATACCCATTCTAAGGCCGCTTCTCACATGGGAAAAAAATGAAATAGTCAACCTGGCCAAACAGATTGGAACCTTCAACATCTCCACGAAACCCTACAAAGACTGCTGCTCCCTATTCATAGCCAAACACCCCATAACAAGGGCGCGGCTAGAACAAGTAGAAGCCATAGAAGCCAAACTAAACCTAAAAGCAGCCATAGACGAAAGCATAGAAAAAACAGAAACCATAGAAATAATGTAACGCACATCTGTTTGTTACAATTTTTTGTAAAAATTTTAGGATAAATCATGAAAAATTATTCTGATTTTGAATAAAATTTAAAAGCAACATCCGCGCAAGACGACGATAGAGGAGGAAGGAATAATGGCGCCCAACGCCAAAGAAACCCTCCTAGAAATAGAAAGAAGATTCATAAACAGCTTCCTCGACATCCTAATCCTCCTAACCTTATACTCCCAAGGCGGAGAACTAGGCGGATACGACATCATCAAGCACCTGCAAGCAGATTACGGCTTCCTCGTCAGCCCTGGAACAGTTTACTCCTGCCTCTACTATATGGAAAGGGATGGACTTCTAAGGGGAGCCCAACATGGAAAGAAAAGAGTTTACTTCCTAACCGAAGAGGGAACAAAAACGGCGCGGATAATCCTGGAAGCAAGGGATAAATTCATCAACTTCATATCCATGACCCTGCATAAAAGCTGCAACGTCAATCTGTTGTCACCTCAACTTTCAATACCCTTTTCATCCAGGGAATCCTTGCCGGACGCTTAGACAGCTCCTCAAATATCTCCTTTTCCAATTGACCGTTACTCTTTGCTTCACACTCATTGACAAGGGCAATTATGATCTTTGCCTTCTTAGCCATCAACAAAAATTTCAGCAGCCTAAAATTAATATATTGTGAACAAAAATTCCATATGCAAACTCCTTATCAAAAATCCAGAACTCAGCTATATTAGCCCCCTCAATTTCAAATCCTCAACTCTAACTCGCCCATTATGGAGGGCTGTTGCTAACAGCACACCGTGAACGCCTATGTCGCGGAGGATTTCCAAATCCCCGATGCTTCGCACTCCGCCGCCTACCAACACCTCAAGGCCTGTCTCGGCCAGTATGCGCCTTAAAAGGTTAAGGTTAACCCCACATTCTAAGCCAACCCTATCCAAATCCAGGAGGATAATCCTCCTAACGCCGAGGCCCTCAAGCTTCTTGGCAACCTTAACGGGATCCATGGACTTTATCTCGTTTGAAACGCTTAAAATCCTGCCTGACCTAGTGTCCAAGCTGACGAGGACGCGGTTCTCGCCGAATGTCCTAATGGAGTCCGCTACAACTCCGAAGCCTGGAAGGGTTTCCGTTCCAATAACTACTTTTGAAACGCCGGCATTCAACACCTCGCCGGCCGATTGGACGTCAGCTATTCCAGCGTCAACCATAAAATTAAGGCTCAGCTCAGCCTTAAGCCGCCTATATAATGCAAGGTTTATGACTCCACCCATAATAGCATCCAAATCAGCCATGTAAAGCTCCCTGAAACCAAGCCTCTCGAAGGTTTTAGCCACATTCAAAGGCTCCACAGAACTGCAAAGCAAACTCTTTAATGGGGCATAGCGCTCCCTCTGTCCCCTCACAGCGTGAACAACAACGCCGTTAAGAACATCTATAACCGGAATTATCTTCAACCCTAGTCCCTAAATATCATGTTAGAGGTGCAGACATGAAAATTTTTGTTTACGAGCACGT
>CAZAPQ010000072.1:0-7571 GCA_964487415.1 uncultured Candidatus Bathyarchaeia archaeon | reverse complement strand
ATAACGGAGGATTTAGACAGGCAAAGTTTCTCCTTAACGTTCATGTTCCAGAGGATTACAACCAATTTTTGCTTCATAAAAATCCGGAACATTTGGTCCTTAAAAAGATAAGTGAGCTAAATTTGCCTCCAGAAAAAAGTGTGGGCATGATAACAGCAGCAGATATGAAAAATTTCTCTATGGTAACAAAATGCACGGATGATCTTAGGGTAAGCGCTATCGCAACTGCCGGATGCTCTAATTCTGAGACAGCTGGCGAGCCGATTGACGCGTTTCTTTCACCGGGTACGATAAATGTTATGGTTATAATTCACGGACAGCCCACCGAAAGCTGTCTTTTACAGGCCTTTACGACAGCTGTTGAAGCCAAGACTGCAGGGCTTGTTGACTTAGACGTTCGAAGCAAATACTCTGGCGATTTAGCTACAGGCACCATTACCGACAGCCTGATAGTGGCCTCTACGAACATTGGTTCAAAAGTGAGATTCAGCGGGCCAGCCTCGAAGCTTGGTAAACTAGTGGGGTACTGTACAAGGGAGGCCGTAAAAAATTCTGTGATAAAGCAGAGCTCTGTATATTTGAATCGACCTCTACTTGAAAGGTTCGCTGAGAGACAATTGCCTATAGATGACTTTCTTAATGAGATATTAGGAGCATGCTCAACAGGGCTTGAGAGAGAAAAAATAAAAATGGGGATCTTTGAAGAGTTGAAAAAACCCTTTCCTGCGCTAATTTTAATGATGGCTGCGAATATGGATGATAATGTTAGAAAGGGTTTAATTCCAAAAGAGTTCAGAAACTTAGATGAATTGGTAATGCAATTTAAAGTAAATCTCCTTAAAATTATGTGCAATAACGAGCATAACTGTAACAACATTCAAGTAGAAAAGATAGATTTTGAGATGCACCCATTCCTGAAAAGCACACTTGTTTGCATTACAGAAGCGTTTCTTTCGCAGCATAAACAGTCATAGAGCATAAAAAAGGCAAGATGGTGGGTTTTATCCCACTATCTTCTCCCAACGTTCAACGAGTTCCAGAACTTCAGGGCATCCGTAGCTTTTCAGTCTCTGCCTAAGCTCAACTTTGTCAACAGCTGCTTTCTGGAAGTCCACTATCTGACTTGCTTTATCCGCAAGGTATAGGATTCCATCAATGCCTTGTCTCCCGCAGCGAACAGAAACTGTTAGAAGCTCCTCTGGAGATGGAACTTCTCTCGGATTGTCGCCAGGGCCGAAGATGTATAGGCTTATGTAAACTGGTTTTTTAAGCAGTTTTTTGAAGGCTCTTGAAAGCATTTCCCAATACCATGGTGTGGCGTAATTCTTGGAGAACATTACAACATTGAAGGCGTCAGCATAGGGTGCAAGGGCGTCGAAGTCTATGCCGAAGCGTTCATAAGAATTCACGGGATCTGGTAGCAAGCCGATGACAAGTTCCTTTTTGACACGTTCCCTCACTTGTGCAATGTATTCCGTAACCTCTTTTTTGCGCCATTCAAGCCAGCTTAGCCCGCTTTTCTGCCATTTTTCCTTGCAACGGGGGCAGATGCAGTGGCCATAGTCTGCGAAGTGGATGCTGTTAAGCCAAACTCCCATGGATTTCCTGTCCACTTCCTCAATGTAATTCAGCATTTCCTCCCTGAATTCGGGAACGGTGTGACAGAGAATATCCCATCGGAAGTTGTATCTATCATTTGTTCTTAAAGCTGGTCCATATTCAGACTGTGAAACCCATTCGGGATGGTTGCGCGCGGTTACATTGTCGCCGAAGATGGCAACGTTGCTATACATGTCTGGTTGCGGTGGCTGTCTACGTCCAACCTCCGGCTTAACTCTGAAAAGGTCAAAGTCAAATCCTGGAACCTTTTTTGGTTCAAACAGATATGTGCCGAACTTCATTTCAACACATCCTTTTCTAAAGCAGATTGCATGGCATCATTATAAAGTTTTTCAAAAAGAGTTGCCCTTTAGGCGTTAAAGCAATTATCGGAAGCAATCATTTTTGAGAAGTTTAAAGTTTCTTCGGAAATCTATAATAATTTGAACCTAAAACAATCCTTAAGGAGCCAAAACCATGAAGGTTACTTTGGTTAATCCTCCATACCCGCAAAGTGCCCATCAGCATCCACCATTTATTCCCCTGAGCCTAGGCTATCTTGGTGCAATTTGCGAGAAGAATGGCTATGAAGTTAGGATTATCGACTGTCAAGGCGAAAGGCTTAGCCATGAGGGTTTTCGTAGGGAGTTAGAGAGAACAGATACGGATATCGTTGGAATAACTTCTGCGACTTTAACTTATAAGTCGGCATTGAAGGTTGCGAAAATTTCAAAGGAGGTTTTCCCAGATTGTATAACGCTGTTAGGCGGCTGCCATGCCACCTTCTGGGATGTCAATGCCCTAAATGAATGTCCCAGCCTAGACATCATAGTGAGAAAAGAGGGTGAGGTAACCTTTTTAGAGCTTTTAAGAAAGCTTGAAAGCAAAGAAAATTTGGATGATGTTCAGGGAATAACCTTCAGGAGAGGCGGCAGCATAATTAGAAATGAGGACAGGCCGTACATAGAAAATTTGGACGATTTACCCTTCCCGGCACATCATCTTTTTAATTTGAAATCCTACATAAAAGTAGGAAAGCTTATTATCCCAGTGATGACAAGCCGCGGATGCGTGTATTGGTGCGATTTCTGCACAGCCGTTAGAATGTTTGGACGTAAATATCGGATGAGAAGCCCCAAAAATGTTGTAGATGAAATAGAGCATGTTTACACGACTTTCGGTGTTGATCAATTCACTTTTTACGATGACGCTTTCACGGTTGATCCTGTGAGGACTGAGACGATATGTGATGAAATAATGCGGAGGAAGTTGCCGATACAATGGGACTGCGAAACTAGAGTGGACATGGTCAACAAACCGTTACTTGAGAAAATGCGAAGGGCAGGATGTATTGCCGTCTGGTTTGGAGTTGAATCCGGCTGCCAAATGATTATTGATAAGATGCACAAGAAGTTCACAATAGAACAGACGAGAAAAGCCTTCAAAACCGCCCATGAGGTGGGCTTAATGACTGTGGCAAGCGTTATCCTCGGATTCCCGGGAGAAACCGAAGAAACAGCATGGGAAACCATAAACTTTATTAAAAGCCTAGATCCAGCGGATGTAGGCTTTTATATTGCCACCCCCTATCCAGGCACACCATTATATGATCTAGTAAAGGAAAAGGGCTGGCTGAAAACAGATGACTTTGACAAATACGACACCGCAACTCCAGTATTTGAAACCCCCTACTTAAGCATGGAAAAACTCAAGGAAATTCGGTTTAAAGCCTATCAACAGTTCTATCTGAGGCCCGGCTACATATTTAAAATGCTCAGGAAAGGGGGAATTTATGGAGTCTCCACCCTGAAGACTTCTATGGCTTATCTGCTTCGTTCCTTACATATTAAACTCAGTTAGCCTTCTTAAGATTTAAAGTTGCGAAAAAAACTGTGACTAAAGCTAGGGAGACTCTAACCGATGTGGCACTTAGTCCAATTGATGTTAAGCCTAAAAGTAGCCCAATAAGGCCTGTTATGCTGTAACTAAGCACCACTGACAAAACGATCCCTTCTATAATGTCGATTTTCCTATCCTTTGGGAATATCAAACGAAGAAAACAGTAACCAGGAACAAATGATATAAAAATGAACCCGAAAGTATAACTTAAAAGGATTAAAGGGGAATTTTCCGGTAGATACGAGACTAAAAGTGTTACAAGTGTGAAAGATATCACCATTAAGAACCAATTTTCCCTTTTTAGACGCTGAGTTGTTCCCATTTTGTCATTCTTCTTGCCTAAACATGTTAAAGTGTTATTGCCTGATATTTTTAATAAAAAGAGGGAAGTGGGGAGTTTACATGAAAACTTTAAAGGCAGGATGGTTGTCGACTAGAGGTTTTATGTCCAATTCGGCCGTTGCACTTAAAACGTATGCATCGGCTATAGCTGCCATTGAAAACACGTAATCCGACCTTTCAATAGGACCGAACATCAGCCAGTCTGCTCCCAAGACCTGCATTATTGCGTTGGTTGTTCCGTCTACGCATCTTCGAACCTCTTTCGGGAAGTTCACCTTAAGCCATCCGCATGTAGTTACAACGTTTCCGGTGCCCACTCCGGTGGGATATCCAAATTTTTCCTTTATGTAATATATCGCCCTTGCAGCTGAGCCCATGTCTGGACCGAAAGCTGGGATTGATGTGTCTATTAGAAACTTTTCGATCCCAGCTTCTCTTGCGCGTGAAAGGGCTTGCTCCGTGGCGCTTATCTTCCCTTCAACGGTATTGTCTGCCGGGTTTTCAGCCAATATTATTGCTGCTTTAACGCCGCTTTCCTTTATTTTATCCAACTCTGGCTTTGGGCTTCCCTTGTTAATAGAGCTGTAAACAGCCCTTTCTTGGAGTCCCACCTCTTTCACATGCTGGGCTGCTGAGAGGCGGAGCTTGGGACTTATAGCATCCATTAAGAAAGGTGCCTCGGTTACTTCTGCAACGAAGTCTATGTACTTCCTGAAGGCTTCCTCACTTGTTCCTACAACGTCAAGCATAAATGGATTGCCTGTTAAATCACTTAAATGTTCAAGTTTATTCAGCAATTCTTCTGCCTCTTTCTTGTTGAATTCGCCCTTTTCACCGTCCAAGACGATCTTCTGTCCTTCGTAGAATATTGAAGCTATTAGGACTGTGGGCAGTTCTCCAGGCTGTCCGCCGACCTTTACTTTTCCAACTTCAAAAATTTGTTGGGGTGTTTTAAACTTGAACATAGATTTCCCTTTAATTTACTTCTTTTTCTTCTCTTCCATTGCTTTTTGGGCTATTGCAACGGCTTCTTCTTTACTTTTGCCATAAAGGGCGCCTACGGCGTCTGCATCTTCTTTTGTGACTGCTGCCCCACCGATCATTAATATTATTTTGCCTTTAAGACCAGCTTCAGTAAATGCTTGGTTTAACTTTGGCAGGTTATCCTTTGCTGGTTTGGTATTTATGGAGACTGCCATTATATCAGCATTCGCTTCTTTAGCCTTGGCTACAAAGTTCTGCGGAGAAACGGCTTTGCCTAGATCCACAGTTTTAAATCCCGCTCTTTTTAGCGCCTTCCTAACCATTTCCTTCGGAGTTTCATGCATGTCCGGTTCTAATGTTCCAATAACAATGGTTCCTATAGGGCTTTCCGGTTCAGGCGGTTCCTTTTCCATCATAGCTTTAAGCCATGACATTCATATATCCCTTCTGCGAAGGGGTATAGATGGTGGTAAAATTTAAGTTTTACCGCCTAACTGCTGGGGCTCATTTGGATGAGGAAGTCAATTAGAGTTTCCTTTGAAGAATTAATAGCTTTAATACTGTTTACATTTTCCATTCTGTACCGTGTCTTGTTGGTATTATCAGGTAGTTATCCGCCAGGTCCAGATGTTGGTCTTCATAACAGCATAATAAATTCCATAATTTTGCATGGGGATTTTTTACGGAATTACTATCACATGGGTGGAGGATATTCGCTGACGCATCCTGGCTTCCACATTTTCACTTCTTCAGTTATGTTGGCTACAGGAATTCCTGGATATGTGGCTCAACCCCTTGTTGCGATACTTTTTTCGTCACTTATGGTTTTATGCGCCTTTCTTTTAACAAGAAGGGCTTGGAATATGCCTATCGCTCCATTAATTGCCGCCTTTATGGTGGCTTTGTCAAGATATGATCTTGAAATGCTCCTTTGGGGAGGTTATCCTAACGTTGTAGCTTTAACCATGATTTCAGCGCTTTTCTATCTTTTTCTCATGGAAGATGTTTCAACAAAGATGTCCATCACATTAATTTCTTTTTTGACAGGCACCCTCATTTTTACACATTCGCTGAGTACGTTGGTATATCTATGTATTGTTCTTCCTCTCATTCTTTTAGAGCTGCTCTTCTCTGTAAAATCATCTAAGACTAAGAATAGAAGGTTTCCAGCTAAACTTGCCTCATCAATTTCACTAGGATTCATTATATCCCTTCCTTTTGTAATTAAAGTTCTTCCAGCTTATTTGGAAAATATCAAAATGGGCATGTTTGTGGGGGGCATTGAAGAGAATAAAGAGGCAACAATTTTGACACGCATTGTTCCTATTTCGCTTGTTCTTGCCTCCCTCATACCTGGCTTTTCTTTTATAGCCTTTTCTAAGAAGTATAGTGGTCCCCTTTTCCTCAGGGTATCTTTGCTTTTTTGTTTATGGATTATAGTGCCTGCACTTGCCACGCAGTCCTTTATTTTTGGGCTCTACACAGATTTTTTCCGTTTAATGCATTTTATCGTTATGCCTGTTTTGATATTCCTTGCAATTTTCGCTGATCATGGAATTGGTTTCATATCGCGGGGAGTTAAGTTCCTCACCAAGCCCGAGAATGTCAAGAAGGTGCAATGCATTTTTAGTCTAATCTTAACAACCCTTATTCTTCTAATTGTCCCCTTAAGTTCTTTGCCCATGTTTGCAGGTCCAAGCAGCGGATTTACAATTGCTAATTATTACCATGTTGTTTCTTCGCCGGAATTTCAGTCTGTTCAATGGATAAAAGAGAAAACGCCTGCAGATGCCATTTTTGTTTCTGAGCATGGTTATGGTTGGTGGGTTTCTGGGTTTGGGGAACGCCCAACGTTAAGCGGTACGGACCCGCAGTTTTTAATAATTCCCCACGAGTTTGAAGCAGCGCGTACATCGCGAACATTGCTGGATTCCAATTTCATTCTGGATAATGGGCTCATTGAGGTAAGGGATGACGGGGGGTATTTCGCCCGATATAACCCTATGCTGCTTGTTAAGAGCGAATATTCGATGAACCCACATCCTATTCTATATTTAAATGACAGCGAGATAACAGTGTTCTATAATGCTGGGCAAAAGCCGAAAATCTTAGACGTATCCGCAGCACCCCTCAAGGATATTTACACTAAGGAAACCTCAGAATCCGTGGAAATTTTAATGACGAGGAATAGCTCCGATCTGGGTATAACAAAGAATATAAGGGTTATTAAGGATAGTGGATTCTGCAATCTTTCCATAATTATACAACCTTATGATGATGTTTCTGTGGAATACGTTAGGTTTATAGTTCATGTAAACGGGAAAACGCTTCAATTCGGGCGCACTGTCGGTATACTTAATGAGGACGCAGGAGTTTGCGGTCAAATTATATTTGGGGACAGTATCCCAACGGTTAGACGCTTCACGGATTCTCAATGCGTAGAACTAATTTACAATATTGGAAGTTCGGGGAGCATAGAAATAAATCTGGCTATAGGAGGATTCATAGCTAAAAGTATGAATGAAAAGTATATTTACAATGCGCTGGCCAACATGACATATGCTCGGCCTAAACTTGCAAGTGAAGATGCATCGGTAAGGTTTTTTGATTATAGGAGGGTTATGCTGGAAAAGGGAATCTCTTTCATAGCATTTAAGAGGAGTAGCTATTCATTGGAAAAATTCATGAGAGACCCTGCTTTTCAACTTGTTTTTCTTAACGATAAAGTTGCAATTTTCAAAGTGAGG
>CAZAPQ010000071.1:0-11923 GCA_964487415.1 uncultured Candidatus Bathyarchaeia archaeon | reverse complement strand
ATGTGGAATATGCCGAACAGCAGAGCTAAGAGTACCAGTATGGCTATGAATATTATTATTGCTAAAATGCCGATGGCGATGGCTCCAAGCCATCCTGTTTTGTAAAGGCGTTTTATAAGCAGAAGCCACACTAAAATGCTGAGGAACAGGGCGAGGATGCTGTAGGGTATAAACGCCACGAAAACACTTGACAGGATGCTTCCCAAAAGCGCGATTGCGAAGGCGCTAGTTAATGAGGTGCGCTTTTCACCGGCAACTATACGTCCTGCAATGTAGAGAACCATTGTCAACACGAGTAGTTCAACGAAGAACAGAACTATTCCAAATAGAAGTTCGCCGACTCTCTGCCATAACCCCCTATAAACATTCGCAGCGGCGTTAACGAAAATCGTTGCAAGATATTGTATAGCAGGCATATGGTTCCCCGCATCTTCTGTTTTAGCGCTTTCCTTAAATAACCTTTGATAATCCCTCTTAGAAGTTAAGTTTTTCCCGCCTTATCTTAAATAGCACTGTTCCCCCATTAGTGTATGGTGCGCCAGGATCTAGGCATTGGAAATACCCTTCCTCACCCTCCTTAGCAAGTCCTAAATCCTTGAAGCTTATCCCGCGGCTTAGGGGCACAAGCATGGAAAGGATACAGCCCAGCGCATGAATGCAAATGTTGTCCGTCCGATTCAAAACAATTTTCGGCGATTCCACAACCATTCTTTCGCCAACCCTGAATACTGGGCAATTTCCCCTTATCTCCTCAACGGATATTACCAGGCGATACCTCTCCCTGGCGCTCATAATTCCTCTTACCTCCATGGAAACTTATGAGGAAGCTTAATTTATAATTGTTCAAAACATTAAGCCGGACAGCGGAGGAGCAAAATTGCGCAGTAGAATATGCATGGACAAGCCCATAGTAGAAATAAACGGAGACGAAATGGCTAGGGTTATGTGGGGTTGGGTTAAGGAGAAGCTTATCCTACCCTATGTAGACTTAAAAACGGAATACTACGACCTCCATATTAAAAGGCGGGATGAAACCAACGATCAAGTGACTTTACAGGCAGCCGAAGCTATAAAACGTTGGAAGGTAGGTGTTAAATGCGCCACCATAACTCCTAATGCTGAAAGAGTAAAAGAGTATTGTCTAAAAAGGGAATGGAAAAGCCCCAACGCCACTATCCGAAACATCCTTGACGGCACCATCTTTCGTGCACCCATAATCCTCTCCAACGTAAAGCCAGCCGTTAGATTCTGGAAAAAACCAATAGTTATAGCTAGACATGCCTTCGGCGATATATATGATGGAGTTGGCCTAAGATTCGAGGGTCCAGCCGAGGCTGAAATTGTCGTAAAGCAAAATGATGGCAAAGAGCATAAAGCAAAGTTTCCCGCACTTAAGGGTTCAGGGGTTCTCCAAGGAATATACAACATAGACTCTTCTATAGAGAGTTTCGCCAGAGCCTCCTTCAGATATGCCCTAGAAAACCAGCTTGACCTGTGGTTCGCGGCCAAAGACACCATTTCAAAGGTCTATGACGCCCGCTTCAAGGAAATCTTCAGCAAAGTTTACGCCGAGGAGTTTAGGGAGAAATTCCAAAAAATGGGCCTGAAATACTATTATCTTCTAATAGACGACGCCCTGGCCAGGGCGGTTAGATCGGAAGGCGGATTTATCTGGGCATGCAAGAACTTCGACGGAGACATATTCTCGGACTTTATAGCCGCCGCTTATGTTGGAAGCCTAGCCCTCATGACCTCTGTGCTTTTCTCGCCTGAAGGCCACTTTCTGGCAGAGGCTGCCCATGGCACAGTGCAAAAGCATTACTACAGATATTTGAAGGGGGAGAAAACCTCCACAAATCCCACTGCGATAATATTCGCTTGGGCCGCAGCCCTTAGGAGAAGGGGCGAACTTGATGGAATAGCAGAGCTTGTCGATTTCTCTTTAAAACTGGAGAAGGCTACAAGGGTTACCTTGGAAGGGGATATGATAATGACTGAAGATGTGGCAAAAATTTCAGAACCACCAGCTAAGGCCATTGTCAGCACAGACGAATTCATAGAAGCTGTAAAAAGGAGCGTTGAAAGGTTGATTCAGTAAGTGCGAAATTCGTACACAACCCTTTTTTAAATAATCCTTATCATAATAACGCTTGAGGAGGAAGGGAAAATGGCTGAGGAGACTGTTGGGCTACCAGTTTTAGGCCAGCCTGCTCCTGACTTTGAGGCTCTAACCACCCATGGAGTTCTAAGGCTTTCAGACTTCAGATGAATGTGGCTTGTGCTATTTTCCCATCCCGCTGACTTCACGCTTGTCTGCACAACGGAGTTCATAGCCTTCGCCCAGCTCTACGAGGAGTTTAAGAAAAGAAACGTTGAACTTTTAGGGCTCAGTGTGGATAGCATATCATCCCACATAGCTTGGATAAGAAATATCGAGGAGAAAATGGGCGTTAAGATTCCGTTTCCAATAATCGCCGACTTGAACAAGGAAGTAGCCAAAAAGTATGGCATGATTCACCCTGGACAAAGTAAAACCGAAACTGTTCGATGCGTCTTCATAATAGATCCGGAGGGTAAGATTAGGGCGATTCTTTACTATCCGCTTACAACAGGAAGGAATATGCATGAAATTTTGAGGCTGATAGATGCGCTTCAGACAACTGACAAGTATAAGGTGGCGACGCCAGCAAACTGGAAACTAGGAGATCCGGTGGTTGTTCCACCTCCATCAACAACTGAAGCCGCTGAGGAAAGACTTAAAGCAGCAGCCAAAGAGGGCTACACGTGCAAAGACTGGTATCTATGCTTTAAGAAGCTTCCAGAGGGCTAAAAGATGCCATGCATCTCCCCGGATGGGAAGCCAACATCAAGCGGAATGACTTTACTACGAGCCCTAAAGGAGGGTGCATCTTCTCCAGAGGATGTTGCCAGCAAAACTGGCAGGGCAATATACCTTGTTAGAAGCGGATTACGAGAACTGAAAAGCGCGGGCTATGTGGAGGAGGAAGGGGAAAACAGGTATAGGCTTACGGATAAGGGTGCAGCCCTGTTAAAATAGGTGTAGGCAACACTGTAACAACCAAGCATTCCCATTTTTATATTTTCGCTTTAAATTATGGCAAACATTTAAATTCTTTAATGAAAGGGATAATTGCTATTGCCGGAAGGTTAGTTTAGAATGTCGAGACGCCCTGTGATTGTTGGTGCTGGAAGAACAAAGTTTGGGGAACATTACGATAAGCAGCCTGAAAGGCTTATGGAGGAAGCTTGGCTTCGAGCTTCCGAGGATGCCGGGCTTGAACGTAAGGATCTTGAAGCCTGCTACATTTCGGACTATTTTCTTCTACTCACAAATAAACTGGGCTTAGAAGAGGGTTTCCTATCGGAACTAACGGAGTTACATGTGCCGATGGATTTCACCCGCTCATTCAGCTCGGCCTTCTCGAATGCTTGCAACGCCATCCAAGCTGGAAAGTTTAATGTTGTTTTGGTGGGCGGAATAGAAAAGATGACTGATAGGCTGGACAAAATTAGAGATGATCTAATGATTTTGGGGGATCCCTGGAGCTACTATGCAGGCGGCGCCCCAGAGGCTAATCATGAACTTATGCTTAAGGCCTACATTAAAAAGTATGGGATAAAAGATGAAGCGTTGGAAAAGCTCAGCATCGCCCTAGCCCAAATCTCCGTTAAAAATCACCTGCACGCCCTAAAAAATGAGTACGCCCAATTTAGGAGGAAAATAACCATAGAGCAAGTCTTAGAAGCTAGGAAAAGTGCCCGTAGACTTTTAGGCATGTATGATTTTGCACCCATATCTGATGGAGCTGCTGCAGTAATTCTTGCAAGCGAGGAGGTGGGTCGAAAACTTACAGATAAGCCTGTTTATATACTTGGCTCAGCATCAGCCACCGATTATCTATCATATCCAGCGAGGCAGGACCTGACTGGTTTTCTGGCAACCAGATTAGCGGTGCAAAATGCCTTGAAAATGGCAGGCATAAGTTTATGGGACATTCAAATCTTAGAGGTTTATGATCAATCCACCGTTATGGAGATGATTTCCCTAGAGGATTTGGGTTTCTGTGGACCCGGAGAGGCTTGGAAAATGATATTCGAAAGCTGCAGAGATTATAAGGGATATTATGAAGCTGATGGAAAGAAGCTTTTTGTAAACATTAATGGAGGGTTGAAGGCTGACGGAAACCCCCTTGGCGCCACCGGCGGAGCTCAAATCTATGAAGTTTATAAACAACTTAGGGACGAAGCTGGAGAACGTCAGGTTAAAATCGACTCTGGGCTTAAGTATGGATGCGTACTAGAGCTTGAGGGGTTCGGCACGAAAAGCCATGTTCACATTTTTGGAAAGGAGGATTCTAAGTGAGCAGCGAACCTATAGAACGAAGGGTTTCATATTTAGGTGATAGACTTAGGGGTAGACGTTGCCAGATCTGCGGCAAGGAGTATTTTGAAATAAGGGATTACTGCGGAAACTGCGGCAGGAAAAGCTTTGGAAAAATGGTTGACATAGACTTCTTTTACGATAAGGGACGCTTAGAAATATGCACCCTCATTGATGAGCCAACGAATAAATTCACGAAGTTTGGCGCCTACATCTATGGCATAGTTTCTTTCCATAATGGGCGGATAAGGGTTCCAGGCAGACTCACGGATAGAATAATTAGCGATGATGAGGTCATAGATTTTTCAGCCCTTGAAGGAAGAGAGGTTGTTCCAAGATTTAGGCGCAGGTACTCTGTTGGCAAAAGCGAAATCATTCCAACAACCTCGTTGGCCTTCACATTTGCAGATGAATATTACCCTCATCAAGAGTATCGCATAATCAGCCCTAAAAGGGAGTATGATTCCCCCGGCATTGTAGGCTACGGTGTGTACACCTCCAAGTTTAGGATAAAGGAGGGCAACATTGAACGTGCAGTTCCCTTCATAGACGAAGATGCAATAACCGCAGCCGTGGAGGCTGGGAAGCTTGCTTTGATCAGTTCTGGAGTGGACAGCTCGCTGATTGGCAAGGTTTACGTGGGCTCCGAATCCAATCCATACGCTGTTAAGCCTATAGCCTCTAAAGTGGCTCAAGTTCTAAAGCTTGGCGAGGAAGACGAGGATGTGCAGAGCGTGGACGCTGTGGACACAGAATTCGCCTGCAAGGCGGCAACAAGCATGTTTAAGGATGCCGCCTCGCTTGTAAGCCATCCAAAATTCAGCATACCTTACGCTATGGTTATAGGAGCGGATAATTCGCAGGCAGCCCCAAGGGATTGTCCAGGAGGTGAACTTGACTTCTTCGTAGGCTTCGGAGGATGCGCCTTCATATTTGGAAAGCATGATGTCATAGCTGAAGTTGAGGGATGGCATTCATGCACCTCTGATACGCCTGATTTCTGGCGTAGAGATGGCGAGCAGTATCCAATGCACGGTGGAAGATACACTGGAGATCCAGCCTACTTCAAGCATATACGCAAAGCTGCAAAGAGGCTTATGGAAAGGCTCAACTTGCAAGCTAAGGACATAAACTACTTCATAGCCCATCAGCCTAATCCACACTTTCCAGTTAGAATAGCCAAAGAGCTTGGATTCAAAGAGGAGCAGTACATGCCATCCCTTCAGGTGGCGAAGTTTGGCAATACGTATTCAGGCTCATCGCCTATAGGGTTGGCGGCTGTTCTAGATATAGCCAAGCCGCATGAGCGCATATTAATGGTAAGTTATGGTTCAGGCGCTGGAAGCGACGCCTACTCCTTCATAACTACAAGCCAGATCCTTGAAAAGAGAGAACGGCAAAAATTCACTGTCAGATATCAGGCTGAAAGCAGGTTCATAGAATATCTGGACTATCCAACCTATAGACGGTTGAAGCTCGGTCTGTAGTCTGAACCTTAATAAACAAGCCGAGCATAAATAGGCATGAGTAAAATTGCCAATTAAGGAAATATTAAAGGTTCTTTATTCGCCTCATAAGGCTTTCAGGGATATCCTGCAAAATCCAAAAATTTCTGGGCCAATCCTGATTATGATCCTATTCGTCGCCGCAAGCGTAGGCGCCATATACATTTTCTATGCCAGGACCTACTACGAGGATACGCTGCCAACATCAATACTTGAAAGCGACATGTCAAAGAAGGACCTGTGGACTGAAAAGGCCTCATTTTGGAGAAACTTTGAAGGAGAGCCGCCTATGGAAAACTATTACGATTACATAAACGGAACCCTATATGGAAATAGAAGTATCGAATTTCATGTGAAAAACTGTCAGAAAATTAGCGTAATTTTAGAAGACATTGGAGAAATAGACTGCTCCAGCCCTAACGGCTACTCAAAGCTATATTTTAGTGTAAAATGGGTAGGCCTAGAAAACAATCCAGAGGATGCAGTTCTGTACCTTTTCTCCGGATCCCCCTCAAATTATTTCCGCCTCAGCATAGCTGAAGAGTTGGCTAACACCAAGGCTGATGTCTGGAACAGTATGGCTGTATCTCTTGGGGATGGCGGTTGGACCTCTGTGGGAACAGCAGATTGGACGAGTATAACTGGTCTGCAGCTTGAATTCTCATGGTCCGAAGCCTCCGATATAACCCTGCTAGTTGACGGGGTCTTCTTCGGCGGAGTTTTTAAACCCTTGGAAAATTTCACTTTTATCCCAAACTATGCCATTTTGGCGTTTATGCAGTTTGTTTTTAGATGGGTGCTCCTTGCCGGAGTCATCTATGTGATGACTAGGGGATTTAAAGCCGGCACTGTCTGGCGGGTTATCATAATCCTTGTTGGATTCGCCCTCATACCTATGGTAGTTCAAGCAATAGTTAACGCTGCGGTTTTTTCAATAATTCCGGCCATAAAATATTCCTTTGAATATCTTGTTGGAGTTAAAGGCGAAGCAGCCTACAACATCGGCCTTCTGAATCAGATCTTCAGCTACATACAGGCAGCCATAATAATATGGACAATAGTTCTCTGCGCCTTTGCCATACGAATGGCAACGGAATTTTCATGGTCAAAGACCTTCCTGATAGCTGCAGTTGCCTATTTCGCCGCCACAACAATAGAAGGCTTTCTTATAGGAGTATAAGGCCGATTAAAAGTAAGGTTTATAGGTATGCCTCTTTTTGAAGCTATTTACCGTCGTGGTCATGATGACTGCGATTCTTGAAGTTCATGATGTCAAGAAAAGCTATCGCTTGGGACGGGTTGTTGTTCCAGCGTTGAGAGGGGTTACCTTCGATGTTGAAGAAGGCGAGTTTGTAACTATTTTTGGCCCCTCTGGAAGTGGAAAATCCACGCTGCTCCATTTAATCGGCGGACTAGACCGTCCAGATTATGGGGAAATAATGGTTGATGGAATTAATCTCTTAACCCTTGACAGCGACAAGTTGGCTGAACTTCGCCTTAAAAAGATAGGTTTTGTATTCCAGTTTTTCAATCTGCTTCCAAGGCTTTCAGCTCTGGAAAATGTGAGGTTGCCCCTTGACTTTGCAGGTTTTCCGGAAAAGGAGACTGCCCAAAGGGCTGAGGAGATGCTTAAGCTTGTAGGGCTTGAGGCTCGGGTGAATCATAGGCCTACGGAGCTTAGCGGTGGAGAGCAACAGCGGGTGGCTATCGCCCGTGCGCTCATTAACAACCCTAAAATAGTCTTGGCTGACGAGCCTACCGGAAATCTTGATACGAAAACTGGATGGGAAATAGTTCAGTTAATGAAGAGACTTAACATTGAGAAGGGACAAACTTTCGTTGTTGTAACCCATGATCCCCACATAGCAGAAGTGGCGGACCGTATTATTCACCTAAGGGATGGAGTTGTTGAAGGCGTAAAAATAGCTCCTAGGAGGAATTAAACATGAAAGTGGAGAGGATACTTGCCTTTGCATGGCGAAACATGAAGCAGCGGAGGCTTAGAACCTCCCTTACAACCCTAGGCGTTGTAGTGGGTATAACAGCCATAATAGGCATAGCCGCATTGGGCGAAGGTTTCAGGGTGGGAATAAAAAATCGTATGCAGCAGGGCTTCGAATTAGATATACTGGTGATTATCCCGGGGAGCTTCACCGCAGGCATAGGTGAATTTGAGCCTCAGGATTTGGAGAATGTTCGCAATGTAAGCGGTGTAGAGCTTGCCGCTGCTGTGATTACCATACCGGAGGCCTCCCTCTACAATCAAGAAGGCACAAAATTAAATGCGTTGACGGTTGCAGGTGTAAACTTTTCAGAAATTACCAGCATGCTTCCTGAAAGGCTCGTCCCATTAGAGGGGGAAATACCGCTAAATGATGAGAATGACACCATAATTCTGGGTTATAAAGCATGCTTCCTAAACGAGACGGAATCCCTCGTTAAGGTGGGTGAAAATGTAACTTTGCAAATTAAGGCAAGGATGCCATATCCGCCCTATTCAGAGGTAAGTATTAACAAAACATTTACTGTTGCTGCTATTCTCGGTAAAAGTGGCACGCCTGGATTAACGAACTTTGACTATTGGGCATTTATCCCCACGAGGGCTGCTGTTAACATAACCCGCAAAGAGAACTACAACATAATTTTAGCAAAAGTCTCAGATCCAGAGCAGTCAGAGGAGATTGCCAGGGAAATAGAGGACACTTTTGAAAACCCCTATGCAGTGAGCATCCTAGTTCCAGTAGCCTTCATGCGTCAAGTTGACAATATTCTAAACTTCGTCCAGCTTTTCCTCACGGCTATAGCCTCCCTATCCCTTCTAGTAGCTGGATTGGGCATAATGAACATCATGACAGTTTCAGTTATGGAGCGCACCCGTGAAATAGGAATCATGAAAGCCATAGGTGCTAAAGATAGGACAGTCCTACTAATGTTCTTAAGCGAGGCTATACTTATAGGCGTTATAGGCGGGCTGATAGGGGTTCTAGCCGGATTCGGCCTCTCCCATGTACTGGCTTATATGATTTCATCGTTCATGCGCCCTCAAGGCCAGAATACAGCCATTCGGGCTCCTGAAACCGGAAGGTTAGAAATAGCTCCCCTTTTCACTCCAGAATGGGCGATATTCGCCGTGCTTTTCGGCATAGTTGTATGCATAATCTTTGGGCTTTATCCGGCAAGAAAGGCTGCGAAGCTAAATCCTGTGGAGGCCCTACGATATGAGTGAGCAGATTCACAACATTTATATTTGTGGTCATTATTGTTTTGTAACAAGTCTAGCCAAAACCGGTGCTGTAAAAGGCGCTGAGTTTTGGTTGAAGACTGTTCCACGTTGAGGACGAAAAAATAATATGCCGAGAAGGCTCCCGGAAAAAACAAGAAACATTGAGAGGAAACCTAGAAGATTTGGAAGTAGATATTTCGACCCTGCTAAGACGTTTTTCCAAACAATACCTGTGAAGGAGAATCAGGAGATAGAAGTGGTTATAGACGACATTGGCAGCAGGGGCGATGGAATTGCAAGGATTCAGGGCTACCTGATATTCGTCCCAAATAGCAGAGTTGGCGAACGTGTAAGGGTGCGGATTCTATCAGTAAATGGAAAATTCGCAGTTGCGGAGAAACTTGCCTAAAAAGGGAGAATGAGACATGAAGATAAATGAGCTTAGAAATGGAATGAAACATGTGAATGTCAAGGGGAAGGTCGTGGAAAAATCGCAGACCCACGAGGTTTTAGCCAGGTTCAGCGACACGGTTCACAAGGTGGCTACGGCTGTTATTGCCGACGAAACCGGAGCCATAAAGTTGACTCTATGGAATGATCAGATTGGCTTGGTCAACGTGAATGACTTGGTTAAAGTGGAGAACGGCTATGTTACAAGCTTCAGGGGAGAGCTACAGCTGAATGTGGGAAGGTACGGAAAGCTATTAGTCAATGAGGACGTGGAACAGCCATAAACGTTTAGGCGAGGTGAAAAAGGGATGGAAAGAAGAGATTTTGGCGGAAGGAGAGGTTTCGGAAGGGAGAAGCGATATCCACCAAAGCCAGTTGAGCTTGGCAAGGAATACGAAGTGGATGTGAAGGAGCTGAGCCGAAGGGGCGAGGGCATAGCCAGAATCCAAGGCTTAGTAACCTTTATACCAAACACAAAGCCAGGAGACCATGTGAAAATAAAGATAACAAGGATAAGTCGAAGATTCGCCGAAGCCGAAGTTGTTGAAGAAGCAGCTGGAGAATAGCCCAACTGGCACATTCACATAAAAGCAGCCATTTTCCCATGATTTTCATTTGCTCCTGAAACCTTAATTTGTCCAGCTTTTATCTCTGAATGGACCGATACTGGAGTTATAAACTTTAAACAAGGCGGACTTATATTGTTAGGTCTGAAAGCAACATAATTTTTGCAAGTTATTCTATATGCTTTCAAACAAAGCCGTCGGACTGCCCGTACCTGTACATTTCATGCTATTCAATTTACAGCAATAAATTTCTTGTTGACAATTTATTAATTTTTATGCTGAATTTCTTTAATTTTGCTTCTGTATGTTAGAAGAAGAGGAATGAAATTTAAATAATTATAAAAAAGTTTAAACATGTTTAAACTTCATCCTGCTTTGCCTTTGCTGCTTCATATTTTCCTTTTGCACGTCTGCATTTGGGGCAGTAGCCAAGCCTGTCTATGGCCATGTCATGCTTGTCCAAGTGCTTTTTAATTGCGCAGGCGCTGCGTTTAAGGTGCTCTGCAATCCTGTTCATGCTATGTTTTTCTTCAATATATAACTGCACTATTTGAGCATGCTCAACGTCGCCTATGGTTTTATAACGTCCCCTTTTTCTACCCTCTTCAGGCTGGTTTTCAAACGCTACTTTAATTTTGACTTTTCCAGGAATGTCTTCGCCTTCCCTTGCATGCCATTCAGGCAGTGGCGAGACGCCTATGGCTATGTCGCCTCTTCGTGTTAAAAGCACAAATTCATGGGGGTTAGCGTATTGCAGCCATTTTGGATCTACATAGCGATAAATAAAGTACATGTCTCTGGGAAGCGTGGATGCTCCTTGAGCTTTGAGAACGATATAGTCTGCTAGGCTGCGTATGTCCACGTCCAGGGCCATGAAGCGTTGACTGTCAAGGGCTAGGCTGCAGCCTGTATGACGCGATTCTCTAAGCCAGTAGGTTAAGTATGCCTTTGCCAAAGTCTGGTTTTCAGTGATTTTCATGCGTGAGTACATGATGTTGGCTGCTTCCCTGCATATTACATAGATGAGCCTATGCCAATGCCTGCGCATCCAAAGCCTGTCAAGAATGCTGTTTACAGCCTCGAATTCTGCGTCCAGGTTTGGGTAGAGCACACAGCTGTTTATGATTAAGTCGTAATCTTCAAAGTCTGCCAGGCAAAGTTTGTTTACAGGCTTGGCTTCCACGCTTCCAGGAGCTTCAACCACTGCGTTTTCTGCATGCAGCAGTAATACACGCTTCTCCCTGGCCCATTTGCTTCTAAGCCAGGCAAGGCTTTCCCCTGAACGTGCAGCAAACAAGTCTAATACGCAGTTGCCAGCCTCAAGATGCTGCTCGCCTAGATGCTCTAGAAATGCGCTTTTGCCTGCTCCACGCACGCCAAGGCATAGCCAAACGCTGGGGTTGTTTAGGCTTATATCCTTGTAGCCACAAACCCAAGCCAGTTTCACGCCAGCGTCCTCCTCTGCAACGCTTGCAGAGTCTGCATCCATGTTTCCTGGCTAATGTACTCCTCGAGAATGCGCCTCATAACCTGAAGGGCAAGGGGCATATAGCTGCAGATGAAGCGAACCTTAAACTGGCTGACGCAGACTGGATGAGCGTCTGCTATGAGGCTTCTATAAGCCTCTATGGGGCTGCTGGAAACCATGCTTAAGTATTTTTCAGCCTGTTTTTCCTGGAAATCGAAGGGTACAGCCTGAAGCCTTTCAAACTCGCTTAAAGGATACTCGACAACGTTAAGCAGGCTTACACATATCCTATACGCCACTTCAACCTTG
>CAZAPQ010000070.1:0-21109 GCA_964487415.1 uncultured Candidatus Bathyarchaeia archaeon | reverse complement strand
AAAGAGGAGGATTTGTTGAGATAACCTTTGAGGACACTGGTGTTGGCATCCCAGAGGAAAACTTAAAGAAGCTTTTCACCTCCATTTTTACCACAAAGGCGAAAGGCATGGGCATAGGATTGTTAATCTGCAAAAAATTTGTTGAAAGCCACGGGGGAAGCATTCATGTTAAGAGTACTGTTGGTAAAGGATCAACCTTCACGGTTAAATTGCCAATTAAAAATAAAGGTTTAGGAGGGGAAAAACCAAATGGTTAAAGCGTATGTACTTGTAGTCGATGACGATAAAGGCATCGTAGAGACGTTTAAAACAATTCTAGAGCAAAATGGATACAAAGTTGACACAGCCCAAAGCGGCAGAGAGGCCATAGAAAAATCAAAAAAGAACTACTACGATCTTGCTCTCTTAGATATAAAATTGCCCGACATGGAAGGAACACAACTACTGCTAGAAATGAGGGACACCTTCCCTAAAATGGTTAAAATAATGATCACCGGATACGCCTCCCTTCAAAACGCTGTGGATTCCCTTAACTATGGCGCCCATGCATACATAATGAAACCCATAAAACCTGATGAATTGCTGAAGGTCGTTGAAAAGAAACTTGAAGAAAAGAGGGAAGCTGAAAAAATTACAGAGGAAAAAGTTGTTAAGTGGATCGAAACGCGCGTAGCAAAGGCAACACAAGAAGAGGATACTGATGAACGACAACAAAAATAAGCAATCTTTTAAGCTTAGCGAAGAAGAACTTGAAAAAGAATTTAATAACCTTCTGCTTGAAGCTTTGGATGACTCCTTAAGCGCCCTGGGCGCAAGTATAAAGGAAGCCCTATATTTTCACTTGGAAAAATTATTCTCGGTGAAAAAGGAGACAATATGCAATGACCCTGAGAAGCTTTCTGATGGGCTTGCAAAGATTTTTGGTTTAGGTTCAAAGTTTATAGAAAAGATGATTATAGACTTTGTCATTAACAGAACAGGATGCAAATTAAGCTCTGATTTTCAAAAGCAATCCTTCGCAGAGAGCATCCAGCAAATAAAAAGAATATTCATCATGAACAGAATTGCACGGTAAAGAGTGAACCTGAATAGATGCATTCTGCTGTTTTTTCCAGCTAGATTGCAAATAATCATAGGATATAAATTTAAACTGTACTATATTTAGAGTATTCAGAGTACTTAGCAGGGGTTTTAATGGGTTATATTTATCTTTATACAGGCATGGGGGGCGGTAAAACAACCAACGCGCTGGGTTTAGCTCTACGTTGTGTAGGTCATAAGCGCAAAGTTGTGATAATCCAATTTTTAAAATGGTGGAAAAACATTGGAGAGTATAAAATTCGTAAAAGGCTTGCGCCCTATTATGAAATTTATCAGTTTGGCCGTAAAGGATGGCATGGCCTAAGTAATTTAGGCGAAGAGGACAAAAGAATGGCTGAAAAGGCTTTGAAATTCGCCAAAAAAATAGTTAAAGAGAAGAAGCCTCATCTTCTTGTTTTAGATGAGATAAATCTGGCTGTCCACTGTAAACTTTTGGATATAAATGATGTTTTATGTTTCTTAAATGGAATTCCAAAGAAGACAGATGTTGTTTTGACTGGAAGGCATGCTCCAAAGGAACTTATTGATCGTGCTGATTTTGTGAATGAAATTGTTGATATTAAACATCCAGACGAGATTGTTACTAGAAGAGGCATACAGTACTAAAATAGTAATGTATGCAACGTTTATATTCTGGCATTGTTTATAAAGTAAGCAAGCAGGATGCTGAAAAGATGACTGGATTAGAAGAAAAAGTCCGTGAAGCCGTGGGTAAAGTTGTCGATCCGGAAACTGGGATGACTTTTGAGGAGATGAACTTAATTAAAAGTGTGAAAGAGGAAGAACCGGGCATTGTTAAAGTAGAGTTTATCCCTTCAAGCCCTTTCTGTCCAATAGCTTTCAAATTGGCCATGGATATAAAAGATAAGGCTGCAAAGGTGGCGGGCGTTAAAAAAGCATTGGTTTATTGTCGAGGACACTTAATGGAAGATAAAATAAATGAGGTTGTAAATAAGGAGTAATAAATTCCCTTTTTTCCTGTCAGGCGTGGGTCATGGACGTTAAGGGTGAGCATGAATTTTTCTGTTGTGGCGCCCGCGTAAGAGTGTCTGAGAAAGATGTGGAAATTTTAAGCGAACCCTTAGTTGAATATTGTCCCTTTCACGAAGCTTTGTATGGTGTAAAAAGCATAAGCAAGGACACTGTAAGGGAGAGTGTAAGGAAGAAGATCTCTGAATTTGGATTTTGCTGTTCAAATCGTATTTTTAATTTTGAGCCCATAGTAGCTTATGGCGCCTCAGAGATGATGCAAACTTGGCTTAAAAAGGGTCTTATAGACTGCGCAATTGTCGTATGTGAAGGCGCTGGAACCGTTATAACATCGAACGGCGACCTTGTGCAGTCCATAGGAGCCCGTTTAACTGGAATAATAAAAACTTCGCCTATACCTGAAGTCATAGAAAGGATCAAGAAAGATAAAGGAATCATTTTAGATGAGTTTCAAGCCACCATTAACTAGGCTGAGGGTGTAAGGCGAGCCTTAGATTTAGGCTTTAAAAGAGTTGCTGTTACTGTTGCTGGCTTTCAATCCAAAGTGATAAGCGAAATTAGAAAATTGGAAAAAAACACAGAGGGAGACATTTTAATATTCTCTGTTTGCAACACTTGTGTGAGCCAAGAAGACTTGGAGCACATAGCGAAGGCTGACCTTGCATGTGCGGGCGCATCTAAAATCCTTAGAGAAGAAATAGGAAAAAGGGCGTTACTACAGTTGGGCATAACCATTCCCGTTTATGCGTTAACTGTAAGGGGTAAAAGATTAGTCTTAGCCTATTTGGCTGATTTCAAAGATAAAATTGTCATTTTTAGAACAAGCAGCCTTCCTTATGAATCATCTGGTAAGGGTCCAAGGCTCAGGAGCACCTGCGACCAAAAACCTTAAGTGGGAAGGCTCCTAACTAGTTGGCAGAAAATTTAGGGTGTTGATTTAAGTTTGGTCGTTGAGGGTTTTTCCGGAAGTAAAAGAGCTGTAGACGTGAAAATAGGTGAATTAACGCCAACCTCAAGGGCTGTAAATGTGAAAGCAAAGGTGGTTTCAAAGAGTGACGTTCGAAGTGTAGCTTCAGGAAGGGACGGAGCGCCCCATAACGTTTGCGATGCATTAATAGGTGATGAGACAGGATGCATCTATCTAACCCTTTGGGACGATAATATAGACAAGGTTAAGATTGGCGAAACCATAAGCATAGGGAATGGATACGTGAGCCTGTTCAGAGGCAGTATGCGCTTAAACGTTGGGAGATACGGCACATTAGAAGCCGCAAAAGAAGCATTAACAGGTGAAGTAAACACTGAAAATAATCTTTCCGCAAAAATACATCCTCAAACAGAACGAACCTTTGGAGGAAGAGGTCGAAGAGATTTCGGTGGAAGGGAGAGAAGAGGCGGATTCAAGCAAAGGAGATACTAAATCGGCGAATTCAGAGCCCCTTTCTAAAATGCTCCTTTAATGCGTCCAAGCATTTTATGAAATCATACTCCTCTTTTTCAGAAAATTCTAGTCCAATTTTTTTATAAAGCGTTCTGATTATTGACTTTTCAATGACGAACGCTCCTGATCCAAAAATTTTTCTGATACAGTTCAGGAATGTTACCAGATTTTTCGGTATATCCTCCTTTTTTAAACCATAAAAATTATGAAGATGAAAATAAACGACCTCCCTGCCGCTTTCGCTAAGTATCAGCAGTCCCTCATCTATTGCTTCGATTAAAATATTGTTAAAAAGCTCCTCCGTCTCCGTCATCAATTTTTACCTCATTAGAGAATACTTTTCATGGCTTTTTTGATTTCCTCAACTCCCATATAGAACGTTCTCTTTTCGTCCTCATTTAACTTCCATTCTAAGATTTCGACGACACCCTCTTTGCCTAAAATGACTGGGACACCTATACCTATGTCTTTCAGGCCGTATTCTCCGTTTAAAACCGTAGAGCACACGCAGAGTTTTCTTTCATCACGGATTATAAGCTCAACCATGTCGGCAGTATTATTTGCTGGGGCATATATGGTTGCACCTTTTTTCAAAATGACATCTGAAGCTGACTTTTTCAATTCCTCCATTA
Organism: uncultured Candidatus Bathyarchaeia archaeon; assembly: GCA_964487415.1. Lineage (GTDB taxonomy): Archaea > Thermoproteota > Bathyarchaeia > Bathyarchaeales > Bathycorpusculaceae > DRVV01. The sequence continues at coordinate 16,945 of CAZAPQ010000070.1, read as the reverse complement.
TTTCGGTTTTTTCCTTCTCTGTGAATGTTACACTTTTGCCGTGAATTCTCACTTTACTAAAAACCGGAACTTGATTATCTCCATGCTCGCCTATAACATATGCCTCTACATCCAAAACTGGAACATCATACCTTTTACTTAGAACATGCCTAAACCTTGCTGAATCCAGCATTCCGGCACTTCCAATAACCTTTGAACGTGGAAAACCAGAATGCTTCCACAAGAGGTAATTCATAACATCCACAGGATTTGTTAATGTAATAATCACCGGCTCACCTTTAGTCTTTCTTAAGTTCTGCGCCACATCTGCTATTATTTTCTTATTAACATCTAAAAGTTCAAGCCTGGATTTCATTTCAGAGGTTCTAGGCTTGCCTGCGGCAACAACAATTGCCTGCGAACCATCTAAATCATCATAGCTTCCAGCAAAAACCTCAGTATTGCTTTTAAAGGCGATGGCATGTGCTATGTCTGCGGCATTTCCTTCCGCCAAGTTTTTAACAATGTCTATAAGAACCAGCTCTTCAGCTAGCTTTCTACGTGCTATCTCATAAGCTATACATGATCCGAGATTACCAGTTCCTATAACTGCAATTTTGTGCATACAATTATTTTGAACTTAAAGATTAAAAAGTATTATTTAAGGATGCGACTGCAAAATTCAAGATTTATTGGCCCACCAGAATTCTTCATAAAATTGTAAAAATATTGGAATTGGAAGATTTTAGGTTTTAAGGGATATTTCTAACATATGAAGTCATAGCATTTGTTCATGTCAGTTTAGACTATATCAGCATATTAACAAAAGTTATCTTTTAAGCGCATAAGTGAATGTCATATCGGGAGGAAATCAGTTTGCGGTTAGATTATATACTATACGTGATTGCGGCAATGGTTTTCATAGCCACAGGGATGGCGCTTGGATATCAAGTAGCGTATAGGGAGTTATGGGTCATATCCACCGTGGTTTTGGGGCTTGCATTCGTTGGTCTCGGGTATATGCAGAGGCCGAAGGCTAGACCAATAGCTGTAGAAGCATCCACGCCCATTTCAGGTGTTCCTTTAACATCACCGCCTACTATAACTGATCCTGGAGCGCCCTCCTTAATTACTGCTTCGCAACAGTCTCAAGAAACCGTAGAAACAGTTGTTACACAGGAGGGCTCTGCTGGAGCGCCTTCAAAAAACATCAGCTTAACGGATGTGAAGGGGATAGGCGAGAAGCGGGCAGAACGTCTTAGGAGCGTTGGCATAAACACCGTTGAAGAATTGGCTAGGGCTTCCGCTGAAGATTTAGCTGCTAAACTTAAAGTCTCTCCAAGAATTGCTATGACATTAATTGAAAACGCTAAAAAACTTATCGAGAAATCCTAGCAGCATCAGCTTCTATCCCTTCACGTTTGATGTTAAATTCACGGTTTATTTTGTAGCCGTCTAGCCCTGAAGATATTTTTCAAAAAGTATTCCATGAACAACTTTGTAGTAGTTATCAATTCTTTTAACTTTTATGTAACCAAGTTTCCTGTAAAGATTTAATGCTGCGACGTTATCCTCTCTAGCTTCAAGACGGCACTTCTTAGCCCCATTATTTAGAAATATTTTCTCTAGCTCTTGCAGGAGTTTCGTTCCAACGCCTTTCCGCCTATGGCTTGGACACACATCCAACGTTAATACATGTCCTACTATAATATCACCCTCGAAATCTAGGGTTCCTATAATGAAGCCCACTATTTTTCCATTCTCCTTTGCAACAAGACTGATTGAATTGTAAATTGAAAGTAAATAGGCTATCTGATTTTTTGTAAAGGCCTCATCTTTAAAACACTTTTTTTCAATTTCATAGAGTCTGTCTAAGTGCCCAATTGAGGCGCTTTCGATAACCACTGCCATTTACACATCATCAATTATAATTGTTTATCGTTTTATTATCCTTTCAATGTTACGCTGTTTGAGGATGCCCTCGCTATTCCAATTTCAATCCACTGCTGAGCTATAAATCCCACAAAGAACCTAAGCCAAAGAGTTAAAACCCTATTTAGTATAGTCGCCGTGGCGCTTATGCCAAGAGGGACGCCTAGCAATCCATAAAAAGTTGTCATGGTTATTTCCGGGAGTCCCACCTCAAAGGGCACACCTAGAGGAATTGATTTAACAGCTGAGACTACAGCTTGAGTCATAATGATTATGCTCCAGCTGACTTTGAAGTTTAGTGCTAAGAAGCAAAGATAAGAGATTCCAAGATAAGCCATCCAAGAGAGTGCCGTTAAAATGATTGAAACTATCACGATCCTTGGGTTGTGTCCAAAGGCTCTTATGGAAACATGGAAAATATCCGCAAGCTTCACAGCTTCCTCCTTAATTTTTGCCAGTTTCCATTTCCCTCTACTAATGTGTTCAATAAAACTTATAACCCAGTCAATAATTTTCAAAGTCCAGCTTTTTTTAATACATAGGAAAAGTAGCAAAAATGCGAAAAACAGTGTTGCAAAAACCAGAAATAATGTTAAGTTAAAAATCACGCTGTTCACTTGAACTTCGGTCATGAGCATCCACATGCCTATCAAAAGGGTAGCGGTACCAATTCCCATTCCTATGAGTCTTTGCGCCACAAGCGATGCGGCAACTTTACCTGCCACATCATTACTGTGCATTCTTGTTACAAGGTATATTCTGGAGATTTCTCCGCTCAAAGATTCCGCTGGTATAATTATGTCAACATATATTCCATACCACACATATAGGCAAGATTTTAGCACCGAAAGCTTAACTGAAAGGAAATTGATAAGCTGGTGCCATGCCAGCGAGTGGAAGAAAACGTCAACAAAAACTAGGAGAGCTGCCAATGAATATAATAAAGGATCAGCCTGTTGGATTGTGGCTATTATTTCCGGTATGCTAACTTGGAATATTTGGAGATATGCTATGAATGCGGCTATGCCTATTAATGGCAAGACTATAGTTTTCCACGTGACTTGAGTTTTCATCGTAGCCATGGCTTCATCCAGCAATGACTTCAGAAAAGCTCTTAACGGATTATATAATTTTTGGAAAAGCCGTTATGAGAATTGCTGAGCTAAAGTTTTAAAAGCTTCAGAATCATGTGTGCTTTAGGTGCGTTTATGCTTTCACGGGAAGAGGCGCTAAACCTTATTAAGAGTTGGATTTCAAAAAGAAACGTTTTCCTTCACATGCTTGCCGTAGAAGCAATAATGCGGAATGTTGCAAGATATCTTGGAGAAGATGAGGAGATTTGGGGTCTAGCTGGTTTGTTACATGACATAGACTATGAGAAGACGGAAGAGAAACCGGATAAGCATGGTTTGCTTGCTGAAGAAATCTTGAAAAAGCACGTTTCTGATGAGATTATGAATGCTATAAAAGCCCATAATTTTAAGTATACAGGTGTCAAGCCGCAAAGCCTTCTGGATAAAGCTTTGATAGCTTGTGATGCGATTTCCGGTCTGCTGGTTGCCTGCGCTTTGGTTATGCCCTCTAAAAAGTTAGAGGAGGTTAAGGTGGAAACTGTTATTAAAAAGTTTAAGGATAAGGATTTTGCTAGGGGTGCGGACAGGGAAAGAATCCTCCTCTGCGAGACTATGAATATTCCAAGGGAAATATTCTTTGAGTTAGCTCTTCAAGGGCTAAAGAAGATAGCTCAGGATATAGGCCTATAATCAAAACTCCGGCTTGGATTTACCAAGTTTCTTGTCTAAACATGCTTTCACAAACCCATAATATTCAGGATCGGGTTTTCCCGGGCGACTTTTAAATTCTCCATGAAACTGAGAGGCTAAAAGGAAGAAATGATTTGGCAACTCTAAAATCTCCATTCTCTTTCCATCCGGGCTTTTTCCGGAAAAAATCAGCCCATTCTTTTCCAGCACGTCTATGTAATTTAAGTTCACCTCAAATCTGTGACGGTGGCGCTCATAAATCTCCTCACTTTTATATAGCTTATAAGCGATTGTATCCTTTTTCACAATAATTTTTTGGGAGCCTAAGCGCATAGTTGCCCCTTTATATTCTATCGTCCGCTGTTCCGGCATTAAATCAATCACAGGGTGAGGAGTATCTGGATCAATTTCTGTACTATTTGCCTCCTTCAATTTGCAAATATTTCTGGCGAATTCTATAACAGCCAACTGGAAGCCATAGCATATTCCTAGGAAGGGAATGTTATTTTCCCTAGCGAATTTTATAGCCATAATCTTTCCTTCAGTGCCCCTTGGTCCAAAACCGTAGGGTACAAATATTCCATCATAACTGTTCAGAGTTTGCAGACTTTCCGGGTTTTTCTCAAAAGTTTCAGCCTCGATGTAATGGATGTTAACTTTTGTTTGGCATGCTGCGCCTGCATGAAGCAGGGCTTCTTTCATGCTTACATAGCTGTCTGCAAGACTAGCATATTTGCCGACCAGGGCTATTTTAATTTCATATTTAGGATTTAATATGGCATTGACAAATTTTTTCCATTCCTCGTAGTTAGGTTTGTTTTCCGGGAGGTTGAGTCTCCTACAGATGAATTTGCCCATTCCTTGCTCGTCCAGAATGAGGGGAACTTGATAGACATTTTCAACGTTGTAGGAGCAGAAGACAGCATTCTCTGGAATTGTGCCAAAAAGGGCTATTTTCCTCAGCGTTTCAGAATCTATCATCCCTTGACATCGCGCCACAATTATATCTGGTTGAATACCAATACGTCTTAATTCATTGACACTATGCTGCAGCGGCTTGGTTTTCATCTCCTTTGTAACATCAAGAATCGGAACCAGTGCAACGTGTACGTAAAGGGTATTTTCGTAACCCTCTTCTAAGCGCATTTGGCGTATTGCTTCAAGAAACGGCAACCCTTCAATGTCGCCTACGGTGCCGCCAACTTCTGTTAACACAACATCAACTTTAGAATTCAAGGCCGCCTTCCGTATTCTATCTTTGATCTCATTAGTTATATGCGGAACAATCTGTACACATTTTCCGAGAAAGTCTCCACGTCGTTCCTTTTCAATCACTGCCTTATAAACTTGGCCTGTTGTAATGTTATTTTCTCTTTTTAGGTTTAAGTCTAGGAAGCGTTCATACCACCCCAAATCCAGATCTGTTTCTCCACCATCGTCAGTTACATAAACTTCGCCGTGCATGTATGGGTTCATTGTTCCCGCGTCAACATTCACGTATGGGTCAATTTTCACAGCTGTTACATTAAATCCTCTCGCCTGAAGCATTTTTCCAATGGAAGAGGTTACTATCCCCTTACCTACGGAGCTTAGAACGCCGCCTGTAACAAAGATATACTTAACCATGCTGTTACGCTCCACAATAGCAAAACCATGGTCTGGCTGAGCATTTAAACTTATTCCATCCTTCCGAAAGTTTAAAACTGTCATGCCTGTAGGTCTGATTGCAGAAGAGGAAAGGGCGTATGGCGATAAAAAAGGAGCCAAGCATCGTATACTGGCTTGGAGACAACTTATACCTAAACATAACCAACAAATGTACAAATAACTGCTACTTCTGCCTAAGAAACTTTTGGCGTGGTGTCGGAGGGTTCAACCTAAAACTGGAGAAGGACCCAACGATAAGCGAAATTTTAAGCGCCCTCCAGAATACGATTAATTTGCGATATTGGAAGGAAATCGTTTTCTGTGGTTTTGGAGAACCCTTCATGAGGCTGGATTGTATTTTAGAGGTTAGCAAATATGTTCGAAAGAATTATGGAAAGATTGTCAATATAAGAGTTGACACTAACGGGCAGGGTTATCTAGTGAATAAGGGTCGAAAGGTTGTTGAAGAGCTTAAAGAGGCGGGCGTTAACAAATTAAGCGTCAGCCTAAATGCCCATGACAGGGAAACATACCTAGAAATTTGTAGGCCAAGCATCGATGGAGCCTTTGAGGCAGTTTTAGACTTCGTTGAAAGAGCCAAGAATATTATTGATGTGGAAGTCACCGCCGTGGCGGTTCCCGAGGTTGATTTTAAGAAGTTTGAAGAACTGGCAAAGAAGTTAGGTGTAAAATATAGAATAAGGCAATATATTCCATGTTTCTGGTAGATTTCGAGATCATTGAGATATTCTAGTGCTAGATAATCAATGGCTAAAGCTGGCGATGAAAATTATTATGCCTATTTTCAAGCATTATCTTGGTTTTGTTCCCATTTAACACAATAAAACAGTTTAAGACCTTTTGCTTAGGCTAAAGATATAAAAATAAATATGTTTTAGTGAGAAAGTATCCCCTATGCTTATTGCTGGTGTTGACGAGGCGGGACGGGGTTCCTTGGTCGGTTCTCTTGTCATTGCGGGAGTTTTAATTAAAGATGAGGATTTGCCGAGACTTGTTCAGCTCGGCGTTAAGGATTCAAAACTCCTGTCACCTACAACCCGAGAAAGACTTGCGGTCCAAATTATGCGGACTATCCAAAATCATTGTATCATAAAGCTTTCGCCGTCAGATATTGATAAAGTTGTTGAAACTGGCCGGAAGCTCCATAGACTTAATAGGCTGGAAGCTCAGGCAATGGCTAAAGTTATAGCGCATCTTAAACCCGATATTGCCTATGTTGATGCTTCAGATGTTTTAGAAGAACGCTTTAAACAGCATATCCTTGAACTCTTGCCCTCTAAGATTGAAATAATTTCGGAACATAAGGCAGACAGGAAATATCCAATAGTGTCCGCGGCCTCCATAATAGCCAAGGTTGAAAGGGATAGGGAAATTGCAGATCTGAAATTGAGATATGGTGATTTAGGATGCGGTTACCCTTCAGACTCAAAAACCATTAAGTTTCTGCAAAAATGCCTTGAAACCTTCGGAGAATACCCGGACTTCGTGCGAAAGTCCTGGAAACCAGCTAAGAGGATAAAAGAGGAAAAGGGCTTTAATCAGATGCATCTTCCTTAAATTTTGCAGAGCTCCTCTGGATCCCGCATCTTTGAAATTTTGTCACGGGAAATGCATGGAATATCCACGTTTTCTGCTTTTTTGTTTTCTGTTACAAGTATTGCATGTGCTTGGACAACTTTACTGAGGCTTAAAATTTCGCTGACCCGTTGGCTTAAACTGTCCTCTCTTCCATTCGTAACACTGCCTATAATCTTAATGTTTTCTTCTTGATTCGTTATAAGGAAGTCGAACGGTGTTTTTCTTACTGGGATTATGTCATAGCCGGATATATTCTTAAAAATCCTCTGAAAAATTTTGCTTTTAGTGATCAACCGTTTTGCTTTATTTATCGAAGTTCTTCCTTTACGATTCGGCATGTTAAAAATGTCCACAGATTTAGCTATTGGCACCCCCAGTGTACATAACAGCTTATAAGCTATGGTTACAGATGTCCTTGTCATTCCCTTTTCATATCCATAAAGGGTCCTTCTGGAAACACCGATTTTTTCCGCTATCATGCCAGCTGAGAGACTAAGCTTTTGCCTCCTCTGTCTCAAGGCTTCTCCATCAATTTCTACGTAGTAGCCTCCTGGACCTGCTTGAACTAACGGGTAAATTTTCTTAAGGATAATATTTTTGAAGGTTCTGGGCGTCACTGCTGGAACGTTGTATCTGAAGTATACCGTATCGTCCTCTAGAGGTTTTTCCCGCGTCTTGTTTCCAACTATTAAAGAAGATGCTAATATGTTTTCGCAAATGACTCTCAACTCTAAAGAGTCATGAGGCGAAATGCCTCCAATATCTGGCTGAACCTTTATCAAGATAAGGGAATAGTCCTTTCTAGCAGCTAAGTTGAAGCAACTTGGCTTAGAATATACGGGGGAGACGGTGAATCCAGCCTTTTTAAGCACGGTCTTAACAGAGCTAACGCCTTCCATCTCCCTAGCGGTCATCAGCCTCCACAATAAAGTACCGGCATGCTCTTAAATATAAGGTTATACGCCTTGTTTTTGCCTGGATTTTGCAACTATCATTGCGTGAGCCTTGTCATAGGGTTCCAGATGTACAACATCCTCAATTATAAAACCTCTACTTTCCAGCACTTTTATCTCTCGTCTATAGACCTCTGATGGTTCCTTTGTGACATCTATACTTTGGGCCTTTATGGCAAGCATAATCCAGCCGGTCTTTTTAAGGTAGAAATCGGCGTTGTCCGCTAATATTCTGGCCTGATCAGGCTGTGCAATGTCGCAGTATATAGTGTCAACTTTACCTTGAATATGCATAGTGTACCTGTCTGGAAAACGGGCATCTTCAAGAATTGGAATCATGTTTGGTCTATATGCGCATACATTGTTGATCAACTCTCTTATGGATCTAGGGGCGAACTCTACACAGTAAACTATCCCTTTTTCTCCTACAATGTCTGAAACGTGGCTTGCAGTGGTCCCTGAAGCTGCTCCCAAGTATAGAATTTGATTTTCAGGCTTTATTGGGATATTTTTCAGATTTTTAATTATGGCTGCCGCCAACTTACTTCTATAGGGATCCCATAATCGATACTCTACTCCCTCATAATGTATGAGTTTTTCACCGTAAACGCTTCTTCCAGGAGCGAGGTTCTTAGTTGCAAGTCTCTGACTTCCATCTTCAAGAATTACCTGATAAATTTGAGGGAAGTGGGGATGGGGTTTAATGCGCATGCCCTTTTCCCCTTTTTCTCTTTTCCTTTTTAGGCTTTTTCTTTGAAATCTTTGGTTGCTCAGCGTATTTTTCTCGGATTTCCTCAACCCTTTTTTCTAAATCAGCCTTTAACTCGTCGCCTATATACCTGCCTCCAAAAGCATCGGTTCTAGCTGCTATAGCCAATTTTCCAGCTAAAGCCCGGGCTATCTTTCCCCTTTGCCACTTTTTAGCGTCATGTATAAGTGGGTGCTGGAAAATTATGCCATGTTTTGGCGGTCTTGCTCCAGTCTTTAAGGAACGGAACAATGCTTTTTCCGCTCCTAAAACTTGTATTGTGCTAGCGGGCATTTTGGCTAAATTCGTAAGTCCTCCTGATAAGGCGATTAGGCGTGCACCTAAAAGTGCGCCTACAACGGCTTTTATATTAGGCGTCGTCTCCTCCATGGCGATGTCTATATACTTCTCCAGGTCTTCCCTGAGAGCATAAAAATCTAACACGTTCTTACATAATGCTTGAATTTGCGCTAAGTCTGTCTCCGTTAAGTCTGCGCCCATGGATGCCCAGGCAGCGTTGGCTATTTGTTCTGCTTTGGTTTTTGGCAATTTTTCTCTCTCAAGGTTATCAATTGTAAAGTTTTCTTTTCTCCCCAAGTTCAGAACAAGCCTAGCATAGGTTTCATGTCTGTCTATCATCCTATCCAGTTCTGGAAAGTGGATGCCGTACCATTCCCTTATACGGCTCATGAAAAGGTTTAAGGTTCTATCTATATCATCAAGGGCCTGAATGGCCTGTGCTATTATTAAATCTTTTTTCTCCACCATCTTCTTAACTTTAAGCTTGGCTACTTCTATGGCAACCTTGTGAATCCAGCGGCGTAATTCCTCGTAATCCTTAACAAAACCTGTTTCTACAGCGAATTTTTCAATATTAGAGCGCAGAGTCTCCGTCTCAGATGTCCCCAAAACTTCAACATTCACCTTATACCTTACCTTGACTTCCTCTGCTAAGCGTTCGTTATTAAAGGCAAAAACTGTGTAGCCCTTTTCTTTCAGATGCTCTATTATGTCTGATATTTCCTTAACGACTTTACCTGACTCGATTTCCGTCAGAGCTTTCGCTGCTTCTTCAGGTTTTTTACTGAATAATGATCTGGCTACAAGCATGTTCCCTTCACTAAGGGCGATAACTCCGAAAAATGTCGGAATTATAACGGCTTTCATCAGTTACTCCTCAAATGCTTGATAGTATTAAATTGATTGAATAAATAAAGGATTCTGAAAACCTTGTCACTTGAGATTAAGTTTATCTTATCAGAAACATAGACATAGCTGGTTGTGGTGGAATAATAATTGAAAATTGAGCTCTTAAGCGTGAATTTAGCTGGTTTGAAGCTGAAAAATCCCTTGATGCTGGCTTCCGGGATTTTGGGATATTCCGCCGAATCCCTTGAAAATATAGCGCGAAGTGGCGCTGGTGCCGTTGTAACGAAGTCTGTTGGGCTTAAACCTAGAAAAGGCTACGCAAACCCCACAGTTTTTCAAACAAGCTGTGGTTTAATAAATGCTATGGGGCTTCCAAACCCTGGGATAAATAATTTTGTAGAGGAAATCCAGAAGGCGAAGGCTGTTTTACAAGTTCCGTTAATTGTAAGCGTTTATGGTTTTTCGGCTGAAGAATACGTTAAGGTGGCTGAAAAAGCCGTTGAGGCAGGCGCGGATGCCGTTGAACTTAATGTTTCATGTCCCCATGTTAAAGAGACAGGTGTTGAGATTGGACAAAAACCGGAAGTCTTGGCTCATGTGGTTAAAAGGGTTAAAGCTTCTATAGATAGGCCAATTTTTGTTAAACTTTCACCGAATGTTAGTGATATAGCCGGGCTTGCAGAGGTCGCCGTTGAAGCTGGCGCTGATGCCATCACGGCTATAAACACGGTTAAGGCCATGGCAATTGACCTGGAAACGGCAAGGCCAGTTTTAGGTCATATAAAAGGTGGTTTATCTGGGCCTGCTATAAAGCCAATTGCTGTAAGGTGTGTCTACGAGATTTACGAAAAAGTTAATGTTCCGATAATCGGTTGTGGTGGTATAACAAACTGGCGGGATTCCGTGGAGTTCATGCTCGCGGGGGCCACAGCAGTTCAGATTGGAACTGCCATAGCCCTAAAGGGGCTAGGCGTGTTTGAGACTATATGTAGAGGAATTGAAAAATACCTGAAGAAGAAGAATTTTAGGAGTGTACGTGAAATTGTTGGCTTATCGCATAGTCTATAATGTGCTGAGGACAACAAGGATAATAAGCATTAAAAAAGCGTCGCCCAGCGTTAAAATATTTACTTTTAAGGATAAATTATGCGCGAGGGCCGAGCCCGGACAGTTTTTGATGCTTTGGATTCCCGGAGTAGATGAAATTCCGCTTAGCATTCTATCCGCGGAGAAGGATGGCGAAGTTTCTGTTGCCATTAAAAGGGTGGGCGAGGCTACCGAGGTTCTTCATAAGATGAGTGCTGGCGAGGTTCTAGGTGTGCGAGGGCCTTTCGGAAATTCCTTCTCCATTCGGAAGGGCAGAGTGCTTATGGTTGGTGGGGGCACAGGCATCGCGCCTTTAATGTTCTTGGCTAGAAAACTTATTGCGTTAGATGTCCAAGTTACTTTCTTGGTTGGTGCTAAGACTAGGGATGAATTGTTGTTCTTTGATGATTTGTGTGCGCTTTGTGGTGAGGGAAACGTTTTAGCTGTTACGGAGGATGGAAGTTACGGCGTTAAGGGCTTGGTTACGGAACCATTAAAGAAGCTCTTGTCCAGTGAGAAATTTAATATGATTTACACTTGTGGGCCAGAACAGATGATGTTCAAGGTTTTCTGCCTAGCTGAAGAGTATGGTGTCGATTTAGAGGCGAGTTTGGAGCGTTTAATGCGCTGCGCCATCGGCATTTGTGGAAGTTGTATAATAGGAAGGTATCGCGTTTGTAGAGATGGCCCTGTCTTCAGCATTAAGCAATTGAGGGAAGTGAAAGGCGAGTTCGGCTCTTGGAAAAGGGACTTCGATGGGAAGAAAATCCCAATTGAATGAGAAAGTCAAGCTCAAAAAGGTTATATTTGAGCTGGGTTTATTTGGTTTATCCGCGGGTGCTAGGGATGAAAGGTGACCGTCAAATTCAGCGCCAACTCTGAAAAAAGTTTAAGTCCAAACTACCGCCCGCTTGAAATTGAGAAGGAAATCCGCGATTTCTGGGATAAAAACCGCATTAAAGAAAAGCTCATGGATTATCGTGAGAAAAACGCTGTAGGCTTGTATGGCTGGGTTGAGGGGCCTCCAACTCTCAATGGCATTCCTCATGTGGGCCACGCAAGGGGCCGTGTGATAAAAGATCTTCACTATCGATGGAAAACCATGCAGGGCTATTTTATGCCATTCTGGGCTGGTTGGGACTGTCAAGGCTTGCCGGTGGAGCTTGAGGTTGAGAAGCTTTTGGGAGTGAAGAATAAGCGGGAGCTCATTGAAAAAGTGGGTGAAGAACGTTTCGTGGAGGAATGCAAGAAGACAATAATGCGCTATCATAAGGAGTGGGTTGAAGCCGATAGAAACCTTGGAATTTTCATTGACCATAGCAAAGCCTACTGGACCTACCTGGACGATTACATTGAGAGGGAATGGCAGTATCTCAAACGTGCTTGGGAGCAGGGCTTGCTTGAGGAGGGCTACTATGTTGTTGCTTATTGTCCTGGCTGCCAAACCAGCTTAAGCAGCGCTGAAGTTGGCTACGAGGGGTCTTATAAAGAAGTGGAGGATCCCTCCCTATACTTCAAGTTCCGGCTGGCTGAAAGGAATGATAGTTATTTCCTCGTTTGGACTACAATGCCGTTTACAATTGTTACAGATTTAATGTTGGCGGTTCATCCAGATGCGCAGTACGCGATTGTTAAGGTGAACGATGAAAAGTGGATAATGGTTAGGCAACGTGTAGAGCCTGTGATGCAGGAGCTTGGCATAGAAAATTATTCCATAATCGAGGTGGTTGATGGCAAAAGTTTGGAGGGGCTAAAGTATGATTATGCATTCAAGGATCTTATTCCTAAACAGGCAGAGCTGGATAAGCATCCTTTAGTGCACAGGGTTGTCTGTGAAGACTTTGTGGACGTGAACACGGCAACGGGCGTTGTACATCTATCTCCAGGAAACGGTGAAGAAGATTTCGCTGCGGCTGTGAGGAGGGGGGTTCCAATATTCACTCCTTTCGATGACGAAGCCAAGTTCACGAACGAGGCTGGCTTCTTTGCTGGAGTATTCGCTAGAGACGCTGATGATATGGTTATAGAAGAACTTCGTAAAAGGGGCTTACTTGTTGGGGTTAAAACCATAAAGCATGAGTATCCCACATGTTGGCGTTCCCATCATAGGCTTCTCTGGATTGCCAGAAGGGAATATTTCCTAAGGACTGACAAAATAAATAGCAAGATTTTGGAAGCTGCTGAAAAGGTTGAATACTTCTTCGAAGCACCGAAGAACCGTTTCATATCCTTCCTAAAAGAAGGTAAGCCTTGGTGCATTTCAAGGGAGAGAATTTGGGGAGCGCCCCTCCCAATTTGGGTCTGTGAAAAATGCGGAGCGAAAATTTTCATAGCAAGTAAGAAGGAGCTTCTGGATAAAGCAATAGAAAAGCCATCCGGCCGGTTTGAGCTTCATAAGCCGTGGATAGACCGTATTACCCTGAAATGCGAGAAATGCGGGGACATAATGCATAGAGAACCTTTCGTGCTTGACACCTGGCACAATAGTGGTGCTTCTCCATATGCAAGGTTTACCGATGAAGAGTTTCAGAAATACGTGCCCGTGGATTTCCTTACCGAGGGAATTGATCAAACAAGGGGATGGGCTAATTCGCTATTGCTGGAGCATGTGATATTAACTGGAAGGGCTGAAGCGCCATATAAGGCCTTCCTATTTCAGGGCTTAACACAGGATGCGAAAGGTCGAAAGATGAGCAAAAGCCTTGGAAACGTTATAGAGGTCAACAGCCTTTTGAAGAGGGAGTCAGCGGATGTTTGTAGGTTTTATATGCTTTGGAAGTGTTCTCCAATAGACTTCATGAACTTCGACATAGATGAAATGAACCGTCGTCCCTATCAGATTCTCTCAACCCTATATCACCTTCATAGATTCTTTTTACAAAACGCCGAGTATGACAAGTTTGACCCTGAGAGGCATAAGCTTGAGTGGGCATGGAAATACTTCAAAAAGCCTGATTTTTGGCTTCTCTCAAGATTGCAGAGAACTGTGGAGGAATATACTGAAAAGTTGGGAAAATGCGAATTCAACACCGCCCTATGGATGCTTGAAGACTTTGTCGTAGAAACCATCAGCCGCCTTTATGTGCCTATGATCCGTAAGGAACTATGGTCTGATGACCCTGAAACGCTAAACAGAAGATTGGCTATTTACGCCTGTTTATGGCATGTCCTTAAAATCACGGTTCTTCTATTTAATCCTATAACGCCGTTTCTAAGTGAAGCCTTGTACCAGAAAGTCTACAGAAAACTTGATCCTAAGCTTCCTGAATCCGTGAACTTTGAGGATTGGCCTAAGCCGGATGAAAGGCTGCGGGACAAGGCTCTTGAGGAGGATTTCGAGAACCTTTTCCTATGTCTATCCCTTGTTTATTCTGCAAGGCAGTCTGCTAAACTGAAAAGGCGTTGGCCTCTAAGGAGAGTTTTCGTCCAAGCGCCAGAAGGCGTCTGTTCGGCGCTTAAAAACTTACATGAAGTTTTCCTTGAGCTTGCAAATGTCAAGGCAGCGGAGTATGCATCAGTGGTTCCGAAGGACATTGAGGATGAAGTTGCCGCTGGCAGATGGGCTACAGTCTCCGATAGGGAGGTGAGGGTTTTCCTTGATACTTATAGGGATGAGGGACTTTTAGGCGAGGGTTTAATGCGGGATGTGGCTCGGCGGATTCAGTCCTTGAGAAAGGAGCTGGGATACAATCCCACAGACATTTTGGAAACCGTTCACGTGGCTGGCTTCGATGAGGAAACTGTGAAGCTTCTAAACCTATACCTTAGAGACATGGCGGAGCTTGTAAGGGCTAAAAGCGTGCTCTTGCACATCACTGTTCCACAGATAGCAGTGGAGTGGCATGAGTATCCATTAGACGAGAGGAAAATATACATAGCCATCTGCTAGTTATAGACATCCCGCCATAGCTATTTTCAGCACAATTGATCAACAAAAGGTTTATTCATAAATCCAAGCTATGATTTGAGATGATGAGTATATGGGATTCCAAAGAGCCGCTTGGAGACATGGGCAGAGGGCAAGTTCCCCAAAATCCAGAAACATCCCTTATATCCCAGTTTTAAAATTAAAATTGGGCGTTTCATAAGTGTTGGGCCGGTAGTTCAGTTGGTATGAACGCCCGACTCGCACTCGGGAGGTCGCGGGTTCAAATCCCGCCCGGTCCATCAAACCCTTATATTTAACACATCATCCTGAATTATCCAAAAAGCTAAAATTTAATAATAACATTTTCACGAACAAGCATGCCTATGTGTCGTGGTGGTGACGTTGCCTTGCGGGTAGTGCTTACAGGCGGCTTCTTTGATCCGCCTCATAGGGGACATATAAGCCTATTTAAGGAAGCTAAAACCTTAGGCGACAAGCTCATAGTCTTAGTTCATAGGGATGAGTGCTGTGTAAAGAAAAAGGGCTATTGTTTCATGCCACTTGAGGATAGAAGAGCTTTGCTGGAGAGTATTAGATACGTGGACGAAGTACTGGTTTGCCCGGAGAACTGCAATTTGACAATGGAGCCAATTTTAGAGTCCATACGGCCTAATGTTTACGCTAAAGGCGGGGATAGAACCCCTGAAAACATGCCTAGAGGAGAGGTTGAAACCTGCCAGAGGCTTGGTATAAAAATAGTTTACGGGGTTGGCGGCGGTAAAGTTCAGTCCAGCAGTTGGATAATCGAGAAAAGCTTAGACAGGATCAAGAGCAAGTCAAAATAGGTCATATGAAGTTCTTATCAGATTTAGATTCAAAATACATAAACATTTTTAATGGACCTTTTTATAATTACTTCTAAGAAGGGGCTTGGGAAAAACTAGCAATGAAAATTGAGTCGGTGGCTGCTGCAGTTATACTGATCTTTGTCTTCATAGCCTTCTATTTGTCGCTTCTTTCCCTTCAAACCGTTGACGAGATTGCAAGAAGAAATCTTCTTATTTCAGCTACCGGATCCTTTGTTATAGCGCTGATACTATTCATCTTCTTGATTTTCTATGTTGGCGTTAGACGGGCCTTCTCAGAGGAGCGTTAAAGGCTTAAAGCGTCAGAAGCCATGGTGCATAGAACTTGGCTAGCATTATTATAGTAAAGGCTGATAGTGGAACTGTTATGTTATCGTCTATTGGGTTGCACTCAAAATGCTCTACTATGGAGGCTATGGTTCCAGCTATCATGCCAGCGGCTCCCAACACGGCTCCCATTGGAATTGAGAAAGAGGCCATGGCGAGATTTCCCAACCATGACTTGGTTCTATGCTTGTAAAGGAGGTTTCTAACGATTCCTGTTATGGCATCTCCTATGGACATGAATATTACTGGCAGAACGCCGAACCAAAAGTTTCCTCCGGAAATGATCCAGCCAAAAGCTATAATTACTCCCCACATGATGCAAAATGAAACCTCGTAAGCATTGTCTCCTGTCTGGAACCAGTAAAGAAGTTTTCCTCTTTTGTGGGGTATGTAGAGAAATAGTGCCAAAAGCATAGCCATAACTAAGGGAAGCAACGGAGTTTCGAAGAAGAACGGTATAAGAATTGCGACAACTCCGCCCGTTAATATGTGGATAATCTTTCTGTTATAGTAAATTGCAACATTTTCCTTTACGCCCCTCCCCCTCATGCGACTGTATAAACGTGCGGTAAGCACGTATGCCACAAATATAACCCATATGAAGAGGATAACGGTTGCCACTACTTCCTTTAGCACTATCATGTTTTAAATGTATTCGAAAATGGAATATAAAAAACTGCCGCTTGTTGCCGTGAATGGTCAAGGGCTTCAACGCATGCCGCTGCCATGCGTTGAATTCAGGAATATAACTATGTCTATGTCTATATCATTAAGCTTAGGGGTTTCCCAGTTTTTACGTCTATTAGCCCATCCTCGCAGATTCTGATAAATGGAATTGCTGGACTTGTCAGGGTAATAAGCGACAGATGCGGATCACGTAGAGGGCATCCGCGCTCCCTTAGCTTTAGCCTCATGTCCTCCAGTTTTTTGGCTAAGCTTTTCATGGGCAAATCTGACATTGTCCCCGCTATTGGGAGGGGAAGCTCAACTAAGACCTTGCCATTCTCTGCCAGAATTATTCCTCCACC
>CAZAPQ010000069.1:0-10879 GCA_964487415.1 uncultured Candidatus Bathyarchaeia archaeon | reverse complement strand
CATGGGAAAAAATTGAGAGCATAGAGAATAAGCCGATGTATTATGACTTGGCTTTAATGAGGGACTTTGCAACCAAAAAGGAAACCGCCTTTACGCCGGCTATTCCGCTTTTATATGCACTTGATGAGGCCCTTAAAATTGTCCGGGAGGAAGGACTGGAAAAAAGGATTAGAAGGCATCATCTTTGCGCTGAAGCCTTTTATAGGGCATTAGAGGACTATGGAATGGCTGTTTTCCCCAAGGAAGAAGCATTACGCTCAAATACCGTAATCGCAGTTAACGTTCCACAGAATGTGGATGAGAGCCATGTGCGAAGCATAATGCGGGACAAGTATAATGTTGTTATAGCCGGTGGAATGGGTGAGCTTAAGGGTAAAATATTCAGGATTGGATGTATGGGAACGATTTCACAATCGGAGGTCCTAGCAACATTAACGGCTCTTGGAAACGCATTAAAAGAGCTTGGATGCAAAGTTGAGATGGAAAGAGGCCTAGATTCCGCGAGGAAAATGTTTCAGTAAAAAATAAGTTATTATGTGGTCGATGTTGAAGCGGAAAATGCTAGAGGTTTGCGCATTCGCTACACTTGTAATCGCATGTACTTTCAATCGAATATGCTATTGTTTCGATTATCTTTTTGGCAATGGTTATTGAAGCGTTTTTCTGAGCCTCTCTTGTCTGTGCGCCTATATGTGGAGTGCAAATTACATTTGGTAATCTCATGAGTGAATAGTCCTTTGGAGGTTCTTCGTCGTAAACGTCCAGTGCTGCTCCAGCTATTTTCCCAGATCTTAATGCTTTAAAGAGTGCTTCCTTATTTATGATAGGTCCTCTTGAAGTGTTGATGATGTAGACACCGTCTTTCATTTGATTAATCTCCCGTTCGCCTATCAGGTTATATGTCTGGGGGGTTAGTGGAACATGTAACGTTATGATGTCGCTTTTCTTCAACAGTTCATCTATTGGAACAAGCTGTGCGCCGGCTTCTCTCAAAAAGTCTGCTGAAGGACAGTTTATATCAGAAATAAGAATTTTCATTTTGAAGGCTTTTGCGAGCTGGGCAACTTTTTGCCCTATCTTACCGCAACCTACAATACCCAAAGTTTTTCCATTTAACTCCCAACCCTCAAGTTCGTTTTTGATCCATCTACCGTCCTTCATCGCATTGTCAGCTCTTGTTATTTGCCTCGCTAAAGATATTAAGAGGCCAATGGTCAACTCGGCTACAGCATTAACCACGGCCTCTGATGCGCAGACAACTTTTATACCCCTCTTTTCTGCGTACTCAACGTCGATGTTATCCACGCCACTTCCTACTCTAGCGATTACTTTGAGATTTTTGCCAGCGTCGATTATTTCTCTAGTAACTTTCGTTCTGCTCCTAACTATTAAAACATCGTAGTCAGCCACTTCTTTTTTGAGTTCCTCATGGAGGATTTGGGGCTTATTGGTAACATCAAATCCATAGAGTTCTAAGAGTTTTATACCCTCAGGTTCTATTGTGTCACATACGAGGACTTTTGATTTCATCTTTTTACTGCTATCAGAGCGTTTTTGCTCTTCCTGCTTCCGTCTTTCTTCAATAAATTCTTCTATTATCGGCAAAGTTTCATCTAATCTTTCTGCATGTACGGTAACTTTGGCATATTTCTCGAGAATAGGCGCAGGGTTAAATGCTATCCCAAGACCGGCTTTACTGATCATACCAACATCATTGGCACCATCACCTATGGCGATCACATTCTCCATCCTAACCCCGAAGCGCCTTGCCATGCACTCCATATGTAAATCCTTATTAGCATCCACAACAAGTTCCACGTCCTCAAGCTTATCCTTGTTGAAAACCAGTTTGTTGGCTACCGCGAAGTCGAGTCCAAGCTGCTCCTTAACGGGATTAACCACTATATCGAAGCATCCTGTGATAACGCCTAACTTGACATTTCCAAGTCTCCTCAGCGAGTCCACAAACTCTTTCGCCCCTGGATAAAGCTTGAGGGCTTTTGTTGCTTCCATACACTTTTCATATTCGATTCCCTTGAGGAGTTCCAGCCTTTGCCCCAAAGCTTCATTCCAGTTCATGCTGCCTTCAATTCCAGCCTTTGTCAATTTCTCTACTAAATCTGATTTTCCAGCAATCTTTGCAAGCTCAAGGAGATATTCGCCTTTAACTACCACTCCCTCAAAGTCTAGAACCACCAGAAACATAGCGCCAACCTCCAGAAGATTTTATATGATAGGCTATTAAAACACAGGAAGACATGGGTTTTTAGGATTGGCGAGGCATCACCTTACCAACCACAGCCTTAACTTCAAGCGCTAATTAAATAAAAAGCTTTTGCTTGGAGAGCTCCCATCGAGTGGTGTGTATGCTTCAGCCAGCATTGCCTAGCCGTAGTGAACTGCGCCAGCTATTTCCTCTTCTTCCTTTTTCTTCACATAGTAGAATTTCCATACAATAAATCCGGCTACAGCAGCCACAACTGCAATTATAGGTACAATGATTGTTGATTGGGCTGTGGTTTCGCCGCCTGAAGAGATTTTAGGAATTATAGCGATCTCTTCTGCCGTCTGATCGGCGGCAACCTCGATTTGAATTGTCGTATCGCCGTAGCCTTCCTTCGAAATTTGGAATACATAAGAGCCTGTAGGGATGTTGTTGAAGGACACGATGCCATTCTCATCTGTAACGCCCTTTAATGGTTTCTTAGATGGCTGTGATGTTGAAACGACTGTTGCATCTGAAACTGGTAGTCCATCCACGTCGCTAACGAATATGCGAATGTTTCCCATCGGGAACGGTGGAACAATTAAGATGGTGACATTTTTATCCGCACTAATAAATCCGGTTTTTGAAGCACTTGCTGAAATTGTGCAGTTTATTTTGGACTTCACCTCTGGAACCGTGAAGTTTACTGAATAATACCCGTGGGCCTCTTCCTTTGGCGATGTGAAGGCTATTTCCTTAATGGTGGAGGAGAACTTTAAGGTAGCTCCTGAAACTGGAGCTATCTTGTTAACTGCGGTATTGTTGGCAGTTATATAAACTCTTATTGTCGCAGTTCCATTTTTCATGGACTGCGGGTACTCTACGAAGGCAATATTTAAGATTATTTGGTCTATGAGACATGTTGTCATTTTAGCTTTGCCAGATGAGTAACCAGATGCTGTAGCTGTTATCTCTGTGGAGCCAGCGGTAAAGTTTGTATAGAAAGCGGCAATAGTGTATGTTGAACCGAAGGGTATTATGGCAGATTTAACAACGTTTCCAATTTGAGTGTTCGAGGACGTTAGGGTTATGTTGACGTCGCCAAAGGGATGTTTAGCAGGATTCCCGCTTGTATCTTGTAGCTGAACCACTATTGCCTGGTAAGCGAGGCCATCTGTGGGAAGAGAGGGAGGTGCACAGTAAACAGCAAGCTTTGAGGGTGTAGGTCCAACTGTTGAGACGGTAACTTGACCTCTGGTTACATCCGGAGCAGCTGCGGTGATGGTGGTGCTTCCAGATTTATAGGTTGAGTTTAGGTTTACTGAAGCATAAGTTTCACCCTTTTTGATTATAACTGAGCTGTCAACATTTCCTACAGTGGTGTCTGAGGAAGAGAGGCTAACGGCTATGTCTTCCATGGCTTTAACAGGCTTTCCATCAGAAGTCTGCAGTTGCACCTTTATAGAGGCGACATAGGTGTAACCGTCTGCGAGAAACTTCTGTGGCGCAGCATAAACAACAAGCTTTGACCCTTTATAACCAATAGTAGTTATGGTTTTTTGCGTCTCCTTTGGGTCGCTTTTGAGCCCGGAAGTCGCTGCCACAATGGTAGTGCTTCCTGGACTGTATGTCGGATAAAACGTGGCATTAGCATAAGTTTCGCCTTGTTTTATTGTTATACGTTTGGTTACATTCCCATACTCCGTGTTTGTAGAAACCAGATCTACATACGTATCAGCATAATTACAGACTATCTCATTTTTATCATTTAGAAGTTGAACAGCGATTATTGGGTATTTTTTATTTTCAGCAATAACTTTTGCCGGACCGGTGTATAGGACAATCTTTGTGGGTTTAGCATCAGGTGATATCGTCTGCGTTTTTAGGGTTACATATGCAGGATCATATCCCGGAGACATTGCTTTGATTGTTACAGTTTTATTCTCGTCTAGTACACGTGGGCGGAAGTTGGCGATGGCAAAATCTTCTCCTTCTTTAATTACTATTTTATCAGTAACTGTGCCCACAGTGGTATTTGATGAGTATAACATTACTTCTACGCCGCCTTTCGGGGCTTTGGCAGGATTGCCGTTTGCGTCCAGAAGTTGCACGATGATTACAGGATACTCCTTCTCCTCGGCGCTGGATGGTGGAACTGGCAGAACTGGAGGAACTGCATAAAGAGCGAGTTTTGAGGGTCCTACTGTTGTTATGGTTGCTGTTCCACTCGCGTATCCTGAATCTGCGGCCATAGCGGTTATTGTTGTTGTCCCAGCCACAAAGGTTGTGCTAAAATTGGCTACAGCGTAAGTTTCACCTTTACGTATTGTAACCTCTGGCTGAACGGTGCCCACATCCGTTCTTGAGGATAGTAATAGAACTTTAACGTCCTCGGAGGCTATCGCCGGATTTCCTTTATCATCCTGGAGCTGCACATAAACAACCTTATATTCGCTGTTATCCGCCAGCAGTGAGGAAGGTGCACAGTATACTGCTAGTTTTGTTGGTTTTGGACCGACTGTTGTTATGGTTCCCTGCGCCTGAGGAAAACCTGTTGCTGTAGCTGTTATTGTTGTGGATCCTGGAGTATAGGTTGAGAAGAATTTGGCAACAGCATAGTTTTCGCCCTTACGTATGACGGTAACTTGGTCGACGGTGCCTATGTTAATATTGGATGAAGATAATTGAACTGTTATATCCTCTGGCGCCCTTGCCGGAAGCCCCTTAGCGTCTTGAAGTTGCACATAAACAACCTCGTAAACGCTGTTGTCGGCAAGCACTTTAGGGGGGCTTATATAAACCTGCAGTTTTGATGGCCCTGAAGGGGTTGTGGTTGCCGCGAAAGCCGTATTGGCTGTCAGGCTGAGGCATAGAATTGTTAGGACTATAAGCAATGTTGAGGCGGATGCATATCTATTTTTTGGGGTTGACATGTGCCTCGATACACCTTCATGTGACGAGATTATTTTAAGTTTATTGAATATTAATAAATACTATTAAATACAGAGCATAAATCTGTTACGGAATCCGATTCAACAAGCAGAGCTGTTGACTCTAAGATGTGTTTGTAAAAGTGTCATTGAGGTGGTGGACCGGGCGGGATTTGAACCCGCGACCTCAGCGATGCCAACGCTGCGATCATTCCAGGCTGATCTACCGGCCCGGTAAACTAAACTAAAACGGTGTTGGCACAGTATTAAGGATTTTGCTATAAGCCCCATTAAACTATAAGATTACATGCGAATTAATTCGAATCTAACGAAGCTATAACTCCTCAATTCCACATTGATGAATTAAGGTTGTGGCGGGCCCGCCGGGAATTGAACCCGGGACCCCCGGGTTTCTTGGCTTTTGAAGCTTAAAAGCCCGGTGCTCTATCCTTGCTGAGCTACGGGCCCATTTTCAGCAGTTTTTGCCCCCACTTTATTTTGAGGGGAGAGCCTTGGATAGTTTAGTGCGATACAATTTCTCTGGAGCCCTACAATTATATGAAGATTACGCAGAAGGGAGTTTTGGACTGATGGGTTATTAACTATTAGGGAAATGGAAATTGCTTATGCCTTTCCCTTAAAGCTTAATTGTTGCGTGTATAGGTGCAGAGAAAATTATAGGCAATGCTTGATGTATAAATAAAATTAAGGCCTTAGAAGAAACGTTGTTATGAAGTTTTTGAGCTTATCGTTGGCGCTTAGCAGAGTTTCTATCATTTTTTGGCCTTTATCTGTGAGTTTGTATACCCTTTTTCTCTCATCCCATTTCCCTTCGATGAAGCCGTTCCTCTCTAGAGAATAAAGCATGGAGTAAACTGTTCCGGAGCTTACTAACAGGTTAAATTTGTTATGAATGAAGGATATTACATCATAACCGCTCATTGATCCATTTCTAAGTTCAGCTAGGATTATTATATCCATGAAACTTTTTATTATCCGTTCATGCATCTGCCTTAAGACTTTGGCTTCCATCGCCATATCCATCACCTGTGCACATCACCAATATATTCTAAATATTTTTAGTTAGATATAAATATTTAAATTTTATTCTAATTCAGAAGCAGAAGTAGAAATAAAATAAGATAAGTTTAAACTATCTAAACTTATTTAGATATAGACAACATATTTCTCGATGGCATAAACTTAATAGCGTATGGAAAAAGTGTAGCTATAATGTCTCATAAAACCGTAAAATCCCAGTATTATCGGTTCAAGATTTTAAAGGAAAGTTTCCACTTAAATGGGCTGGAACCTATGCTTTTAATAGCTTACAATATATTAGCATGTTAAGAAATATTATTTTTCTGTTTGCGCCTCCAAAATGGCGGTGCTGGCGAATTGACTTTTTGGAAAAAGTATTTGGACAAAATAAACGAAGAATACGAGGTTGTTATGAGGAAAAGGCAAGCTTTAGGCAGCTTGCTAACAAACGGCAGGATATCACAGTCCACATTTGAGATGTTCAACAAGGAAATGGACGAGGCCATCGCGGAAATCGAGAAACAGAAAAGAGCCATATTAGGGAAGATGAGCGACAAAGTTAAGGAGCTTGAGGAGCACATTAGGATTTTAGAAAAAATGCTTGCAAACATTGAAATTCAGCATGTGGGCGGCGAAATATCGGATGAAGCATACCAGCAAGAGATGACACTTTTAACCATCGGACTTGAAAACGCCAAGAAGGAACTAGAATTAATAAAAGAGACCATTAACAAGCTTGCCGCCCCAGCAAAAATCACAGAATACCCCACAATATGGGCGGAAACGGAGGTTAAAGCGGTTACTCTAGAAAAGGAGATAAAAGCAAGCGAAATTGAAGCGCCGTTAACAGAAGCCACCACAGAACCTAAAGAGTTGAAGGAGATACCGCAGGAAACACCAACACCCACAGAAGCCACCACACCAGCAGAGACTACAAGTGAAGAGAAAAGCGAAAGCTAAACTCTAAAACATTCAATTCCCTTTTTTATGCATGAACTTCAGGATAGCCTATAAGTCTTAAATTATTTGAAGCAATTAGTCTATCTTGGTGATAATTTTGAATGATATTGTGCTGGTATCCTACCATGAAAAGTTTAGGCAGTATGATCTGGGGGAGGGGCATCCCCTTAGAGGAGATAGATATGTCAATGCCATGAACTTTTTTAAGGAAAAGGGGTTGATTGCAAATCGGAACTTGAGGATTATAGAGCCAAAACCTGCAACTTGGGATGATATAATCAGAGCCCATGACGTCGAATATGCGAAGTTAATTTTTAGCCTGGCGGAAAAGAGGTTAGCATATGATGTTGAAACCCCTACTTCTCCAGAAATTCTTGAAGCGTTACTGCTCATCGCCGGCGGTACAATAGAGTGTGGTAGGGCTGTGGTTGATGGAGAGGCTGGAAGGGCAATCTCTATTGGCGGCGGCTTTCACCATGCGGGAAGAAACTATGGCGGAGGATTTTGCATCTTTAATGACATAGCAATTACCATAGAATATTTAAGAGAGAGGAGAAACGTGAAAAAGTTTCTAGTGTTAGATTATGACGTCCACTTTGGTAATGGTACAAGCGATATCTACTATAGGGATCCAAGCGTGCTCTTCATATCTATACATCAAGATCCCTATACAATTTACCCAGGCAGGGGATTCACATGGGAGATTGGGGAAGGCCCGGGAGAAGGCTACAACATCAATGTACCCCTGCCTCCTGGAACCGGCGACAGTACTTACCTTTATGTGCTAAAGGAAATTTTCGTTCCCTTAGCTGAGGAGTTTAAACCTGAAATTATAATTGCAAACGGTGGCAGCGACCCTCATTTTGCCGATAGGCTTGGAAATTTGGGACTAACAATAGATGGTTTCTTCAACCTTTCACGTTTGATCAAGAAAACTTCCGAAAAAGTTTGCGATGGAAAGCTTATTCTACTTATTGGAAGCGGCTATAACCCCGAGATTCTGCCACTATGCTGGTATGCCTTAGCCGCAGGCTTAGTGGGCTTTGAGAAGATAGACGTTAAAGAACCCTATGCTCCACCTGTGGAACCGCCATACTGCAGAAGAAACGTGGAAAACACAATTAGCAGCCTTAAAAGTTTGCTAAAAGAAAAATGGAATTGCTTTAGACTGTAAGAACATAATGCCAGCCATGTGCCAATTTTTGAAGATGATAAAGCAATAGCAGACACGAAAATTAGCGAACCTTCAGCATAGGGCATCGGTCACTCTACAAGTTTGACTTCTCTTAATTGATGGCTAGTCATACTCGCTTACGAAGCTTATCTCAGTGTACCGTGGAACATGCCTACCTTCGCCCTTTTCAGGCAGTATCTCCAGCTCAGAAATCCTGCATGTTCCAACAAGGTCGCCCTTATTTCTATCTATAATCTCGGCGAGCTCCTTGGTTCCAGCATAGATTTTTACTTTTCTTATCTGGGCATTCAAAGGTTTGCGTTTCTCAGCCTTATCTCGCCTTATTTCTGATATTAAGGCCACCAGCAGTTCGCCATCCCTTTCTGAAGCCTCATCCATTCTGCTTTCGTCTAATTGAGGCCAAGAAGTCAAGTGTATACTATTCAGGCCCACGTATTCGGCATATAAAGCCTGATAGATTTCCTCTGTAATGTGGGGTATTATTGGCGCTAGAAGCTGAAGTATGCGATACAGAACGTTATATAGAGTGGATTGGGCAGCTTTTCTTTTGCCTTCACCATAAACCTCAGGCCTGTAAAGCCTATCCTTTACGGCCTCCAAGTATTGGTCGCAGAAAACGTGCCATGTAAAGTTGCGGATCTCATCAAGAGCAACGTTGAACTGGCACTTCTCCAAAGCCTCGGTGACCTTGCTTGTCATCCTTTCAGCCTTACTTAGAATCCACCTGTCTAAAAGCTGAAGTTCGCCGCTTTCGCCAGGTCTATAGTCCTGAAGTTGATTGCTTACGAAGCGGGCGGAATTCCAAAGTTTTGTTAAAAAGCGTCTACCATACTCTACATCAGGCCAGCGGAATGGAATATCCGATCCGGTGGCCCCGCCCCCTGCAGCCCATTGCCTAGCAGCATCCGCGCCATACTTGTTCAGAACTTCTGGAGTGGCCACATAATTTTTAAGGGACTTGCTCATTTTTCTGCCATCCGCGCCTAGCACCATGCCGTTTATGAGACAGCTTTTGAAGGGCTTCTCCCCGAACAGTGCCAGATGCCTAACCACTAGATAATATGCCCATGTACGAATTATGTCAACTCCTGATGGATGCACATCAGCAGGGAAAAGTCTCCTCCAGTAGGGTCTATCAGGCCAGCCAGCGTGCACCGCGCAGGTTATCGAGGAATCCATCCAAGTGTCGAAAACGTCCGTTTCTGGAGCGAATTCTCTGCCTCCACACTTGGGACAACTTTCAATTCTTGGATTTTCAAGCTTAGGGTCAATGGGAACCCAGTCCTCATGGGCTACAATAATTTCTCCACAGCTTTTGCAGTACCAGACGGGTATCGGGGTTGCGAAGACCCGTTGACGGCTTATGACCCAATCCCAGTCCAAGGATTTCGCCCAATCTATGAGGCGGGTTTTCATGTGTTCGGGGAACCAGATGATTTCTTCGGCGGCTTTCACAACATCATCGGTCAACATTCGGGTTTTCATAAACCATTGTTTTCGCTCTAAAATTTCAATTGGAGTTTTACATCGCTCGCAGAGTCCAACCTCCTGAGTTATCTCTTCAACTTTTTCCAGCATTCCAGCGGCTTCAAGGTCTTTAACTATGGCCTTTTTAGCCTCTTCAACCGTTAAGCCTTGATATTTACCCCCGTTCTCATTTATTCGGCCGTTATCCGTTAAAATGGTTATGACTGGTAGGTTTTGCCTCTTTACTATTCTGACATCTTCCTTATCCCCGTAAGTGCATATCATAACCACTCCTGTTCCGAAGGATGGGTCAACACTCTCGTCTGGAATTATGGGCACAACCCTGTTCACTATGGGGACTATTATCCTCTTGCCAATATACCTATTATATCGCTCATCCGTTGGATTAATAGCCACAGCCACGCATGCAGGGATGAATTCTGGGCGGGTGGTGGCTATTAGAAGATGTCCACCTTCCTCTAATGGGAACCTAATGTAATGTAGTTTCCCCAATCGTTCTTCATAGTCCACCTCAGCGTCAGCAATTGCAGTTTCACATCTCGGACACCAGTTCACCGGATGAGCCCCGCGATACATGAAACCTTTATGGTATAGAATTATGAAGCTAAGCTGGGTTCGCCTCCAATAGTCAGGGTTCATGGTGCGATACTCCGTTGTCCAGTCTACGCTGCAGCCTAGTCGTATAATGCCCTCCTTCATCATGGCAATGTATTTTTCAACAAGCTTCATGCATAAACTGCGAAACTTGTCCGGAGGCAAGTCCCGCTTACGAATATTGTGCTCCCTTTCCACTTGAACCTCTATGCCTAGGCCATGGCAGTCCCAGCCCTGCGGGAAAAACACATTATAGCCCCTCATACGCTTGTAGCGGGCAACGATGTCGAAATAAGTCCAGTTTAAGACATTTCCCATGTGAAACTCGCCGGATGGATAGGGCGGAGGCGTGTCAATGCTAAAAGTCGGCCTTGCATGATCATTCCAGTCGAAGCGATAAATGCCCCAATCTTCCCAAAGTTTCTGCCACTTACGCTCAACTGCCAAGATGTCGAATTCTTTAGG
>CAZAPQ010000068.1:0-29983 GCA_964487415.1 uncultured Candidatus Bathyarchaeia archaeon | reverse complement strand
TATTTTGTTGCGCTCTGAGTCCGGCACGGCTATTATAAACCTTTTACGCACCGTTGTTGCAAGCCTTCCAGCCTTAACAATATCAGTTGCCGTTACCTCTGAAGAGGCCTTCTTAACTGAAACCATGTAGGGGGCGTGCTCTAATCCAGGTCCGTACTTGTAGACTGCAAAGTCGCATCCGAACTTTATGCCAGGAGTAACTACGAGTCCATTTTCGCGTAGATCCTTGTATACCGCATATTTATCATCAAATGCCTCGTATAATTTTTTGGCCTTTTGCCGCATTTTTTTAAGGCTTACCTTTTTCCTATCAGCGCCCTCGTAAACCTTTATTATTCTCTTTTCAGCCAGATATAGTCCTTCCATGAGGTCAAGGATTAATGGAACGTTAAATTCTGGAATCTTTGGCTTTGGGATCCCAAGGGGTTTACCGTAAAAGCCCATTTTGTAAAGTTCTGAACCATCTGGGGGATTCCAGACGACAAGAAAGTTTTCGATAAGTTCAACGGGTATTTTTCGCGGCATTTGGCATGCCTTCACATTATAAAGGCTAGGGCTCTTGCCGCATCTGCAGCGTCCTCCGCCTTGTCAGCTGAATCTTCGAGTAGTTGAACAATGTCCCTTAAAAGCAATAGTGCTGGGAGTTCAAGTTTGCTGTTGAGCAGCTTCATGTCGAGGGCACGGTACAATTCATCCACGGTTCTTTCAGCAACCTCCACCTCGCTGGCTCTCTCTAAAGCCTTTGAGGAACCATAGCTTAGAACTAATACTACTTCCCTGAGCTTGATTACAGTCTCCAGCACAGCCTCAGAAAGTTTCAAGAGTTCCTCTTTTAAATTTGTTGGCACATGCCAGTTATTTTCCATTATTTTGAAAAGGCGATAGGCAAGTCCCTCAGCAAAATCTGCGATTTCACCTGTCAAGTTGGCAAATCGTAGAAAATCCTCCCTGCTTATTAATATGGCGCCCATCTGGGCCAACTCCCGTGAAATCAAGCGTCTCATGTTATCTGCCTCAGCCTCGCCTAATGTTATTTCGTTGTATATCTGTTTAGCCTTCGCCACGTCCTTATTAATAAAACAGTCAATCATTTGCGGGACTTTTCTGGTTAGATCCAAAACTTTCCTTAAGTGTTCTTGGCAAAGGTTCAACGCTCTGATCTTGATACGTTCCTCAGTTTCTGCTGGAAGCACCAAATCTCTCTTCCCGCCGCAATACTGGCAAAGTTTTCCTGTGAATAAATATGGTGAAAGTACTAAAAAATGTAACGAAGCTAGCTTAAAGGGTTCTTCCTAAGTCCTCGAAGTTAATCTTTTTAAGGAAATACTTATGCAAGAGGTCTGGTAGGTTGTCAATGCGATTTCTTACCTGTTTCCATGTGTCCCGGTCACGAATTGTTACAGTGTCATCCTTTAAAGTTTCATAGTCAATAGTTATTCCAAGAGGAATTCCTATTTCGTCCGCCCTTGCATATCTTCTCCCAATAGATCCAGCTTCATCATACTCCACTATAAAACCTTCCTCAATAAGCATTTGACTCACCTGCTGCGCCTTTTCCGGCAATCCGTCCCTATTTACCAGTGGATATACGCCTATTTGTATCGGCGCGATATCCCGTGGGAGACTCAATACAACCCTATCGTCTTTAACCCTGTAAGCATATTCCAAAGTCACATACACGAGCCTATCCGCGCCAAAACTTGGCTCAGTTACATGGGGTATGAAGTGTCTTCCAGTTTCTTTAGTTTCCTCCGTTATAATTTCTAAGTGCTCCGGCAGAATCCTGTAATTTTCAAGCATATAATATCCCCTCTCTTTAATGGATGCTTCAACTTCTATTGGATCAGCTTCAGAGAGCATTTTTGCAATTTTTTGAGCATCATTTTTGAAGACGGGCCCGAGCTTGGCCATTAAAGGCTTAACGACTTTTTTCACTCTTTCGATTGGTTTTTCATATTCTTTGAATATCCGAGTGTCAACGCCGCTATATTGCATATGCTGCCTTAAGTCATAGTCTGTTCTGTAGGCATGGCCTGACACTTCAATCCAGCCCCAGCGGTCAACGTAGACTTCCTGATCAAAGCTCTGTTTTGAATAGTGGGCGCGTTCCCATGGAAGTTTCTCTATAAAGCGTTGCTTATCCTCTGGAACGCCTAATTCCACTAAAAGTTTTTTGGCTAGAGCCATGAAAGCCGCTTGCCATGGAACCTTTATGTAACCTTTTTTGAGGGCTTCTCCAACAGTTACTTCCATGAGTTCATCGGAGCCGCGTAGTCTAGTCTCAGCCAGTAGAAGTCTCAGCTTTTCATTTTCCACATCCTTTAGAATGAAGCATCTTGGATCCTCAGGATCAAAGAAAAACTCAATGTCTATTATGGTGAACTCCCTAAGCCTTATCAAGCCCTGCCTAGGGGAAATTTCGTTTCTTAGTGCATGTCCTATTTGCATGGCGCCGAATGGAAGTTTTTCCCTTCCCAGCTCGTATAAACGTCTAAATTCCACGAATATGCCTTGTGCTGCTTCTGGCCGCCCATAGCCTATCGCATCCGAATAGGGTCCTATTGTTGTAGTAAACATTGTAAGGAAGTATCTGGGCTCGCTTAGGCTTCCACCACAATCTGGACATTTGATCCCATGCTTCTCTATGACCTCTTTAATTTCCTTCAAGCCTAGTTTTTCCGCTTCTGAGGGGCTGATTCCTATGGTTTCTTGAAGTAAATGATCCGCCCTGATTTTTCTCTTGCATTTCAGACATTCAACCATAGGTTCTTTGAAATTCTCCACATGGCCTGACGCTTCAAAAACTTTTCCAGGCGCAATTATAGGTGCCTCTATCTCCATGATTCCGATTTTTCTTGAGAATATCTCTCTAACCTTATCCTCAATTTTCCTCTTCAATCTTGCCCCTATATCCCCATAGGTTATAAATCCGCTAACCCCACCGTACATCTCGTAAGCCTGCCAGAAGAACCCTCTGCGACGAGCTAGCTCGCTAATTATCGTAAATTTGTCCGCCGGCTTTGTCCTGCTTTCCATTCTTCCCCCAACTTTTAATTTTAAAGGGCTTTATGGCATTCTAAATAATAAACCTTTAAGGTGTCAGCTAAGTTGGAATCTCGCATTGATTTAATGTACGCCCTCCATGTTGTATCAGTAGAAATTTATAAGGCCGTGTTTAGATAAGGACGATCTAACGGTGGTACCGAATTTGGCGGCGATAAATATTGCATTAGCTGGTGTTGGAAACTGTGCCTCTGCATTGGTTCAAGGCCTCTATTATTACAGCAAAATCGAAAATAGTCAGGAGTCTATTGGATTACGGAATCTCTTCCTTGGAGGTTTCCATCCGAGGAATATAAAAATTGTAGCGGCTTTTGATATAGACAGCCGAAAGGTTGGTAAAGATCTATCCGAAGCTATTTTTGCGCCTCCAAATAACGCTCCAAAGATACTTAATCTCCCTCCTTCTGGGGTAATAGTTCAAAAGGCGCCGGTTCTAGATGGTGTAGGCGAATACACGCGGAATGTTGTACAAATAAGTGATTCCCCTGAAGTTGATGTTGCCAAAGCCCTAAAAGAAAACGGTGCGGAAATTGTGGTCAACCTTCTTCCGAGTGGCGCTGTTAAGGCTTCTGAGTGGTATGCCGAGCAGGCATTAAGGGCTGGATGCGCCTTTGTTAATGTAACACCAGTTCATATTGCAAGTAACCCGATTTGGATTAAACGTTTCGAGGATGCTGGCTTACCAGTCGTTGGAGATGACTTAGTTGATCAGGTGGGTGCCACAGCTTTGCATAGGACTATCCTCCAACTGCTTTCTAGGCATGGTGTGCGTATTACTGAAACTTATCAGCTTGATGTTGGCGGAGGCACAGAATCCCTTGATACGCTAGATCGAACCCGTGAAGTTAAGAGAACCATTAAGACAAGATCCGTTAAGGCTTCTCTGCCATACGAGGCTGAGGTGGTTGCGGGTTCCACGGATTACGTGGATTTCCTGCAGAACAGACGGGATAGCTACTTCTGGATTGCAGGGCAGTATTTTTGCGGGACTCCAATGCGAATGGATATACGCCTCTCAACAGTGGATGCGCCAAACGCTGGATCAGTGCTTTTAGATGTTATAAGGGCCGTAAAAATAGCTTTAAATCGAAAATTGAGGGGAGCAGTTCTCCCAATATGTGCTTACGCTTTCAAAAACCCCCCGCAACTCCTGCCCCTCGAAGAGGCTGAGGCTCTATTCATGGAATTCCTTAATAAGCCAGGCTAAAGGAACTTTCTCAGCTCTTGCAGTATTCTCTCTTTCGTTCCAATTTCTGCAATTTTCATCTTAATACGATTGATGGTCTCTACAGGCGTTGGGTCTATTCCCCGTAATATTGCTAAATATATGCTTGTGAAGTCTCCAATAAGTAACGCTGAGATCATCTTTGAAAGTTTACTCTCGCCTTTGCTCCAAACTTCATAAACTCCTGCAGTCCTATTCAAGGCTAACTCCTTTGTGAACTCAATACGTCTTCGAATTTCTTCGCTTTCATTTTTGTCGCGAATAAGTATCGTTGAAAAATGCTTTGTAAACCTTTCAGCCCTTTCCCAACCAACAACCTCATTGTGGTTCAACTCGGGGAAAACTTCCCACTTAGAAGGGACCTTACTATTCTCGTTGAACTGCTGCTTAAAACGTTGGGCAACGGAACGATAAAAGCTAAAACCGTAAATCACCGGAACTGTTCCATTAACGTCTGCCGCTAATTTTTTAGAGAAATTTTCCATTAAAGGTCTTTCAGGTGAATTCTCTAGGCAAACCTGCTCCATTACGTTTATGGCATCGGATACCTCCTCCTCAACTTCTGATACAAGACCGAGTTTTTCCATAAAGATTAACAGTGGAGCAAATAAGTATGCAAGGGCCGCGCGGGGAGGAAGTCCAGCGGGGATGCGTAAATTAGGAAAACCCATATTCTCAGTAAAATCTGAAAGCGTCCCTCCCGAGCTTACGCATATGATCATGCACTTCTTTTTCACAGCTTCCAGAAAAGCGTTCAAAGTTTCCTCAGTTTCTCCAGAATAGCTCAGTATAAATGCCAAGGTCTTATCGTCAGCATATGCTGGAAGAGAATATTCTCTGCAAACTTCTATTGGAACTTTAACGTTGTCCCGTCCCCAGTCTTTTAGAAGTTCCCCTCCGATGGCTGATCCTCCCATCCCGGCGACAATTATGGCCTTTGGTTTTGAGTAATTTATAGACACCTTCTTTGCCATTCTCAAGGCGTCTTTGTAATGTTTTGGTGCGTCCATGCAAAAGGAGAGCATACCACCTTTGTCAACGCTTCTGATATGGTTTAAATCATCCAAACATGCAGCAATATGCAATTTTTGCACCATTTAAAACTTAAGGAAAGTTCGCCTTTAAGCTTTGGCACAGCCTTATAACTTCTTCTAAGGGTTAGTTAACTATTTGTACAGGCTTATATGTAGGAATTAGCGTGGAAAGGAAAAAAATATCGGTTGCTATACCCGCTTCAGTGGTCTCTGATGTTCCGCATCTGCGTGAAAAGACGCAAAAGATCGGTATAATAGGAAGAGCTGCCGCAATTTTTGGTGTTGAGGAGATAATAATCTACAGCGACCAGCCTAGTATAGATCAAAAGGGGGATATAGAATTAATTTCAACTCTGCTCAATTACATGGAAACTCCTCAATATTTGCGGAAAAAACTTTTCAAAATTAAACCTGAGTTAAGGTATGCTGGGATTCTTCCACCGTTGAGAACGCCGCATCACCCGCTAGGCAGTAGGGCTAGGGATCTGAGAATAGGTGAATACCGAGAAGGTGTTGTGTTTTCAAGGACGGGGGATGGCGTGCTTGTTGATATCGGCGTTGAGAAGCCTGCCTTAATTCCGAGAGTTCGAATTCCTTTGGGTAGGCGGGTAACAGTAAAAATCGTAAGCCTTGACAAACAGGTGTTGGCAAATCTGGTGAACCGTAAAGAAATCCCGGACTACTGGGGTTACAGCGTTACCGTTTGGGATAACTCTTTTGGGAAACTTGTTTTGGAGAGAAAATTCGACCTAAAAGTGGCCACATCCAAGCATGGTATTCCATTTGAACGTTGTAAAGATCCAATCCTTAGAAGGTGGATGAACGTTAAAACAATCCTTATAGCTTTTGGTTCTCCAACGCAAGGTCTATATGAAATAGCTAAACTTGAAGGGCTTAAGCTGGATGAGATTGTAGACTTTGTTGTCAACATGATTCCCGATCAGAAAACTGAAACCGTGCGCACAGAGGAGGCCATTATAGCCTCATTAGCCGTTTTCAAAGTTTCCCTCGGCTTTTAAAGACTTAAATGTTTGACTCCGGTAGTTATTCCTATGTACTTCGATGTTGCTATGCCCGCCGCCCTCTTTGCAATTACTATAGTTGCTCTATTGTTGAATGAAAAAGTCGAGGAAAAATTGAAGGCAACCTTTGAGAAGAAAGAACTGAAAACCAGTGATGCTCTACTGCTTGTGGTTGCTATTAGTATAATGGTTTCCGTTATAGTCTTTGTTCCTCAAGCAGCCATTGTCACCGTATTCCTTTTCGCTTATTCGCTCCTCCTATTCACCTTCGCTTATATATTATCGGATACTCGAAAAAAGAATGCTATTCTCTTTTTTGCGGTGTTCGCATTAATATGCCTATTAACAGCATTAGCAAGCTTTCTAATTTTCGGTTTAAGCGGCCTGAGGGCTTATGGATTTATTGTCCTTTGTTGCCTATGTGTTTTCTCAGCACTTGCCATAATTTATGAAAGGAGGCGGGAAAACCTTGCGGCGCGATGGTATCTAGCAGCGCTTCCGCCAGCTTTATTCTTGACATTATACATTTTCTATGGAGAAACCACTATGTGGTTTCCTTATCTGCTAAACTTTTACGGTGCCATATTCGCTATATTGATAATTCTCTATATTGGCCATCTATTTAGGTTTGAAACGACCCTAATCTTTGTTAGCCTTTTGACAGCGGTAGACATCCTGCTCGTTCTAGTTACTGGAACGATGGTTTCTGCCGCAACTCGTGTCTCTGAGCTTAAACTTCCAGTTCTAATAACCATGCCGACAATACCGCGTATCACAACGCAGTTCGGTACAATTTACATGTCCCTTGGCTTAGGCGACTTCTTTTTCGCGGGACTTTTAGCCCTCCAAACATTAAAAAAATTCGGCAAATTACCCGCAGTCATATCAGCTTTGACCATGGCATTATCATTTTTCATCTTTGAAATGGTGATACTAAACTTCAGGATGACAGCCTTTCCGGGAACCCTTATGATTATATGTGGTTGGCTGCCAGCCCTTTTGTATTTCGCGGTGAAAATGCGGGTGAGAAATTTTCCGGAAGGTTAAAGTTGTCAATGTTACTCATAGGTTTTCTTCTGAGATTACTCTAATTCCGTTTTCCATTAATAGAGCTGCCGTTATTCCGTAACCTTTAACAGTTTTGCCGGAGAATGTTCCATCATATATTCTTCCACAGCCGCAGGATGGGCTTCCCTGCTTTAAAATGGCCTCTCTGATGTCGAATAATTTAGCTAACATTAAAACTTCTTTTGCTCCTCGTACAAGGTTATCTGTTAAATCTTTTCCAGACTTTGTGAAGGCTCTATTTCCTTTAAGTTCCACGGGTTCCCTTGGCGTGGGCAATCCGCCAAGTTGTTCTGGACAAACCGGAATTAGAACTTCATTCCTTAATAGGGAAATTACTTTTTCGTTTGCCGCGCCTTTGCCATCGTATCTACAGTTTACTCCAAGTAAGCACGCACTACATATTCTCATACAAATAAAAATTAATTGACATAGCTCTTAAATTTGCCGGACTGTTGGGACAGAGTAGATGGATTTAACCAAACAGCGCTGCAAGTCCTTCGAGAGCTTCTTCCTCTTTCTTTTCCTCTTTCTTTTTCTCTTCTTCTTTAGGTTTGGCTTCTGAAGGAGCAGCTGCTCCTGCTGTAGCTGCTGTTGGAGTCGCTGGGGCGGTCATCATGGAGGGAGCAGACTTTATAACTTCGTCGATGTTGACTTCTGCCAAGGATGCCACTAACGCCTTAACCCTTACTGCGTCAACGTTTACTCCAGCCGCTGTTAGAACCTGCGTTAAGTTTTCTTCGTTTATCTCTTTTCCGGCTTTATGAAGGAGCATTGCGGCGTAAATGTATTCCATACCCTTTCACCTCTACTTTCAAGTATTTTAACCTTTTTCAAGCTGTTTAATATTCTCTTCTAAGCTAGACAATCTAGTACTTAAACTTAACATTTCAATGTATGCCCTTTGGATGAGTTCTCTGATTGTTTCCCTCGTCGGTATAACTGCGCCTATGGAAAGAGCATATGCTTCTTGATGGGCAATCTGTATTAAGGCATGAATGTTTTCCTTAGTCGGATAAGCTATGCCTATGGATAATTTGAAGGCTTCGCTTTGAGAAGTCTCTAATTGTTTTTTCACGCCCTCTATGTCCAATTTGAGGTCTTTGTCTTCCATTACGAGACCATCAGCATATGCAACTCGCATCATTAGTCCTGTTTCTATTGGCTTTATTCCAAGTTTTGACAAAACACTTGCAAGTTTTTCAGAGATAACCTCGCCCTTCTTAGCCACTACTGTGTCTTTGTTTATCCAGACGCTTCCAGATTCTATTCGAGTGGGTAAGCCCACCTCATTTAGCTGGCTTATTACTGGGCCTGGAGGGAATCCTGTATTCCCGCCGGGAACGATTATATCTGAGGGTGCTATGTCTCCGGCTTTAGCTGTGGTGAAAACTTTGCTTTTTTCTAGGGTTAATGCGAGTTTAAAAGGATTAGCGTTTGTGAATAAGAAAATATTCGATCCTGTCAGATATTTTTCCAGCTCTTTGAGTTTAGGTTTGTCTTCACATTTTTCAATAGCTCTCTTCATTAGAGTGTTTTTTATAACCCTCATGTGAACATCTTTTAGTTTCTTTTTTAGTTCTTGGAGTTGAGTTGCCCTTATCTTGTGAAGGCTAGCTATGCCAACGACTTTGTATTGCTTTAAAAGATGTACTATCTCTTCAACTTCACTAACTTTCTTTTCTAAAACTTGTTGAGTTGGCAGATGCTTCCTCTCCTATGGTTTAATTTTCACAGTATTGCCCATTGTAGTTTTCAAGTAAACAAATTTAACGTTCTTTATACCTCTCTTCAATTTTGCCTCTACAGCCCTTAAAACAGCCTGTATGTTTTCTGCTATTTCTTCATCCTTCATATCCTCTGTTCCGACACGGCACTGAATTACCGGCTGATTCCTTAATCTCACAGAGACGGTTTTTCTGTACTTATCTATCAAACTTTCAATGTTAGCCGTGGGAGGAATCGGGATAGGCATCTTACCGCGAGGGCCCAGAACTGCGCCAAAAACTTTGCCAACAAGGGGCATTAGGGGGGCTTCTGCCAAGAAGAAATCGTATTCATTGGCTATTTTCCTCAAATCCTTTTTCTTACCCGCCAAGCTTTCAAGCTGATCCTTATCGATAATCAAATCGGCATTAGCCTTTTTTGCCTTAAGCGCCAACTCTCCTGTGGCGATTATGCAGATTTTGTTTGCTTTTCTAGGAGGCGGGAACGGCAGTTCTATATTCTCTTGAAGTCTACCATCTGTAGATTTCATATCTATATCCTGTAGGTTTAATATAAGTTCAATTGATTGAACGAAGTTCCTTTTACCAGCCTTCCCTTTAGCTTCTTTAACCGCGGCTAGTATGGTTTTCTGTTCTATTGGCATTTTAAAGGTCCCGCGCCATTCATGGATTAAAAAGGCATTATAAAAATGTTCCCTTAACTTTCACTCTTAGCAAATATTTCATCATATCTTCCATTATCGATATCTCTGATAGCCTCCCTTGGATCCTTACCATCAACGGTTACTCCCATGCTGACACATGTTCCCAGTATCTCTTTAGCTGCGGATTTTAATGTTTTAGAGAGGAGTTCTGGTCG
The DNA here is from genome assembly GCA_964487415.1 of uncultured Candidatus Bathyarchaeia archaeon. GTDB lineage: Archaea > Thermoproteota > Bathyarchaeia > Bathyarchaeales > Bathycorpusculaceae > DRVV01. The sequence continues at coordinate 19,988 of CAZAPQ010000068.1, read as the reverse complement.
TTTAATTTTTGCTATTCGAATGACCTGTTCCATGGTAAGATTGCCAACTTTTTCTTTATTTGGAGCTCCTGAACCCTTCTCGATTTTTAATTCACTTACGATTAGAGCTGACGTAGTTGGAGTTCCAACGTTGACTTCAAATTGTTTTGTCTCAGGATCAATAGTAATTTTTACCGGAACTTTCATTCCAGCGTAATCTTTAGTCAACTCGTTTATCTTGTTGACAACAGCTAAAACGTTCACTCCTAATGGTCCCAGCGCTGGTCCCAAAGGCGGTCCGGCTGTCGCTTGCCCTCCGCTTACAAGAAGCTCTACAAGTTTTTTCTCGCCCATCATGCACCTCCTTCAGTTCTCGCTTTTTCTATAAGCTTAACATAATCTGAATGGACGGTTATTGGCAGCGTAAACGTTGCCTCAAGGAGTTCTAGGGTAACTTCCTCTTTGGCTTTGTCGATTCGGGTTATTTTTGCCTTCATTCCCTTGAATGGTCCTCCTGTAACTTCAACTATATCATTTTCGCTTAATTCCTCAATAACTGGTTTTCTGACAATATACTTCTCTATTTCAGTGAAATTAACAAAATCTGGAACCTTAGATTTTATATGCTTGATTCCGGCTATGGCCTGTTCGACGAAATGTGGTCCTTCAGCCTCGACGAAAATGTAACCTTTCAGCGCATCTGGAACTAGGATAGCTTTTATCGGAATTTTGTTCATCTCCACTCTTGCTGCTAAAAGTTTCGCCACATTTCTCTCCTGTCCCGTTGTTATTCTCACGGCAAAAATTTTCGTTGGGGGTTGTTTCTCCATAACTTGCCCTCGAATGTGTTAATACGGAACAATGCTAGCGAGCAACTTTATTATGAATCCTATAAATCCAACAGCACCTACACCTAAGAAGCATATTCTTATTGAAAGCCAAAGCTCGCTTCTTGTTGGCTTCACCGCAAGCTTTAAAGTTTTTGTGCATTGCAATAGGAAGGATTTTAAGCCCATTTTAGTTACCAGCAAATTGTTTGATAGATTGACATGCTTTTCTATTAACTTTTCTATAGGAATGATGATTCAAACTTTCTTAAATTGTAAATTTACCCTTTCAAGCAGTTTGATAATTCTATCTTTATCCTTTCCCCTCATGCCCTTCCAGTCTAAAACTGCAAACTCGACCTTCTCAAAAGTTCTTTCGATGCATTGTCCCAAAATATACTCGTCAACATGTTCCATTGCATACTTTGGTATCATATGCCCGAAAGCAATAGCATCCTCCAAGGCCATTCTAGTGAACTTCTCGTTATAGTGTGGCCCCCCTATGCCTATAACAGCCTTTGCCTGATTCTCTTTGAAGTCTAAGGCAGCCTCCATGGCTGCTTTGGCGACAACCTCTGCAGCCTCTTTGTCTTCCCATTCCCTTGGCGTGCTTCCTAGCTCGACGAACATTGCTGGCACATCTAAAGATGGGCCATGATGGGTGCATTCATATGACACCCTGTACGCGAGTTTTTTCTCGCTGAGGATTTTCGCCATTGTTTTTAGGGCTTTCGCCATCGCCCTCGCGGGGGAAACTGAAACTTTCCTTGGGATTCCTCCTAATTCCGCCTCTCCAAAATTTCCGGGAGTGTGCACGGAGAGGGTTGGGGTTCCGCTGGCGCTGCTATGCCTCGAAACAAAAACTACTAGTTCAGGGTGGGGTGAAAACTCGGTTATGTTCTGTGCATATACCAGCTCATAATCCAGAATGGTTAGCGCTATGCTTCTGTCATTAGCCTTGTAGGAGTAGACTGGCGCTTCCTGAAATTTTTCCATAGTTACGCCAAATGGATAGTTTTTCAGAATTTGTTCAACAATGTTTAAGCTTGCAGGATCCTTTTTAGATGCGGCTATCAAAACGTTCATGTTACCTGATCCAGAACCGCATTGCATAATTAATTGCTACATAAAGTTTATAATAAGAGTGATGCTTTGAAACTTATGCTAGAATGGTGTAATGATGCATCTGATCAATTTTAAGGAATTATCTGGCGAGCAGCTTGAAAAATTGATTGAAATGGCAATTGAGGTTAAGCAAAATCCAGAGAAGTATCGTAAAGCCTTAGACAGTAAATCCCTTGCCATGATTTTCCAGAAAACCTCTACACGTACAAGGGTTTCCTTCGAGGTTGCAATGACCCAGATGGGAGGTCACGCCCTCTATATTGACTGGAGAGCTACAAACTTCACAATAGCAGACATCTATGATGAAACCCATTATTTATCAAGAAATGTTGATTGTATCTTGGCAAGGCTTCTCAGGAATTGCGATCTACAAGTCATGGTAAAGGCCTCAAGGGTTCCAGTGATTAATGGATGTGATGAGAAGTACCATCCCAGCCAAGTTATAGCCGATTTAATGACTATGAAGGAGAAGAAGGGTCGGCTGCGGGGGCTCAAGCTAGTTTATATAGGCGTCCATAACAATGTTTGCAATTCGCTCATTGAGGGATGTACCAAATTAGGGATTGAAATAACAACAGTAACCCCAATCTTTAATGAACCATCAAGGGACGACGATCTTCTAGAGAATGCCAGAAAAACTGGTTTATGGAAAACAACATTAGATGCTCGAGAAGCCGTTAAGGATGCAGATTTCGTCTATACTGACACTTGGGTTGATATGGAGTTCTTTACGGATCCGAGATTTGCCTCTGAAAAAGAGAGACGCATCAAAACTATGATGCCCTACCAAATTAACAAGGAGCTTATGAAGGGAAGCAGCGCCTATATAATGCATGACATGCCAATACATCGTGGATACGAGATATCTGAGGATATCATTGAAAGTTCCCAATCAATAATATATGAACAAAGCGAGAATAGACTGTATTCAGCGAAAGCTATACTGCTAAAGCTTCTTGGAAGATATTAGAAATGTTGTTAAATCATTTTTGAATGACGAAGGGGTTAATCTTGTTTCATTATATATTATTGACTGGAACGCAATTACTTTAAAGGATCTTATAGTTCTTAGACCGCAAAATTTATAAATAAAAGCCCTCTGCGTCAGCTTAGAGGACAAAAACATATGCGTATGTCAGTAAAATATGCTGCTGGTCATCCTCAGATGCTCGACGGTAATGGTGGGTGTTCGGTATGGGCATCCACATTATCGCCGAGTTTCGAGGGGTGGACCCTGGGAAAATATCCAGGGTGGAAGACCTGCGGAACATTTTGGATAGGGTAGTTTCTAAATCTGGGCTCCATGTTGTTTCTTCAAGTTTTCATCAATTTGAGCCTCATGGTGTTTCTGCAATCTACCTCCTAAGCGAGTCGCATCTAAGTGTTCATACATGGCCTGAATATTGTTACGTAGCATTAGACATTTTCACATGTGGCAACGGTGAACCAGCTTTGAGGGCTTTCCAACTGCTAAAAGAAGAACTCCGGCCAAAAATTGTTAAGAAGAGAGTAATCAGGAGGGATGTCATTGGAAAGGGTGGAACTGGCAATATTGCATGAACTCGCCGTTTCAAATAGGAATTTCTGGGAATTGCTTGACAATTCTAACTGCACGCTAAATGAATTTGTTACAGCGTTGAGAAACCTCCGGGAGAGAAACTTTGTAGCTGCGGATAAAGGCGTTTTCTATATTACTGAAAAAGGAAGGTGTCAAATAAACTTAGAAAGCTTAAAATTTAAAGCTAAAATTTGCCCGTCATGTCTAGGTAAGCGTATAATCCCACAGGCAAAGTTTACAGAAGTTCTGGAGGAATTCAAGCGCATAACTGCGAAACGGCCTCCTCCAATTCTTGACTTTTTCCAGGGATATATGCTGGAGCAGGATGTGGTTGCAAGAGTGGCATTAATGCATCACTATGGTGATTTAGATGGAAAGAGCTTCATTTTGATTGGCGACGATGATTTGTTAAGCATCGCTTTAGCTTTAACTAGGCTTCCTTCGCGTATAGTTGTTTTAGATATCGACAAGCGGTTAGGAAATTTCTTGAAGGCCGTCAACCAAGATTATGGTTTAGATATAGAATTCATTGAATATAACGTTGCTGATCCGTTACCCGCTGATATTCGAGGATTTTTTGACGTTTTCTCCTCGGAACCTCTTGAAACTTTTTCAGGCCTGAGGGCCTTCATAGTGCGTGGAGTGTCCGCCCTCAAGGAAAACGGTGTAGGATATTTCGGTCTAACGCGTTATGAGGCATCGCTTAAAAAATGGCTAGCCATCCAAAAGCTTCTTGCAAGGATGAACTGTGTAGTAACCGACCTTATTCCGGACTTTTCCGTGTATCCTATGAACTATGATGATGTGAATTATGAGGGATTTGCCTCGAAACTTGGATTCGCCACCGACAAGAATCCTGGAATAAACTGGTATAAGTCCGCGTTATTCCGTTTCGAAGTCCTTGGCATGGCAAGCCTTCCAAGATATACATGGAGAAAGATGCGTATTGAAACCATAGATCCAAATGAGGACCTTACACATCCGGCTTTGGCTTCTAATCTATCCAGCAAGAGCTAAACTTAAGCTAACTCTGCTGAGATTATAAAGGTGATTTTATGCATTCTTCTAAAGATATGTCTCAAGAAATTATGCCCCTAAAAGTTATTATCCGACATGCCAGGGAGGATGACTTGCAGGCAATAATTAAGCTATCCGAGAAGCTTGGTAAGGATGAAAGCACTGCAGACTCCATGGTGTCTCCTGAACCCAGCGAATTCCAGAACCCTAAGTGGATTTTAAAAAATATTAAGGGTCAGAACACTGTGGTCTTCGTGGCGGAGCTTGATGGTGAGGTCATTGGTTATTCCCTTGGCTGGATTAGTCAACCATGGTCTTATAAGGGTAAAAGGGGATACATTTGCGATTGTTTCGTTGATGAACCCTATCGGGAGAAGGGTATAGGCAAAGCCCTTGTAAGGGCTATGCTTGATTGGTTCACAAAAAGAGGCGCGGATTGTGTTGAAGCTGATGTTTATTCGGGTAATATTCCATCTTTAGCCATGTTTGAAGGTTTAGGCTTTAAAGAAGTTTCAAAAAGGCTTCGTTTCATTATTAAACGTGGCGATTCTCATTAAACCGTTTTATTTTAAGATCATTTCCACAAATTTTTCCGGTTTAAAATCCTCTATATCCTCATATTTTTGCCCAGTTCCAATAAATATTATAGGCTTCTTTGTGATGTATGTGACACTTAAAGCGGATCCTCCCTTAACGTCAGCGTCAACCTTTGTTAGTATAGAAGCGTCTATTCCCACGCCTTTATGGAATTCTTCTGCCTGTTTGACTGCATCATTTCCGGTTAAAGAGTCAACCGTTAAAACTGTTAAGTCAGGGTTTACTACACGCTTGATCTTCGCAAGCTCGTTCATCAGATTTCGATCTGTTTGCATTCTACCAGCGGTGTCTATTAATACAACGTTTATGCCATGGGCCCTAGCATAATTTATAGCGTCATAAGCAACTGCTGCTGGGTCAGCTCCATACTTATGCTTTATTGTCTTTAAGCCTAAACGCTTTGCATGAGCTTCTAACTGTTCAATGGATCCTGCACGGTATGTGTCGCTGCATGCGAGTACAACGGAATACCCTTTAATGGTTAAAAGACGGGCCACTTTAGCTATGGTTGTTGTTTTTCCTGTGCCATTTACTCCAACAAAAATTATTACAAACGGTTCTCTTTTTCCTTTCTTCTCTTCAAGCATCTTAAAAATGTCTAATTTGGTATTTGTTGACATTACTTCCAAAATTATTTCTCTAAGGTTTTTCTCAACGATTTTCCTTTTATCTTCGAGTCTTTTAATTTGAACTCCATTAAGGTGCCTTTCAAGCTCGTTGCATATATGCTCTGCAACCGGAACTGCTACATCATTCTCTATTAAGTTCAACTTAAATTCTGAAAGAATTGAACGGAGATTCTCAGCTTTGAGCTCTACTGTTATGATCTTATTTACTAGACTGCCTAAACCTGCTTTAAGTTTCTCGAACATTCTTGGGCGATGTCCCCTTCTTAAGGGCAGTAGCTAGTTCCTCAGCTTTTTCTCTATCAGCATTTATTCGTTCTGCAACTTGAGCTAGTTGCTGCTGAAGAGATTCCCTTGCCTTCTCAAGGTTCTCTAACCTCTTATTGATGATTTCCTTAGTTTCCTGTGGCGTTTTCTCTATGGAAATGCCAGCTCCTATTCCCACGGTGACCTTCTCTAGGTTTTCAAGCTTTGCTTTTATATACGTGTCCCCGCCTATTGGAATCAATATCTCCGCGTTTCCCTTCTCCTTTTCAAGCTCTCCTAAGGTTATGATTGCATAGGTTAGCTCCGCCATGGCTGCGTTAATCATATTTATCCTTGCCGTTATGGTCTCGGCTGTCTGCTCCAGAAGGCGTATCTCCACGCTTAACCTTCTAAGCTCCTCCTCAATATTCCCTGTCACTGCACCCCTTCTCCAGCTAATAATTTCTTTACCAGCAAATCTTCAACTTCTTGAGGTGAAATCTCTTCAACCTTAATGATCTTTATCTGTGATCTCTTAGCCCTATGTCTGCTGCCAATTTCACAGTAAACCTTTTCCAGCGCCTGCTCTAGCTTAAGCGCTACAATCTCTTTCTTAAATGGTATCTCAAAGTTCGGTTTTCGAATCTCACCGACCACTTTGAAGACTTTCAACTCGCTCATCTTCCTTCACTAAACCCAAGGCATGTTCAATTATAAACATTTCTGGACCTGTTGTTAGGGAACCAGCAATAGCTGCATGAGTGTTGCAAATTAATCCAGTTCTAACGTATGGTATTCCACAGTTAATCGTAGTTACTTCAACAGGAACCTTTAAAACATCCTCCAAAAGTTTTCGTTCATCATCAGTCAGCATAGGATGCGCAAGAACTCCCTTGTTTGTTGCCACAGCTAGAGACCCAACATACGGTAGGTTGGCGATTTGCCCGGGAACTGCTTCAACACCAAGCGTTTCTGAAATTTTCTTTATATCAGAGGCTTTGAGTCTGGGATCAACTATTGCTCCGTAATCGTTCGCCAAAACCATGTTTCCATAAGCTGTCCTCTTGGTATCCATTATCGTTATGTTTCCATCGAAGACAGCCTTTATGAGTTCAACTTCTTCGTCCCTCACGAAATGAGGAAGAAGTATTCCATTCGAGTTTGCACAAGCAAGTGATCCCGCCAAAATTGAGCCACCGACATTTGTGTGAATAAGCTCAACATTAAGCCAATTCTTCATTTTTTCGGCTTTCTTCCGAGATGCAGAACTCGGGACTATTAGTATTTTCTCTGTGGCTAGGGCGTATACTCCTATGCTTGCACTTCCAAAGAGATTTGTGAGGAATACTGCCACATTAGTCTCCTTCAGCCAAGTAAACTCTAACGTTACCGTCCTTATCCTTTACAGCCCTTATACGGATCTTTCGAGGAGGTTTCTCTATGCCGCTGCTCCAGATTTTCTCATTAACTTTATTATCTATGAAGAGCTTCTTTTGCTCTTCGCTTTTATCCTCCTCTTCCTCTTCTATGCTCTTAAGCTTCATATGTCTTTTCACGAACTCCTTCAATATTCTCATAGCCTTAGGCGCCCTCTTGTTAGGGGGCACAAGCCAGGCTCTGCCAAGCGGAACTGTGTAAAATCTCTCCTCAGCTATTTCCTCACCGACTTTTTCTATTTCCTTCTTTACCTCCAGAGCTTTCTCAGTTGTCTCTTTTGGAGATTCTTCAGCTTTTTCTGGCTGTTCTTTAACTTTTGCCTCGTTTTCCACGGCTATCACCTTTTAGGCCTTTATTTTCTGTCTTCTCCAGTTTCTTCTTTGAGGATGTGTCCTAAATTTACCGGCGGTTTTGGCTATAACCCAGGCTGGGACAGCCCTGTTCTGTTTTCCTGCCTTTGCAAGTCTTCTCTTTTTAGCTGTGGGCTTATATCTTGCCAACTTTTACATCCTTCTTATCCTTATTTCACGTTTCTGTGATTGAAGTTGAATTAATATTTTTTTAAGTTGTTCATCTGTCAGAGGGACTGGTAGCTTTCCTTGCTGAGCTAATTGGATTAGATATAATTCCAGTTGGGACGCAAATTCTGACTTAACTAGCTTTAGGTTTGTGAGCCTCTGTCTAGCTTCCGGAGTGAGTATTGTTCGTAGTATTGCTTGTTTCTGCATTTCAATCTGCTGCTCCATCTGAGCCTTTCGCTGCTCTTCGGCTAGTCTTCTCTGTAGCGCAATAAGCTTTCTCTGTCGAATCTCTTCAATCTCCTCGTTTGACAATTCGTCTGACACCTTTAGCCGCCCTCCATGTATTTTTTCATCTCCGGCTTTTCCTTAATGAGACTTTTCGTTACCTCATCAGCTATATCCTCTAGAAGTTTTCTTCCCTTTTTAGTTATTTTTCTCCCTTTATTCTGGAACTTTTCAATTAATCCGGCGGCCTCGAGTTGCTGTAAAGCCTTTCTAATAATAGCCCCTCCTGCCTTAACTGTGTGTTCAGGCCTGACACCATAGTCCTTTCTTCCACCGTACTCTGCACGCAATTTCTCTATCCCTATTGGTCCATGGATGTAAATTTTCCTTAATAGTGAAGCGCATCGAATATACCACTGGTCCGGGTTTTCCGGAGGCCTTTGGGTATGCGCTCCGGTTTTCACAATATTTGCCCATGGAGGTGGCGTTATCTCATCAACATTAGCCTTCAGATAGTGGGCTAACTTTTGAATGAACTCGTTTGCTGGAACATCATATGGCGTTGGCAACTTCTGTTTCCTCGCGTTTCTTCACTAATTCACTAAGCCCCAATATAAAGGCTTTCACTTTTATGAACTTTGTTTTCGTTTATAAAGCACAAATGTGTGTCCCCTAACCTCAATCAGGGTGGCTCCCGTTTTTGTTGAGATTGTTTCTGCTATTTTGGCGGCCTCTTCGCCCTCAATGGCTTTTTTCAATATTTTGATTTTCAATACTTCCTTTTTATCAAGCTGCTTTTTAATTTCTTCAAGTAGCCTCGGGGAAACCTTATTTTTACCAATCCATATGGTGGGCTTTTCCATGGTGAATTGGCTTTTTATTCGGCGTTTCATCCCAGATGTTATTTTACTCAATTCCGTTTTGCTCCTTTCAGGGGGATCCTCATGTGGTCTCCGCATTTTAGGCAGGTGATCACCACATGTGGCTCCCTTTTTTGTTTTATGCGAACTCGACAACTTACTCCGGGTAAAATAAAGCTTTTGCAGTGTCTGCAAATTTGGCGTCTATACTCTGTTGGCAACCTTATCCTCGCGGCCATGGCTATTCTGCGGGCTATGTTCACGTAGCGTTGAGCCAGTTGGGGGTCTTCATTATGGGTTTCCATGGCTAAGCGAAAGAGTGTTTGAATGCGTTGCATGGCTATTTGCCTGATGTTCTGGGACATTAGAGTCACTGGTGCATGTTATTATTTCCCGTCTGGAAATTTTTGGCTTGTGGTGATGAAAGCATTTAAATGATTCTTAAATAATGTTGTTGCTCAATACAAGGGCATGAATTTCGGGCTGATTCCTTTGGAGCGTAGGGGTCCATTATATATTGTGCCTTGGCTTTGCACGTTTTCATGCAGCAGCAACTGCGTCCATTGTGCCTTTGCTAGACGGGAATCCTCAGATGCCTTGGACACATCGAAGGCTTTCCGCATTATTGATAGGATATATGATTTTGGAGCAAGCTTTGTAGGCTTCAGCGGCGGCGAGCCCCTCATGAGAAAAGACCTTTTCGAGATAATAGGTTACGCTAGAAAGATTGGAATGAGGTGCAGTATAATAACGGACGGTCGGCTGTTCAACGATAAAATCTTTGAAAATATAATCAAGAATGAGGTTTTAGTTTCCATCAGCATAGATGGTGCGGAAAAAGTTAACGATCTAATTAGAGGCAAGGGTGCATATAAGGCAGCTGTTTCATCCATCAAGAAACTTTCTAAGGAGGGGTTGCTAAACTGTCTTGTCTACACCCTTGCTAATTACAGCGAAACTGCGACAAATGTGAGCCGCGAGGATTTCACTCATGTGCTTGATCTAGCCCGTGATTATGGCGCCCGTTGGGTTGTTTTCCATCAGCTTATACCCTACAGTAGCAATCCTGAAAGCCTAAAGGCTGTGCCTTCTCCTAAGCAGTATGAGTGGGCTTGGAATATGCTTTATGAGCTTCAAGCAGTTTACAAGGGAAAACCAGCAATTAACGTCTATTCGCCCTTCTTCGCCCGTGTAGCAAAGCAACGGGGCATGCCTGACTTTGAAAACTGGTACAACAATTTCTTTCTGGGAAGATGCTTCTTCGGCAAGTTCATGAGTATAGCTGAGAATGGCGATGTTATTCCCTGCAGCTACAATTACGTTTACAGGATTGGAAACGTATTAGAGAAGCCGCTGAAAATCCTATGGGATGAAATGCAATCATCAGAATTCTTCTCAAAGATCAGATCCAAAAATAATCTTAAGGGCAAATGTGCAGTTTGCGAGTACCTTGAGATCTGTGGAGGATGTCGTACAGCAGCTCTTTTCCAAAAAGGAGACATCTTTGAGTCTGATCCCAACTGCATATACATGTCTAAGGCCTTGAGTTTCAAATAACCACCTTACAGTTTGTCGGCATTCGCGTTGAGCATGATTTTGGCATAATTTTGGAAAACCCTTAATAATTCTGTTGCTGCTCCGAATTTTGGAGGCCCAATTTTGGAAGGCACATCCCAGCAGCCCAAAAAGATAGCTCCAAAAAGTCTCGCAGTTCTAATAATTATTTTGATCCTTGCTTCTGGCCTGGCAGGCTTTTTTGTTGGTTATTGGAGCCTATCCAGCAGCGTTAGGGAGTTGCAGAGCCAACTTCTAGATCTTCAGGAACAGATGTCCAAACTTCAGGAGAAACCCCCTAAAATCATATATGAGAACAATACTGTCTATCAAAATAGCACTTTTTATCAGAATAACACTATTTACGTCCCATACATTTTAGGGGAGAATGTTTCGCTTGTGGAATTGTACGAAAAAGTCAGGGACTCTGTTGTTGTAGTTCATGGAATTGAAGTGAGTTATGACATTTTCGGTCGTCCCTATTATAGCCGGGTTCAAGGATCCGGTTTTGTATACAACTATAACTTGCGGATGGTTGTGGTCACAAATTATCATGTGGTTGCCGATGCAATAAATATCACTGTAACTTTTGCGAATGGGAACGGTTATCCCGCTAGGGTTCTTGGTCGAGATCCATACGCTGATCTAGCTTTACTTTCCGTAGATGCGCCGGAAAGTGAGTTTAAGCCCCTTGAGATTGTCAGCTCTTCAACGTTGAGGGTCGGCGACATTGTTGTGGCCGTCGGCAATCCGTATGGCTTAGCCGGTTCAATGAGCCTTGGCATAGTAAGCGCATTAGGTAGGACATTAAGCGAGGATTTGGCTGGCGGTTATCCCATTGCCAACCTTATCCAGACAACTGCTCCATTGAATCCCGGCAATTCTGGAGGGCCGCTCTTGAACCTTAAGGGGCAGGTTGTTGGCGTAACAACGGCTATAGTGAGCGACTCTCAAGGAATTGGTTTTGCAATACCATCAAACACCGTATTACGAGAGATAGCTGACTTAGTTGAGGTCGGCTCCTATAATAGGCATCCATGGCTTGGCGCAATGGGCATGGATATGTCTTATGAAATTGCGAGGGTTATGGGCGTGAACGTAACGTATGGATGGTTGATAACCAATGTAGTTAGCGGCGGACCAGCAGCCAATGCTGGTTTAAGGGGTGGCACAAGACAGGTTGTTATAGCCGGACAATTCGTGATGGTGGGAGGAGACATAATAATAGCAATAAACGGGACAAGGATAACCGGAATAGACTCCCTATCGGCATATTTGGAGGAGAACACTTCTCCTGGGCAAACAATTATTGTAACGGTGATCAGACAAAATCAGATAATATCAGTGGCTGTTGTGCTGGGGACTCGTCCCCTACTGCATTCTTCAACATAAAATTCAGGTAGATCAAGCGATGAATGATCCTAATTTCTAACTTAGAGTTAATGTTAGAATCCTCATCGCAATTCCACCTAAAACTATTGCAAAGGATATTTCAAATATTGTTATTAAAAGCGCTTTTCTCCATCCGATCTCTTTTATTAGCGCGGCGATCGTTGATATACAGGGTATGTAGAACATTATTACTATTGTATAGACTATAATTTGAGTGGTTGTTAAAACGCCGGCAAAATTTGTTGTTTTAAGCAGGGTTGAGAGCATTATTAATGTCAATTCCTTTCTTAGAACACCGAAAATTAAGGTCACACCCGTAATGGCCGGTAATCCTAACCATTCAACGGTTATAGGGCTGAGCGCCATTGTAATTAGTTCTAGTAAGCCTAAAACTTCCATGAATTTGATGGATAGACTTCCAATAATTATTAACGGAAAGGCTATTTTAATAAACTCTCCAAGCCTGAACCATGTTTGTTTTAAGACGGTTTTCAAGTGAGGTACTTTGTAAGTAGACATTTCCATTATTAGGGCTGTAGGTTCGCCTGGAAGGGTTTTAAAAGCAAGCCTTCCAAGCAAGAATATGACTATCAAGTTGAATATGTATAGCATTAAGGCCCAATGAATACCTAAAAATTGGCCTACTAGACCAAGGATTATAACTGTTCGTGCAGCGCATGGGACAAGGGTCGTCACAAACACCGCTAGGAGCCTTTCCCTCTCAGTCTCCATTATTCTACAACCTAAACAGGCTGGAACGTTGCAGCCGTAGCCCAGCATTATTGGTATGAAAGCTTTTCCATGCAACCCCATCTTGTGCATTAGACTGTCCATTAGAAATGCTGCTCGGCTTAGATAGCCTGAATCCTCCAAGATATATAAGATTATGTAGAATGGGGCTATGTATGGAAGGGCTATTGTAAGGCCAGCAATAATTCCTTCCATTATACTCCATAATAAAGAGCTTGCCGCTCCAGCCCCAAGTACATTGATGAGAAAGGGTTCTAAACTGTAAAAGATATGGTTTAATAAGTCTGAAATGTATCCTCCAAAGATAAATACAGTGTAAAACATGGAAAGCATAATTAGTATCATAATAGGATAGCCTAAGACCTTGTGGGTTGTTAGGTTGTGAATTTTCTCTTCAATTGAAGGTTTTAAAGGAGGCACAAGTTTCTGAACTTCCCTGGCGATGCATCCTGCTTTTTCATATCTTTCAGAAGTTATAACCGTTGAGCATGTATGATCGTGAATTTCCTCTATTTCTTTTGCAAGTCTTTTGGCAAACAAAACTATTTGTGGGTCTATTTTGGCTATTTCCCTTTCTATTTCTTCATCTCCTTCCAATAATTTTATTGCCGCATAACGGGAGGGATAGTAAAATTGTATGCGTTTAACCATTTCTTCGATTTTGGCTATTCTCTCCTCAATCTCTCTTCCATACTTTATTTGAAAAATTTCTTTTCGCCCTTTTTCGACCATCTCAATAACTTTATCTAAAAGCTGAGTGATTCCGATACCCTTTATTGCAATTGTTGGGACAACAGGGACTCCTAGAAGCTTTTCCAGTTTCTCCACATCAATTTTTATTCCTTTGTTTTTCGCGATATCCATTTGGTTTAGCGCTATTACCATTGGGGTTTCAAGCTCCATTAGTTGCAAAGTGAAAAACAAGTTTCGCTCTAAAACAGAGGCGTCGATAACATTTACCACGACGTCGGGTCTTTCAACGGCTATATATTTCCGAGAAATAAGCTCCTCAAGCGAATATGTTGATAGCGAATATATCCCGGGAAGGTCAACTACGTCAATTGTATAACCCTTATAGTGCAACGTCCCTTCAGCTTTTTCAATAGTTTTTCCTGGCCAGTTGCCTATGTGCTGGTGTAGACCGGTAAGATGGTTAAATATGACCGACTTTCCCACATTTGCATTCCCAGCCAAGGCCATTGTTATTTTCTTTTTAGACATTTTCCTTCTTCACCACAAAAATTCTCTCGGCCATGCCCCGTCCCAGTGCAAGCCTTGATCCCCTTACTAAAATTTCTATCGGACCATGAAATGGAGCTGATTTCACGACTATAATCTCGGTTCCTGGGGTTAACCCCATGTCCATTAGTCGCTTCTCAAATCCCCGTCCTGCTCTGCCTCCTCTTCCGTATGCTCCCTTAATTGATGATACTATTCCAATTTCGCCTTCTTTTAATGATGTTAGCGGTATTTCCAGCCTATCTGGGACTCTTTGTTGCTCCATAAAAGCTACTTCCCTCTTCTTACCTCGATGATGGATGCTATGCGTTTGCTAAGTTCATGGCTTTTGTTTCCCAATTTTATTATGACTTTATTGCCTGGAGATTTCTTTAAAACCTCTATTCTAACTCCGGGTTTTATGCCGACTGTAGCGAGGTATGTTAGCATGCCATTTTCTTCTTCAGCTATTTTGGCTATTACAGCGCTTTCACCTGACTTTAAATTGACTAGGGGTTCTGTTTTTTCTTCAATTATTTCGCCAAGCTCTGTCGGTATAGGGTTTCCATGCGGACACATTTTGGGATGCCCTAAAACCTTTTCGATTTTTTTCGCAAGATCTATGGTAAAGGCATGTTCCAATCTGCAAGCTGCATCGTGCACTTTATACCATTCAATATGGAGAATATCGGTTAACAATCGCTCGGAAAGTCTATGTCTCCTGACTACTTGTAAGGCTAGTTTCTCCCCTTTTTCCGTTAGCTTTACGCCTTTATAGGGTTCATGTGTTATGTATCCCTCTCTTTCAAGCCGCTCAATAGTGTTAGTGACAGACCCTGGAACAACCTTTAACAGTCTAACCAAATCTTTAGTTCGTGCTCTACCATCCTTCTTTTGCAACTTATAAATAGTCTCAAGGTATTCCTCTGTGGTTTCTGTGATTTCCATGTTGTATCCAGTTTTTTGCATGCCAAAAAAGTACGACCAATCGTATATTTAAACATTACGACGAATCGTATATTTTAAACCTCGAGGCTTGACTTCTGATAACTTTAAATCGTCTCTCCAGTAATTGTGGATTAACGCTTTAATCAACAAAAAAGTAAGATTTGGAGGAATTAGCTAAAATTGGATTCGAGGTATGAAAGTCAAAGAGCAGTTGGAGAGGCTCAATTGGGCGGGCATGCTCCTTTATCCCTGAAGGAATCAGATTGTGTTGAAGTAGTCTGCCTAATGGATAACTCGGTGGATCTTTTGTCGACAACTAGGAGGGAGGAGGTTAAAGGAATTAGGGAATGGGTGAAACGTTTGCCCCGTGCTCCAATAGCCGAGCATGGATTATCTATGCTCATACGTGTTTACGGCGGAAGCGAGTTGCATAATTTGCTTTTTGATGCTGGCATAAGCCCTCGGGGCGTGCTTTTCAATGCACGTAGAATGGGGTTAGACTTGGCTGAGGTGGAATGTATAATTCTTTCCCATGGGCATTATGATCATTTTGGCGGTTTGCCTGCTGTGGCAAAGGCTATTGGAAAGGAGAATTTGCCCGTTATTTTGCATGAGGCCTGTTTTAAAACCCGCGGAATCGCTAATCCTGATGGAACTATTAGGAAGCATCCAAAATTCCCTAACGAGGAGAAAATTAAGCCGGCAAGATACGTTAAAACTAAGGAGCCATACATGATTGCCGGTGGCCACGCGCTTGTGACCGGCGAGATTCCAAGGGTAACATTCTTCGAGAAGGGTTATCCGCAGCATAGGGTTTTAGAAGGTAAACACTGGAGGCCTGATCCATGGATCTGGGACGACCGCGCGCTCATAATAAACTTAAAAAATAAAGGCCTAATTGTGATTTCTGGCTGCGCCCATTCAGGCATAATTAACACAGCTATACACGCACAAAAGTTAACAGGCGTTAAAACGGTTTATGCTATAATAGGCGGTTTTCACCTTTCCGGAAGAGACGCTGAATCCCGAATAAATCAAACGGTTATGGAGCTTAAAAAGCTGAAGCCCAAGCTTTTAGCACCTTGCCACTGTACAGGCTGGAGGGGAGCTTTCGCCATAGCTAAAGAAATGTCAGAATCCTTTGTATGGAACAGTGTCGGAAACCTTTACAGGCTCGCTTAGACTGGTCGCCTTTAGAATTCTTTAAGTACTTTTTTGGCGAACATTTCTAGGCTACTCTTGTCCAGCAGGTCTCCGAAATATAACATGAAAAAGTTTATGCCCATATCTATGCACTTCTGAATTTCATGTATGAAGTCCTCAGGGGTACCCGCAAAAATTTGTCTTTTAAATGCTTCCGTGGAGATATCCCTAGGTTTCCATTTCAAAATTTTCTCGTCAAGCTCTTTTCTGTTTGCTGCTATGTAAATTGTCCTTCCAAGCCAGCATGCCTTCTCCACTTCTTCAGGGTTTCTGTCAAAGGCTTTGCAGTATTTCTCAAAAGTTGTCAGCTTATGTTTATATTGCCTTAATGAAAGCGGACCCCAGTCGCATCTATCTGCATGCTTTGCAGCCACTCTTAACAGATGTTCGCTTCTCCCACCTATTACTATTGGCGGATGCGGCGCTTGAACAGGCTTGGGTAAGCATATAGCCTTTTCCACTTCGAAATATTGGCCATGATATGTTGTTTCCTCTCCGGACCATAGGGCCTTTATTATTTCTACGGCTTCCATTAGACGGTCCGCCCGCTCCTTCAGGCTTGGGAAGGAAACCCCATATGCAATGTGTTCTTCTTTTTGAACGCCGGCTCCAAGTCCAAGTTCAAGCCTGCCGTTGGTGATTACGTCAAGCGTAGCAGCCATCTTCGCTAGCACAGCGGGTTTTCTAAAGGCAGCGGAAAGCACTAGAGTGCCGAGCCTTATGCGCGCCGTTACTGCTGAAAGCGCCGAAAGAACTGTCCAGCATTCAAGAATGGACGTTTGTCCGTACATTAGGTGGTCATCAAGCCATATCGAATGATAGCCGAGTTTTTCGCACTCTATTGCAATTTCTCTGATCTGCTCGAAGGAGGAGTTTTTCCATGCATCTAGGCCAAAGGCGTAGAATGGAATAAAAACCCCAAACTTGACCATTTTCTGACACCGCGCTGGTCAATAATTCTCATGTCCATGTAGATTATTTTTGCTTGTCAATAATTTAGTGGGATGCAAAGGTTTATCAGCCTTTATTATAAAGTCTTGATAAAGATAGCGTGAGGAGAAGGTTAGGGGCCTACTTAAAGTATAAGTGTTAATGGGTAGGCAGGTGAAAAATTTGTATGTGGATAATATTGAAAATGCTTTGCTTGAGATCGTCGCCAACCCGGTCTTGAAGTATTTGATAAGCCGCTTCGATAAGGAGTGCCCCGTGGATGGCGACCTCCTTCTAAATTCCTTAAGGGATTTCCTAGGCGAGCCTGTTTCGTTATGCCCTACATGTCAGCATATGATCCGAAACTTTGCAAGACCGTTCTATAATGTTGGCAGCAGCCTTCTGAAAGTGGACAAGGATTTCATGAGAAAGCAGTTTATCCAAGATCGCTATCGTGATGCTTGGTTAAAGGGATTTGGCCTAATGATGAAAGGCATTAAAAAGTACGGTATACAAGTGCCATTCACTCCAGCAGGACCCTTTGAGATCGTATGGAACTTCACCTACCTTTGTAATTTGCGGTGTAAGCACTGTTATGAGGATGCTGGCGGAGGGAAGCGTCGTGAGCTTTCAACAGATGAAGCTAAGCAGGTGATAGACGTCCTCTCAAAAATTGCTGGGATCGGGTTGCCCGCGCTTTCCTTCAGCGGAGGCGAGCCGCTTGCCAGGAAGGATTTCTTTGAATTGGCTGCTTATGCTAAGAGGCGCATACCATACGTTAGTGTCGCCTCTAATGGAACCCTAATAACTAAGGATAATGCTAAAAAACTTAAAGAAGCCGGCATCGAGTATGTGGAGATCAGCATAGATGGAGCTTCATCGCGAACCCACGATGAATTCAGAGGAGTGCCTGGAGCCTTTGAAAAGGCAATTCAAGGGGTTAAAAACTGTGCAGAGGAGGGCATAGACACTTGTATTGCAACGGTTATCCACAGGGACAACCTAGCGGAGGCTGAGAAGATACTGCAGTTAGCTAAGGAATTAAATGTACGATTTATGCACTTTAATTATATTCCAACTGGTAGAGCTAAGGCCCATGTTGAGTTGGACTTAACACCAGAAGAGCGGTTGCACGTTTTGGAGATGATTGGCAAGGAAATAATCGGACTATACTTGAGGGCTAAGGAGGAGGAAATCAAGAAGGGCAAGTCCAATGTTAAGGTTGATAAGTTTTTCAGCACTTGCCCCCAATATGCAAGCGTTACTAAGGAGCTTTCTGAGAGGTACGGCGAAAAATTTATGGTTGAAGCCCATTACGCAGCGAAAAAGGGCGTGGAGAATGTTGCAAATTTCCTAGGAGGATGCGGTGCCGGAAGATTGTATTGTGCAGTGGAGCCTAACGGCGATATAAAACCATGCGTATTCTTCCCAACAAACAGCAATACAGTTCTGGGCAACATTCTCAAAGACGATTTTGAGGAAATATGGGGCAATCATCCACTACTATGGCAATTGCGTAGAAGAGATGACCTTGAAAAATATATTGTAAATGGCAGGGAGGTTGGATGTGGATCATGCCCGGACAAGTATATATGCGGAGGATGCCGTGCAAGGGCTTATAGCTACTTTAATGGAAATGTAAAGGCGCCAGACATAGGATGCATACATAATAAACCGTTGTGGGAGATCATAGTTGGTATATGTTAGATCTACATTAAGTATTTCATTGAACTTAATGCAATTAGTGCGTCTAACAGTTTTTGGAACAACCCTTTATGTGTTACTCTGCCAATGATCTTTCCCTTCTCTACGACATAAAGTCGTCTAATATCCTTTTCCACCATAATTTCCCATGCTTTACCTAATGGTGCGTCAGGATCTATTGTAATTAAGGGGCATGACATAATTTCTCTCAATTGCACTTCAGCGAGGTTTCTGCCCTTTGCTATAACCCTTCTTAATATATCTCGTTCTGTGACAACCCCTACGGGTAAGCCTTTGGCGCTTACAACCACCGACCACACCCCATGTTCTAGCATTGCATCCAATGCGTGTTTAGCGCTTAAATTCTCTTCAAGAGTAACAACGCCGTTTTCCATTACGTCCCGAACTTTTAATGTCAGAGGCATATTAAACACCACTCTTAGGTTCAATTTTAAATATAAAAATTTTTAGCATTCGAGCCTTGAACTAGGTAAAATAAACAAAATTTTATATACGAATTACTATGGAAAACTAGTAAGAAAACAATAAAGTGCATATAGGGTGGCCGGCATGGTGGTTCTATGAGACTCATTGAAGGATCTGGTGTGTCTAAGCATTTCGGCGGGCTTATTGCCTTAAACGATGTGGATTTTTATGTGGATGAAAATGAAATTGTTGGGCTGATCGGACCCAATGGAGCTGGTAAGACTACGCTTTTTAATGTAATATCGGGAGTATACACGCCCACTTCTGGAGTTATAAGGTTTAGGGGCGCAAAAATTAGCGGTATGAAGCCTTATAAAATCTGCAAGCTGGGGTTGGCTAGGACGTTTCAAATACCAAAACCGTTTCCTAATATGACAGTATATGAGAACGTCTTATCAGCCGCAGTTTTCGGGCGAAGTGAAAGTGGAAAATCCCCAGATTATGAAAAAGAACTTCAGGAAATACTTGAGAAGTTTGGATTGGCTGAGAAAAGCGCTGTGCCCGCTTCAAATTTGACAACTTTTGAGCTTAGGATGCTCGAAATAGCAAGGGCGCTTGCTACAAAGCCTAAGCTTCTAATGTTAGACGAGGCCATGACCGGTTTGAATCCTACTGAAACCAGACAAATGCTTACAATTATCCGAGAGTTGCGGGACGATGAGGGAATTACAATTTTCATGATCGAGCATAATATGCGGGCTATAATGGAGATATCTGACCGTATTATGGTGCTTCATCAAGGGATGAAAATAGCGGATGGAAAACCTGAGGAGATAGGTAAAAAT
>CAZAPQ010000067.1:0-9232 GCA_964487415.1 uncultured Candidatus Bathyarchaeia archaeon | reverse complement strand
GCATCCGATTTTTTCCCAACCCATTGGCATTTCTAAAAAGCCTGTTATAACACCGTTCTTCACTTCCAGTATATTTGCTATATGAAAATCCATTTTTAACCTACGTGACACAACCTCCGTTGCCAGCGTGTAGCTATCGCTTATTATCCCAACCTTGTAGTTTTTGTCTTTCAACTGTTTAACGGTTTCCACCGCGCCCTTCATAAGGGGTATGGCGTTGACTATTTCATTGAACTCAGAAACGGTCAAGCCTCTAAGCAATTTTGCAATTCTCCGCGACCTCTCATATGGAATCTTTGAGGAATTGGTGATTTTTTCGATTTCAGACGTAAATCCAAGCTTGTGGCCTATAGCATAGATAACTCTTCCGTCGAGGAGAGTCCCATCCATGTCAAAGGCTACAAGCCCTGAAATGGCTTTCTAAACCTCCAACTACTATTTTAGCTCTATTAAAGTCTGGGAGTTTTTCTGCACTTCAGTAGCAAATTTAGTGATATCCACCTCGCATGGAGGTCTGATCTTTGCGGGATTTGGAATTTCTCCTACCTTAACTTCGAAGCCGTGCCTTGCGCATATGGAAACAATACTCTCCTTCAACTTTGGCGGGCAGATTTGGGAGTGATATATGGCGCCTATGGATGATAGAAGCATTTCGTTGATATGTCCTTCTCCCTTCTCTTCATGCAAATGTGGATTTCGACTCTCTATTTGAAAAACATCAACTCCTAATAATGCAGCTTGAGAGGCAGCTTGAGAAGGGGCAGGGATTACCCCTCCAAACTGTTCCATAATGTTGATTATCTCATATGGTTCAACAGAAAATCCCGATGCGTAATACAAGAGCTCAGCTAGCTGCATGCTCATGGCATGCTCTCCCGAGTTGGCAGTCTTGATAATTTCTGTCCCGAAGCCAGTATAACTTGAAATCAACAGGTTAATGCAATCATTGGAAACTGCTGAAACCCTTCCGAATTTGGCGAAGAACAACTCATTCTCTGCAATTTTAGGTTTGTAAATCCATGAAACTCTAACCATAGAAAATGGGCTTTCGGCTTGGCTGAAACCAGCCGCATAAATTTCTACATACTCGTGAACAGCACCTGGCACATAGTTATCGGCATCTATGAAACCAACATATTCCTTACCAAGCATCTTTGCAAGCAGCACGCCTATGAACATGGCCTCAGCCTTACCCCTTCTAACAGACCCAGTTTCGTCAAGGATAGAATCAAAACCAACGCTTCTGAAAGTTTCCGATAGACCTGGATCATGCTGGTGTATTACTAGAATCTCATCACCCACAAAATGATTAAACCGCTTCAGCAATTGCACTTCCATCATGAATCTATCTATGGGATGCCTTTTACTGCCTGAAACTACAATTACATGGCAATCATGGGGGATCCCGCTTAGAACACCCTCCAAAAGCCTCAGCCTTTCGTCTTTAATAGGAACCACAATCGCCATTTTCTGATTAATTTTCCCTATATCCTCACTTGATATGGTTGCCACTGCCTCTCTGGCCTTTGTTGGAAATTTCCTCATGCCAGAGTCTAACTCATAAACCCTTTG
Source organism: uncultured Candidatus Bathyarchaeia archaeon (assembly GCA_964487415.1). GTDB lineage: Archaea > Thermoproteota > Bathyarchaeia > Bathyarchaeales > Bathycorpusculaceae > DRVV01. The sequence goes on along the minus strand of CAZAPQ010000067.1, from coordinate 7,660 downwards.
CGTATCATGAAATCGAACGGCGCCGAAATGCTCCACACGCCTAGGTAATTCCAGTATCATCGAGAATATTAAATTCAAAGCAACTTAAAAAGCATTTTAACTTATACGACATGATGCATTATACATTCTCGAAGATCATGAAAAATTCTGCAGAAAAATCGCTTACAACTAAAAAGCCACAGAATAATATACGTATATTTAACCAAAGCACACCTATGGACTGATTTAGAATAGGAGTTGTCTTATTAATATTGCTGGATTACTATTGGTTTATTCCGTTTTCTCCAAGATAGGCTACTTATACATTGCGTAGCTTCTGGATCGTTTAAGCCGAGAAGAATCACCCAACTTATTCAAGGATGCAACTTAAACCCATATAGGGCCAAGAAATACGTTGATCTACTGATGGCTAAAGAATTATTAATGAAGGAGAGCAGTATAACTATTTCATAAAATTCTTGCCATGGTAATTTTAAGGTTTTATATGTCCGTCGCCCCGTCCCGTTGCATCTTAGGGCTGTGTGAGAACTTCGAGCGTTGGCTTTCTTGCAAATCTTGCAGCTGGGTATAAGCTTAGGATAAATGTTGTCGTTAAAGCGGCTAGTAGCCATCCGGCTATTTGAATAACCGTGTAGCTTGTTACTATCGGTTTTTGAACCAGAATCAATAGGGTAGTTATTATTCCGAAGGATACTCCACATGCGTAGCTTGAGAGCAAAACCACAAGATTTTGTATGGCGATGATCTTAAAGATGGTCTTGGGTTTGGCTCCTAAAGCTCGCAAAATGCCGAACTCTTGATGTTGTTCGGTTATAGCCAACATTACATAGCCAATAAAGCATAAAGCGGCTGATGCTAAAGAGAGTGATGGCAAAAACATTATTGTGAACCATATATAGCCAAGAAAAGCCAAGCATTTGCTTAATTCTTCGTCTAGCTCTAGGACTTCAAAATTTGAATTTAAGGCTTTAACTTTCGCCCTTATCTCGTTCAGAATCGCTGCGCGGTTGGCTGAAGGTTTAACCTTGACCATTATGAGGTTGGGTTCGGACACGTCAAGAATGTTTTGTAAATCCTTTAATGGCACATATGTAACGTTTCCATTGTTGATTGGGTCCAAGCAGACGCCCACAATGTCGAAATAGTGCCCGTACAGCCGTATACTTTGATTTAAGGGCATGGTGAACATTTTATTGGCTATTGAATCACCGATAACGGCTTTCCCGCTTTGTCCTTCCATGAAGAATTCGCCTTCCATAAACCATTCGCCAAGTGTTTTTTCAGGTTCGATGCCAACAATTAGAGATTCGCCTTCTCGGTCTTTGCCAACGGAGGTTATGGCTCCAGTTTCAGAGTCGATTATGTATCCTGAAACTTCTTTTATACGCTTAAATGTAATCAGCCTTGTTTCCATGCTTATATTATCAGACATCAAATTTAACTGGTTGATGATTTCTTTGGGTATCGAATACTTTGATTCTGTGTAGTTGAATGCGGCTATTTCTTTGTTTTCGTAAAATTTTGAGAGCAAAAGCGTGTATTGACTGCACATTTCCCTATGAGCTATTAATATAACCTTTTTTCCAACGGCTTTTTCAACCCAACTTTTGGTTGTTTGGTCGGCAATTATTCCTCCAGCAACGGCCACTGTTACAAGGAGGAAAACCGTTGTCAGGCATGATAGGATACGAATGGTTGCTGATTTGCGGCGGAAAAGGCTGCGCAAGGCAAGTTTAAATGTTAAACCGTGTTTTGAAAAAATCCTGAAACTGGACTCTGCATTTACCCCTAAATAATAGGTTGGCGACAGCGCTTTTGCAGGCTCAATTTTTACTGCATTCAAAATCGGTTTTAATCCAAAAACCAGCAAAAGAATGAAATACGTTGCAGAGACCAGCAAAACAAGCCAAAAATTATTTGGTTTCTGCGAAATTTGGAAGCCTGAAACTTTTAAAATGTTGGCTAATGCGAAATCGATGGATAGTCCCAAAATTACGCCTAGGAAACAGCTGATGAACGCGACGATTAAAAGTTCATTCATGAAATATCCGAAAATTAAGTTGTTTGGACAGCCAGCCGCCCTCATAAGTCCAATATCTCGGATTCTCTGAGCCATCATGGCAAAAACCATAAAAGAAATGAATATTGCTCCGGCTGTGAAGACTAAAAGGCATATGAATATTATGAAACGGGAAAAGACAATTGAAAAGCCAGCTGATAATCTTCCCTCAACCATTAATGAAATTCCAAAACCGATTTTATCGCTGGACAATAATAGAAAGAGCGTTGATGCAAGGGATAAGGATAGGCTGGTGATGACGAGGATTGTTTGAAGTTTTCTACGCATTAAATCATTTACTGGAAAGAAGGTTTCACTCAATCAAACGGCACCAACATTCCATCTTCCAAAAGCAGTTTTTGGTCTGCCAATCGAATTATTCTCTCGTCATGGGTTGCAACAATTATGGTTTTTCCATTTTCCTTCAGTTTGCGGAGTATCTCAACAATCTTTAGGCTTGTTTTTACATCTAAATTTCCAGTTGGCTCGTCGACGAGAAGCAAGGGCGGATCGTTTGCCAATGCACGGGCAAAGGCTACACGTTGCTGTTCGCCACCACTAAGTTGAAATGGGAAATGGTTTGCCCTATGCTGTAGGCCGATGGCTTCTAAAAGTTCCTCGACACGAGCTCTTATGTGATTTTCTGGTTTCTAACCCATCCCATTGGAAACGCAATATTCTCGGCAACTGTTAAAGTCGAAATAAGATTGTAAGATTGAAATACAAAACCAATTTTACGGCAGCGAAAATCAGCTAGAAAATCTTCATTCTTATCGCTTAAACACTCTCCAAAAACGAAAATTTTTCCGCTTGTAGGCTTGTCAATGCCTCCAATAATGTTTAAAAGCGTTGTTTTCCCTGAGCCTGAAGGACCCGTGATTACGGTGAAATCGCGCATTTTAACGGCGAAGTCAACGCCTCTGAGGACTTCAACAAAATCCCCTCCCATTTGATATACTTTGCATAATGATGATGCAGATACCGCAAATTCAGAAAGCTGCATCGTGGCCACCTTGAAAAAGGACAGCTGCCCAAATATTTATAATAATCGTATTGTCCATGGGTTTGGAGAGGCATAATCAAAGCTAATGTAGTTAACATGTAAGGTGGAAGGCTCCGACCACCCTTTTGCCGGCCTTTAAAAGCTCGTTGAACGTTTTGTAGGCTTCACCGGTCGGCTGGGCTATGAGCCTTATCCCCCGCTCCTTTAGGGCCTTTTCAACTTCAGGCAAGATTTTGACAAGTCCAGAATAGCCCGTGCCGACAACTAAAACTTCAGGAGGTGGCGCCCTCTTGAAAACTTCTTTTAAGTCCTCGACGCAGAGCTGATGGCCCTCCCTCCTCCACCATCCGCTTAAAACCTTTTCAGGGAAAACTATGAGGTCGCTTGTGTAGCGTTTCCCATCAATGATCATCATGCCAAAGTCATAGGACTCAATCAACGCTGTTCACCAGACCATATTTTGGTTAAAGGGTAGGGGTTGTCACGCGCATGGAATGCGTTTTCACTCCACCGGGATTGTTTCCCATTTTCCGCCGCGTCTTCTGGGGAATCTTATTCTGATCCATCCATCCCTGTATTCGACTTTAACTTCTTCCTTCTTGACGTCTCTGGGAATTTTTAAGGTTAAGATGACCTCGTCGGCGGTTCTTTCAATGTCAATCCAGCCTGGCATCCACCAAACTGGACCCCAAATGTCGAAACCGAAGGGCCCGAACCTGAAACAGTGATGGGGCAACCAATCACCCCCAATATTAAAGGGGAAACACGAAAATAAAAATGTAAATTAGAAAATATCATCTAGTTTTGCAATTAATAATTTGGCCCTCTAGGGGCTGCGGCCTTTTGGTTGAAGCTATTTTTGTTATTATTCTGGCTAGGCCTCTTGAAGGCGCGTTAGCAAGCCCCTCCAGTCAACGTTCTCTGCCACAAGCTGTTTGGCCAGCTTGATCCGTCTTTTGTCGCTGTATTTTATCTTGCCAGCAATGTCCTGAAGCATTCTTACGGTGGTGTATGTGTCGTAAGGAACAAGCAGCACTGGGACGCCTCTCTCCTGGGCTTTGTTGAGGATTACGGGGCTTGGGTGAATGTTGCCTGTGAGAAGCAGCATAGAGGTATCTGTCTCCAGTGCTACGAGACATATGTCCGGCCTGTCTCCGCCGGTAATGACGGCTTTTCTAGGTGAAGCTCTAAAGTATTTTAGGGCAGCGTCTGGCGTCATAGCCCCTATAAGGTATCTTTCAACGATAACCTCTCCAAGCTTATCTTCGCATGCAAGCACTTCAGCGTTCAGAAGCTCTTTGATTTCTAATGCCGTTGGGCTTCGCATCTCGCTTTTAATTGGTATGATTCCCCAAACTTTGACGCCATTTTTTTCTAGGAGAGGCAAGTAGATTCGCTTGATTCTGTCCATGTCGGCGTCTGCAACGCCGTCCATTACAAGTCCAAGGAAGGGAACGCCAGTCCATGAAGCGTGGTTTTTCTCCGCGACTATTTCATCTGTCACCGCGTCTGTGTGGATGGAGGAAACCATAAGGACTTTTAGGCCTAGACGTTTACATATTTCCAAGGCTGAGAGGTTCGCTGAGCTGCCGAAAAATACGTCCCGCAGCATTTCAACTATAACAAGGTCCTTATTTTCAGCCAGCTTTTTGAAGTTCTCTTCTATAGTTTCGAGAACTATGTCGCGGTCCATGCTGCTCAGTTTCTCGAGGTAATGGTATCCAAGCTGTATGGGCGACATCACCCTTAAGTCTTCCTGAGCTCCGAGAAGTTCCCTCATTAGAAGGACATCTTCATCTGTTCTGATGTTTCCGTAGGTGATGTTGCTCCAGCTGAAGGGCTTAAAGTATCCCACCTTTAAACCTTCATCCATTAAAACTTGGGAAAGCCCTAGGCAGAAGGCAGTTTTGCCGAAATGCTCTATTCTAGGGGAGGTTACACAAATCTTCAGGGGCTTTTCATGCAAGCATTCATCACCCTTTGAACGATAGGGTTATCTTGACGTCCAAGGCTAAAGAGTTTTTCCCCTTCTCGTAGACGAATAAGGGATTAATATCCAGCTCGGCGATTTCCCGGAAGTCCATGATGAGCCTTGAAACCCGAAGTAGAACATCGATTACTGACTCTATGTCTGAGGGGCTTTCGCCCCTAAAGCCCCGGAGAAGCGAGTAGGCCTTCGTTTCCATTATCATTTCGTATGCCTTCCTTCTGCTTAGGGGCGCCAGCCTGAAGCTGACGTCTTTTATAAGGTTGACGTAAATTCCCCCAAGCCCAAACATTATGAGGGGTCCGAACTGGGGATCCCTGTGAACGCCCACTATGACCTCCTTACCCTGAGGCACCATTTTTTGAACCTCAACCCCATATACGCGGGCTTGGGGCATAAGCATCGCAGCATTCCTCATCATGGCGTCATAGGCGTTTTCAAGCTCGTAGTCTGACTTAATGTTTAATGCCACGCCGCCGATGTCTGTTTTGTGCATTATATGCGGCGAAACAATTTTCAGGGCTACAGGGTAGCCTATACTGTTGGCAATTGTTATTGCCTGCTTAAGGTTCTGGGCGAATCCCCCCTCTGGAACCGTTATGCCATAGGCTTTCATAATGGCCTTTGTTTCTGGGCTTAGAAGGACCGCTCTATCCTCAATTCTGGCCCTTTCTATGATCCTCCTAACAGCCGCGACGTCCCTTTCAAATTCTGGAAGCGCCTCTTCATGGCGCTCGCTGATGAATTCCCCATATAACGCCATGCTCCGGAGGGTTTTAACCGCCTTCTCTGGAAACTCGTATACGGGTATACGATTCTCCTTTAGAAGTTTCACCGCTTTAGCCACAGTTTCGCCGCCCATGAAAACTGCCAAAACGGGTTTTTCAGGGTTCTCATTATGGGCTTGAATAATGGCTTCAGCGGTATTAAGGGGATCTGTAACCGCTTGGGGGCTTAGTATAACCAGGACGGCGTCAACGCCGGGGTCTCTTAAAACGGCTTGTAAGGCTTTAAGGTAACGTTCAGCCGACGCGTCTCCAAGCACATCCACGGGGTTTATGACTGAAGCTTGTGGCGGCAGAAAGGCCCGGAGGGCTCCAATGGTTTCTGTAGATAGCCATGAAAGATTTAAACCCAGCTTTTCACAGTTGTCCGTGGCCACTATTCCGGGGCCGCCTGCGTTTGTTACAATTGTAGCGTTTCTGCCGCGGGGGATAGGCTGATATGCAAAGGCCTTGGCATTGTCAAACAATTCCTCAACAGAGCCGACGCTTATGACACCGGCCTCCTTAAACGCCGTTTCGTAGGCCACGGCGCTTCCGGCCATTGATCCCGTGTGGGATGAAACCGCCCTAATTCCAAAGTTTGTTACGCCTGCTTTGAAGATTATTATGGGCTTAGTTCTTGAAGTTTCCTTGGCAACCTTGAGGAATCTCTCGCCATCGTTTATTCCCTCTACATAACAGGCGATTACGCGGGTTGCAGGGTCGTCTTTTAGGGCCTCTATGAAGTCGATGACGTTTAGGTCGGCGCTGTTGCCCAGGCTGACTATGACGCTGAAGCCTATGTCCTCCATGGGTGCCCAGTCGAGGACAGCCGAGCATAGGGCTCCGCTCTGGGAGAGGAAGGCGATTCTCCCTGGCAGAGCCTTTGATGAGGCGAATGTAGTGTTTATGGGAACAGAGGTGTTTATGACGCCTAAACAGTTGGGGCCAACCATCCGCATGCCATATTTTCTGCAAGCGTCAAGGAGTTCCTTCTCAAGGTTTGCTCCTTCCTGGCCTATTTCTCTGAATCCGGCTGATATGACCACCAGGCCTTTGACGCCTTTCTCCCCGGCCTGCCTTGCAACTTCGGGAACTATGGCTGCTGGGACGGCTATAACGGCTAGATCGACGGGCTGTTCTACATCAAGAATGGATGGGTAACACTTTAAACCGCATAATTCGCTTGCCTTGGGATTTATGGGGTAAACGGGGCCTTTAAACCCGCTTTCTATGATATTCATGAGTATGCGTTTTCCAACGGAACCCTCCTGCCTAGAGGCTCCTACAACCGCCACGGATCTAGGCTCCAAAACAGCCTTAATATCCTCCCGACTCAACCAACAGACACTCCGTTAAAGACCATTCATCTAGGTTTTCGCCATCCATAAAAGGGTTTCTAGGGACAGAGCATCAGCTTATGCACTAAGCCTAATAATGAAGAAGATTCGTGGAGGGCAATAATTGCAAGCGTGTTACGTTGACCCTGTTTTACTTTATTGAAGCCAGTAATTCGAATAGCTGCTTTATTAGGTTGTCCTGTACACGGTTAAACTCTTCCTCTGCCCTACGCTCGTCTTTTTCCCTCGTTGCATGGATTAACGCGTGGGCTTCTATGGCCTGACCCATCTCCATTATATCTTGGGATAAGGGGATTTCCTCTCCACACCAGCATTTAACCGAAAATTTAACATTGGAATTCAATATATTATTTACCTGCCACCGGCAGGTAAATGAGACTTTAGTAATTATATTTTTCGTCCGAAACCGAATATTTCAGAATTAGAATATTCAACAATAAGCTTCAACGCCTACTTTCTTAGGCCTTCCAAGGAGGAGGGGATAGC
>CAZAPQ010000066.1:0-6090 GCA_964487415.1 uncultured Candidatus Bathyarchaeia archaeon | reverse complement strand
TTCCTTCCATGTCAAAATAGCGGATTAAGGGCAGAACAGCCTCAGCTTCGAAGCTTTTTCCACATTTTCCGCATTTGCCTATGAGAGTAATGCTTTTATCCTTAGATTTGTTTATTTTTTGCTTTGGGGCTTCCATTTTTCCACTTTTGTTTAAACTTTTATGTTGGGCTTTTCTCTGGGTTTTTGTTAATCATGTCTTTGAGTAATTCTACAATTGCAAAACGGTAGAATCCGCTCCGCCCTAAGCCCAGCTTTTTGCGTATTTCCTCGGCTTTTTCGTCTAATTCTTTGGGAAGCCACATAGTTCTTCTAATTCCGGCTTCTTTCAAATTTATCGCCTCTTTATTTTCATGTAAAAGTTTAAATGAGCATGATATAAAGAGATGAGTTTAGAGATGTGCGTATCCTAACATTCGCAGCATGTATCCTAACATTCGCAGCATGTTAAGATCAAAGGATCCTGTGAACAAGAAGTGATTAAGGAAGTTTCTTAAAGAAAAAGAGAAAGAGGAAAAGAAGGGAGAGAAATTCTTCTCGAGAAGGATGTAATAACACTTCTAGAGGAAGACATAAAAACTTTACAAAAAAGATTAGAATTGGTTTTTAAAGCAAATCGCAAAAAGAGATAGAATCAAAATAAGGAGGCGTTGGCGTGAGTAAAGAGGGATTGAGCTTGAATTCCGCTTCCTCGAGGAGTCTAAGCAGGTTTCCTCGAGGAAAATCCCACAGGCAAACAGAAGCCAAAACAACCGTAGGCCTTTACCTGCCTAAAACCCTAGTGCTGAAAGCCAAAAAACACGGTTTAAACCTCTCACGGATTTGTGAGGAAGCCTTAAGCTCCATTCTAACCTACATGGAAGCTCAAGACTGTGAAACACTTCAAACCGAAAGCTCTAAATTTCTTAATCGACTTTCTTTTCAGAAAGAAAGTCGGGCCCGTAGCTCAGCTAGGTTAGAGCGACAGGCTCATAACCTGTTGGTCGCCGGTTCAAGTCCGGCCGGGCCCACTCGTTTATGGGTTTTGAAGTCAGCTCTTCAGGCCTGCCTTAATTATAAATATCCTTTTCAGGCAGCATAAACAGCGATTTAGCCAACAAAATCCTAATATAAAGCTTAAGTTGCCAGTTTCCTGGCGAGTAAAGCTGTTCTTTTTCCGAGCTCTCTACAGTTTTCAAGATCCTCTATGCTTGGACTTTCTATGGCTGCCACTCCATAATGTTTGTCGTCGGCCCTACCCTGCACTATCATCCCATGAATTAGCATGGCCTGAAGTATAGAAAGCAACGTTGTCTCCGCACCTGTGGCTGTTCCTCCGGAGCTTGTGAAGGCTGCGCCTACCTTGCCCTCAAGTTTCCCATGAATCTTTACGGACTCGTCTATGAGCGCCTTAATTTTAGCTGACATTTGCCCAAAATATGTGGGCGAACCGATCATTATTCCATCAGCATTTATAAGGTCTTCAAGGTTCGTTTTCTCAACCCTCTTAACAGTAACTTCCACGCCATCCACTTGCTTGGCGCCTTCGGCAACGGCCAAAGCCATTTTCTCCGTGTTTCCAGTTTTGGAGTCATAAATTATCAAGATCTTAACCATAATCCCACCCACATAACCTTCGGTTAAATTATGAAAATCAAATCCTTAAGCTTTACCAGAACAAGGGAGAAGACGGGATGTGGTTCGGGGGGAGAAAAACTACACCAAAGTGCCCGTCTTCTCCCTTAAGAAGGGCTTTAGGAACCGAACTTTTAAATTTTTCCTAACATATGCTAATTGTTTAAGCGGAGTGCTTCAGCATTTTCGCCGCTATCTATTAAGGCTGATGAAAGTTAATCCATATTTCATAAATTAACTCATTTATTATGGAACCTTGAAAGGATATTGACCGTATGTCAATTTTTCAGCACCAAATTCGCCTACAAGAACGGTGTCCTCAATCCTTATGCCTCCGAAGCCTACCAAATATATACCGGGCTCCACAGTCACAACGTTGCCGCTCTCAAGCTTATTCCTACTGTTCCGGCTGAGGGTTGGAGGTTCATGAATCTCTAATCCCACTCCATGGCCTAAACCGTGAACGAAAAACTCGCCGTAGCCTGCCTCCTCTATGATTTTGCGGGCTGCGGCATCCACCGCCTTTGCCTCCACTCCGGGCCTAATGTTTTTAATGGCGCTTTCCTGCGCCAGCTTAACTATCTCGTAAAGTTTGTTTTGCTTATCTGACGGTACTCCAACAACAAAAGTTCGAGTCATATCCGAACGGTAATAGCGATATGCAGCGCCTATATCCACAACAACAAGATCGCCTTCTTGAATACGCCTATCAGTGCATCCTCCATGGGGATATGCAGATCTTGGGCCTGAAGCCACTATGGTTTCGAAGGCCGTTCCCCATGAGCCCCCCTGTCTCATGGCATATTCTATTTCAGCAGCAACCTCATATTCTCTAATGCCAGGCTTTATAACCTCATAGGCAGCCTTCATTCCCATCGAGGTTAGCTCCGAAGCCTTCCGCATGAGCTCAAGCTCCTCAGAATCCTTAACTCTCCTTAGCCCCCATATAATGGCGCTTTGCGGCTTAATTTTCGCCTCATTTTTAAGTCTTCCAGCAAGTATGCGGTAGTTTTCGACGTTTAACGTGTCAAAGGCCAGCATTCTAATTTTCAAGGTCTTAACATGCTCCGCAACTTTATCTATAAAATTTTCCTCACCCTTTACCAATTCAACTCTAAAATCTTTACATTCAGCCTTGGCCTGCTCATAATTGACGCTGTAGACGTATAACCTATTTTCACCATCCTTTGGGATTAGTAGGCATGATGCCCCGTAAAATCCGGAAAAATATAAAATGTTAACCTCATTAAATAACAAGAAGCCATCAAAATCCTTTTCTTCAAAACTTTTCCTTTTCAAAATATCTATTCGCCTCAATAACTTCACCTTTAGGACAATATCGAAATACACGTTTATAAAACGCTTATCATCAAAATTTTGAGGCTGGAATTTAGCCTCCGCTTACAACAGATGTTAGAATTATGTGGTCGCCATTTTTCAGTTTCGTTCTAACTCCATCTAATTGGTTAATGAGGTAACCATTAACTGTAGCTATAAAGCCCTGCTTAAGATCCGTGTCTCCGGGCTCATAGACGGCCACTTTGAACGGTGCACCATATTTTTCAGCCAGCATGTTTAATAGGTCCTCTAAAAGGGCGCCTTCGGGGACCTCAAAGGTTTCCTCTCTCTCGCTGCCAATTAACTTCCTTATATGCCCAATATATTCAACTTTAACCCGCAAACATGATCCCCCGCCCATTAATTCTCATTATTGTTAAATGAGAATGCTTTGATATATCTGTTTCACATAGAGGACATTTAAACATTTTAGATTGATGCAGATCCGAGAATTTTTATAGATAGATTAATATATCGAAAAACCCCTCATCATCAATTCAAAAGGGTTTGGAGGTAAAATGTGATGTGGTACGGATATGCCGGCAGAATTCTTATTGTGGATCTGACAACGGGCAAGACACGAACGGAGCCGCTAAACGAGGATTATGCCAAAAAATATATTGGCGGCATAGGTCTGGGCATGCGACTTTGGCTGGACCACACTCCGCCGGGGGTTGATCCCTTCAGTCCAGAAAACGCACTGGTGGTGGCGACAGGTCCAACATCGGGTTCCATCTGGCCCACTGGTGGGAACGGTCATGCTATTGTGGCAAAGTCTCCAGAAAGTTATGGAATATCTGAATCTTTATCCCATGGCTCATTCGGAGCTGAACTAAAAAGGGCTAGATATGATGCTCTCATATTTAAGGGCAAAGCTGAAAAGCCTGTCTATGTCTGGATTGACGATGATTCCGTTCAAATTTTAGATGCAACACATTTGTGGGGCAAATCCCCGCAGGAAACTGAGGATGCAATAAAAGAGGAGCTTGGGGACTTCTACATAAGGGTTGCATCAATAGGTCCGGCTGGAGAAAAGCTTGTCCGAATAGCAAACATAATGAATGAAACTTCAAGGGCTGCTGGCAGAACAGGTTTAGGCGCAGTTATGGGTTCAAAGAACCTGAAGGCCATAGCGATGAGGGGAACCAACGATGTCAAAGTTGCCAAACCAGATGAATTTCTAGAATTTGTAAAAGAGTTCCATGAAAGGATGAAAGGCCCGGCCACAAAGAAGTACCGAACCTTAGGCACCCCAGAAAACGTTCTAGTGCATAATGCACTGCACTGCATGCCAACGAGAAATTATAATAATGCACATTTTGAAGGAGCCGAAAGGGTAAGTGGAGAACTTCTGAACGAGAGGTTCGTGGCGAAGATTATTGGATGCAGTTCCTGCGCCATGAGATGCGAGCACGTTTGCGTTGTTAAGGAAGGCCCATATAAGGGCGCCATGTCTAGGGTTGAGTATGAGCCACTTTGGGCTTTAGGGCCCTACTGTGGAGTGGACAGGCTTGACGCCATAATCAAAGGAAGTGAAATCTGCAATTATTATGGCATGGACTCAATAAGCGCAGGAGTAATTGTCGGCTTCGCCATGGACTGTTATGAAAACGGCATATTAACCGAGAAGGATATGAATGGAATAGAGGCCAAATTCGGCAATCATGAAGCGTTGGTAAAGCTTCTCGAAATGATGGGGAAGCGTGAGGGGATAGGCGACATCCTCGCTGAAGGAGTGAAAATAGCCGCTGAGAAGATAGGAAAAGGCGCGGAGAAACTAGCCCAGCACATAAAGGGAGTTGAGGTTACAGGCTATGACTTGAGATGCCTTAAAACGGCGGCCTTAGGCTATGCTGTATCATTTAGAGGGGCCGATCATAATAGGCATGGCAGCTACGCCTTCGATGTTAAGGGCAAATTCAACAGACTAAAATATGAAAAGGGCAGAGCAAAATTTGTTAAGGACATAGAGGATGTCTACACAATAATTGACTCCATGATTGTATGCAAGTTCTCAAGAGGCACATACTACAAGGAATTAGAGGACTTCGCTAAGCTCTATACCATTGTAACAGGCATTGAGACCACCCCTGAAGAGATGCGCCTTAAGGGTGAGAGAATAAACAACCTTGCAAGGGTTATAAATGTCAGAGAAGGTTTCAGCAGAAAGGATGATACGCTGCCATGGAAGGTTATGAACTATCCGGTGCCCGACGAGGGACCATCAAAAGGAGCATATGTAAGTCAGGAAGAGCTGAACATGATGCTGGATGACTACTATGAGGTTAGAGGTTGGACAAGAGATGGCATACCAACGCCAGAGAAACTGAAGGAGCTAGGCATGGATGACTTGACCTCCATAGTGGAGGCGAAAATCAAGAGGGACTAGGAGGAGAATCATATGGTAAAGATCCATGAAAGGAAATTCGTTTCCGTGGATCCAGAAAAATGTGTAGGATGCCAGGTCTGCGAGTACATATGCGCATGGACCAAGGAGAAGGCATTCAACCCATTAAAATCTAGAATAAGGGTTGTAAGGCTAAATCCACTAGTCAACGTCTCATTAACTTGTAGGCTCTGTGAGGATCCGCCATGCGTAGCTGCCTGTCCCAGAGACGCGTTGAAACAATCAGATGTAGATGGAACAATAATAGTGGATGAAGATAAATGCAATGGATGCGGCTGGTGTATTGAAGCCTGCGACTTCGGGGCAATCACACTACATCCAGATAAGAAGGTTGTATTTGTCTGTGACCTTTGCAAGGACAAGCCTGACGGCCCCCAGTGTATAAAATGGTGTCCAGAAGAAGCGCTAGATTTGGTTTCCACAGATGTCCTTGCCCAGAAATCTAGAATGGCGTCCACAAAGAAGCTTTTAAGGGAACTCTTAAAAGCTGCCCCGACAGCCTGAATTTTCCATCTTTACCTTTTTCCTTTTTTCCATGCATCGTCAGTTATTTAATTCTTAAACCTTTAAAGAACTTGAGAAAGAGCGGCGAATAGGATTTTTGAAATTTTCTCCGCTGAAGCTCCAAGCTCGGGTGACAACCCCTCCCCGAAATCCGTTTTCTTGGGTTGTATCAGAAGCAAAGCTATTTTGGCTCCTGTTGTGCTAGCCAAATAATCGCAGAAAACTCTAAG
>CAZAPQ010000065.1:0-13137 GCA_964487415.1 uncultured Candidatus Bathyarchaeia archaeon | reverse complement strand
CCGGATAACAGAAAGAACAGTTTAGCCAATCTATAACTCCTTAAGGGCGTCGCAGAGGAGCGGGGCAAGGGAAACCTTGCTTACGGAACTTGGAACGCTGTCAGTTCCAATGACTTCCCTTATTCCTGCTTCGAGAATTCGTTTCTCAGCATCTCCAACTAGGAGTGGATGTACACAAGCGGCGTAAACTTCGACTGCTCCATTTTCCCTCAGAATTTTTGCAGCCGAGACAATAGTTCCACCCGTACTTATTATGTCGTCAAAGATTACAACAACTTTACCCGCAACATTAAGGTCTCCTCTCTTGATGCTAACCTGGCCGGTGTAGCGGTCCCTATGCTTCTCAAGATAGCCGCATCCCCCTCCGAGGATTCTGTTGGCCTCTTCAGCTATGTATATTGCTCCCTTATCCGGGGCCAAAGCAAAGGCTCCTTCAAGCCCTCTGTCCCTAAAATGTTTTGCCAAAAGCGGGATGGCTGAAAGATTTTTGGCTGGAAAGGGAAATCTTTCCAGAACTTTTTCTTGATGTATGTTAACAGTCAATAGCGCATCAATTCCAGCGGCTTTAAGCATTCTTGCAATGGTCTCTATGCTTACGGCTTCTCCTTGAAGGAAAACCTTGTCTTGGCGGGCATAAGCCAGATATGGAACGGCTGCTATCACCCGCCTTGCTTTGTTTCTTTTGGCTGCATCTGCAATGAGCGCTAGTTGTATGAGCCTTGTGTCTTGGGGTGGGCTTGTGGTCTGCATTATAACAACGTCTTCATTTTCAACGTCGCCATCAATCCTTACATAGGATTCTCCATCCGGAAACGTTTTTGCCGAAACCCTTAGAGGCTCAAGGCTCAGCATTTGAGCTACACGCAAGCCTAAATCTGCAGAGGCTGGGCCTAGAATAATTTTCATTCCAGATCTCCAAACCAGAAAATCGTTCGGTTCCCTTTTAGACTTTACAAGCGGACCTATATTGTTCAATGAGTTCTTTCGCTCTATCCATGCGGATTTTACGTTCCTCAACCATTTTCTCTGCAACGAGGTCTATGAGTTCACCTGTGGCCCCAGCGGCTATGGCAATGTTTCTTGCATGGAGGGACATATGGCCCCTCTGTATGCCTTCATGGGCTAAAGCTCGCAGGGCTCCGAGATTTTGCGCCAAGCCCACAGCAGCCAAAACCTCAGCGAACTCGTTAGCTGTTTTTACGCCAAGTATTTTTAGGCATAACCTTGCTATGGGATGGGTTCGGACAGCCCCGCCTATTATGCCGACGGCCATGGGCAGTTCAATCGTGCCCACTAAATCGCCGTTCTCATTTTTCTCCCATGTAGAAAGAGTTGTGTATTGTCCGCTTCTCGCGGCGTAAGCATGGGCTCCAGCTTCCACAGCACGGTGGTCGTTGCATGTGGCAATCACCACTGCTATAATACCATTTAGAATTCCTTTGTTGTGGGTTGCGGCACGATAAGGGTCAGCCGCTGCAAAGGCTGAGGCCGCTACAATGCCGTCAACAACTTCTTCGCCGCCCACAGCATCCTTTGGAACGGTGCACCATGCCCTTGCCAGGCGCTTATCAGCAAGGTTTGAGATTATGCGAAGATATACCCGTCCACCTGATATTTTTTCTATAATCGGCGCAACAGCTTCACACATGGTGTTAACGGCGTTAGCTCCCATCGCATCACGGCAGTCCACATACAATTCCGTGATGACCATAGGTCCTAGTGTTGTCTGTATAACCTTCACGTTTAAGTCTTTGGCTCCTCCCCCAACAGAAACCAGCACCGGATCCTGATCATTAGCCTTATTCAGAATCTCCTCCTTTGCCTGCAATATTCTCATTTTAGCCGCGTAAGGATCCTGAATGCCAATGGCCTGAATTTGCCCAATCATTATTGGTGGGGTGCTGCTGGTGAAGAAACCTCCTCCCTCCCTCGCCATTTTTGCTGCATAGCTAGCCGCCGCTACAACTGAGGGCTCCTCAATAGCCATGGGAATTAAGTAATCCCTATTGTTGATGAGGAAGTTTACTGCAATTCCTAGTGGTATTGGTATGGCGCCTATAACATTCTCTATCATGCGATCCGCCAAATCAAGTGGCAGAGAACCAGTATTTTGAAGGAGCGCTGCTTCCTCATCTGTTAAACCTGCAAACTCTTTCACAAAACTCAATCTCTCCTTTGGGCTCAGTTTATAAAAACCCGAAAACACGGAGGTCTTACTCATTCATTTCACCTTTAATTCTGGAATATCAGAGCGCCTTCGAACTTTTAAAGTTTAATCATGCAATCTCGCAAGTGGCATTTTAGGTGCATAAAGGTAATATAGTACAAAAGAATAACTATAACAAAGTTGAGGGAATATTCTCTCTAATCAAGCTAATAATTAATAATGGATTAAGGGAGGTGACGCTTACGGGTTCATCACAAACCCTTACCGTAAAGTATGTGATACGCGCCAGATTCGAAATAGAAGGTGTAGTTGAAAAACCAGATGTTATTGGTGCTATTTTCGGCCAAACGGAAGGACTTTTCGGGCCTGAACTTGACCTTAGGGAGCTACAAAAGTCGGGCCGTGTTGGAAGAATCGAAATAGAACTTCAGTCAAAGCAGGATAGAACAACAGGTACTATAATAATCCCCACAAGCCTAGATAGAGTTTCAACAGCCCTCATTGCCGCGAGCATCGAAAGCATAAACCGTGTTGGACCGTGCTCTGCAAAAGTGGTTCTTGAAAAAATCGAGGACGTGAGAGAGGCTCGCAGGAAGGCTATAATTGATAGGGCTAAGGAAATCCTTCATCAGTGGACAATTGAAACTATGCCTTCTATTGACGAGGTGTTCAAGGAGATAGCTGAAACCCTGAAAGCTGCGAAGATTGAAAAATATGGTCCAGAGGAGCTTTCCGCAGGGCCGGAAGTTGATAGTTCTAAGGAATTAGTAATTGTTGAAGGGAGAGCTGACGTAATAAATCTGATGCGCTGCGGAATATACAACGTGATAGCACTGGAAGGCGCCAAAGTTCCAGAAACTATAAAGAAGCTCTGTAAGGAAAAGGAGGCTACAGCCTTCCTTGATGGAGATAGGGGCGGAGACCTTATCCTTAAGGAGCTTTTGCAGGTGACAAACATAAAATATGTGGCAAGGGCTCCCAGAGGTAAGGAGGTTGAGGAGCTAAACTGCAAAGAGATCTTTGACGCTTTAGAAGCTAAAGTGCCAATTGAAGAGATTCTTAAGATCCGAAGAGAAAAGCCTAAGGCCGAGGTTCCAAAAGAGATTGTTCAAATAGCAAAGGAGCTTAATGGCACCCTGGAGGCTGTTCTCTTCAACGAAAACCTGCAGCAAATTGAAAGGCTGCCCGTAAGCCAGCTTGCAGAGAGGCTTCAGCAAGTGAGTGGTGTTGACACCGTAGTTTTTGACGGTATAATAACCCAAAGAATAGTTGACATAGCTGGTGAGAAAAACATAAGACGTGTTGTCGCCGCGCGTATTTCAGAATCCGTGAAGCCGCATCACAACTTGCAATTGGTCACGTTTCCAGAAATTATTGAAGATTAGTCTTTGCCAAAGAAGTCGGTTAACCTCCGCGTCTCTCTCACAACGTCCTCAGGTCTACCTTTAAGCAGCTGTTCCTCTGTTATACCAAAAGATTCGAGAACCCTTGCAACCGCTGGGACAATCTGATTTGACACATAATATTCTATGTCTACCTCATCGTAAGAGGCGAACATGTAGGGCCTAACCCTCTTATATAATCGGCCTGTGCCCAAAACCACGACATATCCAATCTTGTCTCCTATGGCAAGCTTCCATCCCCTTTTCGCCAGCATTTTAGCTGCCTCCACATGGGGAGCTTTGACAGCGTATTCCTCAACAGGCTTTGTTAAAGTCTTCCATATTATTAGGTCTCTAAAGGGGACTCTTCTCTGCCTAAGCTCATAGATGAATTGTTGGGTGAATTTTACAGCTTTCTGAGGCGATTGCTCCTTAAGAATTATTTCCAAGACTTTCTCTTGGCTCTTCTTGGCTATTTCAGCCCAGTCTCCCCTAATAACTTCCAGTCCAACAATGTCCAGCTTTCCGTCTGGCATAAGCCCTGCATATCGCTTTTTCGCTTCGGTGAAGAAGATTCTCTTATAAATTTTTTCAGGCCTAATCTCTAAGCCTAGTTTTTCGCAAATTTTCTGGACGAGTCTCCCCACTTTTTCAGAATCATATTCTATAAATATGCTATCAGTGTCTCCGTAAACAACTTTCACTCCATCCTTCTCCGCCATTCTAATTGCGGTTAATATTGTGTGTCTTCCCCATGCAGTGGCTGCTTCAGCTACTGGTTTAATATACCATCTTGCGCCAATCCATCCGGCATAACCATAAGAGGCGTTTGTTATTATTTTAACAGCTTTTTGTCTCGCATCCAAAATACGATATTCCACACTTTCAGGGGGATAAGTTTTCATTTTTAAGCGATTTTCCTCCCTAACCTTTATGAGATGCGATAAGACCTCCTTATAGAATCCTGGAGGTTCCTTTCTAAATCTGTGTCCTACTTCAGGCGCTTCGTAGAAGCTGTCTGGAGGCACGTTTTCCTCTGGAGATATGTAGGTGTCAGGGGAGATATTATAGGCTATCATGAGGTTCGGATACATTGACGCAAAGTCTAAAACCGCTATGTTTTCATGTATCCCAGGTTTCGGGCTGAGCACAACAGCTCCAGCATAGGGCCTATAGGGCTGTTCAACTCGCTTAGGTACCAATTCACCGCGATTTTTTGCATGCTTTATTAGGAACCATTCAACTCTGAACCCTACAGCGGCTGTGCCCACGTGATCCAGCGGCAGGCCTACCAAGCTTGAAAGCTGCATGGCGAAATCTAGGATTGCTCTGCCTATTCCCATGATGCAGCGGGTATTATCCATAGAAAACCTCTTCAAAGTTTCACGCCGTGCTTTGTCATCCCAGTAGTCCGCATATTCCACATCCATAATTAGTGCACGCTCTTCGATTTTCATGATTCCGAGGTAGTCTGCCAGATTCTCTAAGGTTTTAACCTTAACTTCTGGGAATTCATCTGCGAAGTCAAAGAGGTCAACGTTAGCTCTACCAGTTATGGAAACATGGCCATAGACGCTTGTGTGGGGCTCTGTGTTAGCTCTATCTATGGATAGTTTAAGCCCAACCCTTTTGCATCTCTCGTTAAGATAATTCCAGTCATGTCGATTAACTCCGTAGCCGAAAATAATGTCCGGGTCGAAACTTCGAACAAAATCTATGAAGGCTTCTAAAACAGGCTTATCATTCTTTTCCTCCCCTGCAAGAAACTGTTTCTCTTCGCCTGTGTTGGTTGCAACAGAAATCATGACAAGCGGATTTCTATCCGGTTTAGGTTCCCCCTCCCTGCTATAGCATATAATTGAGAATCCTAAAATTCTAAGGTTTGGAAGCTCAGTTTTTTCAATAAACCTTGGAGTATACGTAGCTATGTAAACATGATCCACCTGAACATTTGCAATTCCATCTCCCTCAACCGCTTCAACCTCATGCCAGCCGCAGGGGACAACATTATTGTCTATTAGATATCGCATGGAAAAGCGGATATCTTCCTCAAGGCATTCTTTTATTCCCTCAATTTTTCCAAGAGCCCTGGCATATTTTTCCATGACATCCGGGTTTCGGCAATAAATTTTGATGGCTTTAACCGGTTTGCCAAAAAACTTCTTGTTCACAATTTCAACGTTTACTATTAGTGGATACTGGCTTTTCATAGATTCAATTTCTTCTACAACCTTGGCTTGTTCATAGTTTTCTTTAACCAAGACATAGAAGTATGGAATAAAATTTCTGTCAATGACAAGAACCCTCTTTCCAGAGGAATCAATACCCCAAAGCCAAACTTCTGGTTCATTATTCCTGACTTCATAGTTTATATCTAGAAGCCAAAAAGTAACCTTCATGGCTCATCTCCTTCAACAATTAGAGCTGCAACAGATTTTAATACCTTTTTAATGTAGATATTAAATGCCCTTTAAAGAGGTGTTGTACGTGGCTGGAATTGTTCTTGTAAGAGATGTTATGACAAAGAATGTTAAAGTTGTTCGGCCTGACACGAGTGTAAAGGAGGTTGTGGCGACTATGAACAAGTTCAATATTGGCTCGATAGTTGTTGTACAAGGCGAAAGACCAGTTGGAATAATAACTGAAAGGGACATTTTAAGGAGAATTGTTGAGCCTTGCATAGCCCCTGAAACCCTTACTGCAAGACAGGTTATGACGAGCCCTGTAGTCTCAATTGATGAGAATACAAGTATAGATGAGGCGGCTAGGCTTATGGCAAAAAAGGGTGTTAAACGGCTGCTCGTAACAAGGAATAATGATCAGCTTGTGGGAATCCTAACTTTTACCGACATCGTAACTAAAGTTCCAGAAATGTTAACCATACTGGAGGAGCTTGTTAGACCTCATAAGCGCATGTACTAGTCTGCTTTAGGCTGTAAAAAGGGTCTATTTTCATTAAAAAAGTGGGCTTCAGCTTTGAAGCGTTAGAGAACGTAAAAGAGGCATATAATTGAGAATCCTTGAAATGAACATCAAGAAAGGTTTTGTTAAAGTTGTCCCCGAGTCCCTTGATGATTTATGGCACCTGTACAACATGATATATAAAGGCGATGAGGTTTACGGCTACAGCACAAGAGAAATTAAGCCGGATGAAAGATATGCCCGGGATAGGCGAGGAGAAAGGGTTTCAGTTTTCCTAGGCGTGAGAGTTGAGAAGGTTTACTGGGACAGGTTTCTTGGAAGACTCCGAATTCATGGAACCATTTGCCAAGCTCCGGAAATAGTTCCCGTGGGCGCCCACCATACTTTAGATGTAAGAGTAAATTCGCCGATAACCATAGTGAAGGACAGTTGGCCAAACCATCAGATTGAACGATTAGAAACTGCAAGTAGATCCCGTGAAAAGCCAATAATTGTGATCGCCATAGACGATGAGGGGTATGCAATAGCCACTACGGCCCAATATGGGGTTGACATAAAAGTAGAAGAGCATATTAGGCTCCCGGGCAAGCTTGAGGCTGATAAAAGAGAGGCAGCCACAAGGGAGTATTTTAGTAAAGCCCTACGTAATCTACGTCAATTGTGGGGTGAAATACATGGCTCCATTGTCATAATTGGTGTCGGCTTTCTAAAGAATGATTTTGCAAAGTTTGTTGATAAAGAGGATCGGGAAATCGCTAAATTCGTTGTAGATGTTAAGGGTGTTAACAATAGTGGTGTAGCCGGAATATATGAGGCCTTTCGTTCAGGGGTGCTAACAAAAACTATGCAGCACTTAAGAGTTCTAGAGGAGACGGAGGTTGTCGAGGAGATTTTTAAAAGGTTAGGGGCAAATAGTCAGAGCGTTGCTTATGGTTTTGAAAACGTTAAAAGGGCCGCTGATTTAGGAGCGGTTGAGCTTCTAGTGTTGACGGATGTTTCTCTCCGTGAATCCGGGGATTCTGAGCGTCTTATGCTTGAGGAGGTTATTAGAGCTGTGGAGCATAGGGGAGGAAAATTCATGATAGTTAGCACTGAACATGAGGCTGGCGCGAAACTTGTATCCCTCGGAGGCTTGGCTGCTTTGCTCCGTTTTCCAATCGCGGATAAACTCTAAAACGCCTTTAATCTTCTTCTAACAGCTGGATTTTCTCTTGCAAGTTTTTCCAAGATCTGCTCAAAGGTTTCGCCTTCGCCTAACTCTCTTTCTATAAATACGCCTGTTCTTCCAACATCATCCCTTCTCAAGAGGGCGTGAACTCTATCCAAAACAGTTTCTATGGATATTCCAAGCAGTTTGGCAACATAATTTTCATAACCTAAAATGGAACTTTCCCTATGCCCCTTCTCGAGGGGCTCGACGAGCATTAGGCGCTTATCCACCCCTGGAAACCGTAAGCCTCTCTTTAAATCCTCCAGGCTTGCTTCCCCGCTAAATTTATAGAATTCCCTTTCAATCCTACGCATATTCATAAGCGGAAAGGAAACACTTGTTCTTTCGTCTATTTCGATGTAACCCTTCATGGCATAGGCTGGTGTAGCCTGAATGACTAGCCTTCGGCTTATGGGTAAGCTGGCTTTTTGAAGCGCCGTTTCAATGAGGAATGATGAGGGGGGTTCAGGTATGAATACATCAACATCACTTTTTTCAGTGACGTCTCCCCTCACAATGCTGCCATGGGTTATGGCTTTGATATTAAAGTTTTCAAGGGTCTCCATTATATGCATGGCTTTAGCTCTGACCCGGTCTAGGAGAACCCAGTGTTCATGGCTATAAATTACTTCTTTAAATTCAAGCCTTCTTAGGGGTTTTGCGACCATGCCAATTCACGGCTTGTCTGTGGTTGCTAGGATTGATTTTGCGGCTTAAAGCCTTGAGCAATTGCAATCTCAAGGCAAGCCCTATTTATTTATATGCTTCTAGTAGATTTTGAAGGTTATTCGGTGATGGGCATATCGGCGGATCAGCTATGTTCCCTTTGCAGACGTAAGGAGGCTTTTTTCTTCAGAGAGTATTCCGGCGAGAGGTTGTGTAGGAGCTGTTTTGTAAGGTCTATTGAGAGAAAAGTTAGGGCCACCATCTCAAAGTATAATATGCTTGAGTTCGATGATAGGATAGCCGTAGCTGTTTCAGGCGGCAAAGATAGCGTTAGTCTCCTCCACGTTTTAGCTAAAATTGAAGAGGACTATCCAAAAGCATCCATGGTTGTCGTTTCTGTTGATGAGGGTATTAGGGGCTACAGGGACGAGGCGTTGAAAATAGCTGTTGAGAACTGCAAAAGGCTGGATGTTGAACATTATATAGTCTCTTTTAAAGAAATTTACGGTTTAACCCTTGATGAAATAGTGGAAAAACTAAGAAGCGCTGATGGGCAGAAACTCACGCCATGCGCATATTGTGGTGTTCTACGGAGAAAAGCCCTAAATATTGCTGCTAGGAATGTAGGCGCGGATAAGCTTGCAACAGCCCACACGTTGGACGATGAGGTGCAAACAGTTCTTTTAAATATGCTTCATGGGGACGTGCTTCGTTTGGCGAGGGAGAAGCCTGTAACAGATGAGGTTCACCCAAAGCTTATACCGCGGATAAAACCCTTCTGCGAGGTTCCTGAGAGGGAGACAGCCCTATTCGCATATGTTAAAAAGATAAAGTTTCAAAGCATACCATGTCCATATGCCTCAGAAGCCATGAGAAATAAAATCCGCCTTTTCTTGAATAGAATGGAAGCTGGTCATGCCGGCGTAAAGTTCAAGTTGTTCAGTTCCATAGAGCGTATAAGACCTGCCTTGGAAGGGCTTGTTAAAAACGAAAATTTGAGGGAGTGCCGCAAATGTGGGGAACTAACAACTCAGGATATATGTAAGGCATGTGAACTTCTTGATAACATTAAAGGCTCTCGGCTTTAACGATATGCTAATATTTCAAAACTATTAATTAGTTTTGTATGTATGATTTGGTGGCTATTCTAGCATCTGTTATCATTGTAAGCCTGATGTCTTTAATGGGAATAATTTTTATAGGCCTTAATGAACGGCTACTTAGCCGTATTACAACGATTCTGGTTGGCTTTGCATCTGGCACCCTCTTAGGCGGTGCCTTTCTGCATTTGCTTCCAGAAGCTATATCCTCAAACATTGGTGCATTAACGGTTTTTCTTTACACGATTGCAGGTATAATCGTTTTCTTTGCTTTGGAGAAGTTCTTTTATTGGCGTCACTGCCACGAGAAGGGCTGCCCAACCCACACTTTTGTGTATCTTAACATAATTGGAGATGGCATCCACAATTTCATAGATGGAATGGTTATAGCCGCTGCTTTTCTCACATCTTTTGATCTTGGGCTTCCCGTAACATTGGCTGTGATATCCCATGAGATTCCTCAGGAGATCGGAGATTTCGGAATCCTTGTTTATGGAGGGCTCAATCGGAAGAAAGCATTAGCCTTCAACTTTATCTCAGCTGCAACAGCAGTTTTAGGCGCTTTGATCACATATCTTTTAGCCTATCTACAAACTTTAGAGATTTTGCTTGTTCCCTTTGCCGCTGGAGGTTTCATCTACATTGCTGCAACGGATCTTATACCTGAACTCCATAAGAAAACCAGCGCCGGGGAGTCCCTAGTACAACTTGTTCTCATTCTCCTAGGGGTGGGTTTAATGTCTTTTCTTAAGTTTGCCTTTGAGGCTTAGCGCATGTCCCTTTGCATTTTACTTTTTGCGGCTCTTTCCTTCAGTTTGCGTAGCAGTTCAGACGCCCTAGCTCCATTTTCTATTGTGGCAACCTTTTTTGCCGTTGTAATGGCGACTTTTAATCCGCAGTAGGGGCAGGTTCTTGTTTTCTGGCCGCTTTTAGCCAGCAAATAGCTTTCACACCTGCTGCAAACTATGATTAGATAGCCTGGCAAGGTTACTGTCCAGAAAAACTTTTTCCGTTTCCTCTAGATAACAATTAATGTTGGGATGAGGGTGAACACTCAAGAGTCGAAGCTGCCTAAATCTTCTGACCTTAAACGCTCCGCAATTGAGTACTTTATTAGGAAAGGTTATAAGGTTGAGGAAAATGTCAGCTTTGAAGGTTACACTGGAGTTCAGAGGAGTTTTGACCTTATAGTCCGTAAGGGTCAATTAGCTCAAGGGGTTTGGATTAAGGACTGGAATAGAACTATAGGCATAAATATGGTGATAAACTTGGATAAGGCTGCTGAGGAAGTAGGATTGCCCAATCCCATAATTATCGGAGAAAAATTCAGCGACCATGCAAAGGCTTATGCTAACAGAAGGCGAATAATGCTTTTAACCAAGAGGGATATTTTACAAAGCCTAAGATAGGCGTCAGATTTTCAAGTATTCTTCCATGATTCCTTTCCTTTCCAGCTCGCTTAGCCAGTCCACGATACCGACGTGACATTCTTCCGGATTCTTTAGAAGCTTTATTATCTCAGCTACAGTTTCTTCGACGCTTTTTCCCGTGACATCTACTTCGCAGACCTTCTCTGCGCCATGTATATTGATAGCCTCAACTAGGCATATGTCCAGAATCTCTGAGGCAAGGTTTTCCCACAGCTTGTTCCCTGAAAAACCCCTTTCTTCCATGAGTTTTCGCAGTTCGATTGGGTTTCGCCTTAAGACGAAAACCCTTGTAACAAGTCCTTCTGGAACCACGCTTGCGGCATAATGTCCATCCACTATAATATTCTCAGTCTCGCTTTTCTCCACGATTTCGCGGATTCTCTTCCGCATATTTTTATCATCAATAATAAAGGATGCCCTTTTCTCATCTCTACCTAAAATAAGGTTTTCTTTTATGGCCAAATCCGTCAAATTTATGTATTCGCCTCCAAGCTTGGCAGCAAGCATTCTAGCCACAGAAGTTTTCCCTACACAAGGTGTGCCAGTAATTAGGATTACCTGCTTCAACATTCTATATCCAAGATACATAAACGGCCTGCCTGCAAATAAGTGTTCCAAAACTTTTATCCTAAACTCCAACTTATATCTCATGGGCTGGCGAGTTGGCGTGCGGCTTTCGGGCCGAACTTAATGAGGCCTGAGGAAACTCTGCCCACATGTAGAACTGCAACACCCGCAAGGGTGTAGGGCGAGAGCCCTGGCTCCGGAGCAGAAACGGAACGTCCGCCCCGCATATGCCAATGAGGCATGCTAAGTTGTCGAGAATGCAGGGCGGAAACGGTGAAACGGCCGTCCTGCAGGTGTAAAGGGCAAATAAGCGCCAATGAGGATTCTACCCAAGGCGCGGGTAGCCCGATCAGCCGAATGCCGCATAAAACAGAAGGCAGGTTACAGCCAACACGCCAGCCCACAGCGAAACCCGCCTACTTGCGTTTTCTGAAAAGCATGATGTTTTCCGGGGTTGTGCAAACGTATTCAAATCCAGCTTCCACTAGTTGTTTGGCTTCCTCTGTTGTTTTTGCTGTGGCTGAATAGTATTCGTCGCTTTCAAAGTTAACGAGTTGTGTGTAGACTAGGGTTGAGTTGATGTTTTTATGGCCTAAGAGTTGTTTCACGCGTAATATGTCCCGTGTTTTGTGGTATTCCATTGTTGCTTTCCAGTGTCGGAACGTGTGGAACGTTATGCTTAGCAGTCTTGGATTCTGTAGTTTGGCTGCAAGCCGTTTTTTCTGTTTGTCAAAGCTCCATCTGTGGCCGCTTAGGCTTGTTCCGCCAAACACATACTCGTTAACTTTTGGCAAAGCCTTAAGCATGGCTATAAGTTTGCCTGAAACTTTGAAAACGCGGGGCTCTCCGCCTTTTTCCGCTCTGCACCTTATAAGGCATTGTTCTTCGTCGATGTCCGTCCACTTCAACCGCCAAGCCTCGCCTATGCGCATGCCAGTTTCCTTGAGAAGTTGAAGGCTTGTAGCCACTTTCCGTGTGCAACCGCTTATTAAGGCGTCAAGCTCGCTTTCAAGCGGAATGAAAGGCAAGCCTTTGACATGCTTATACCTTGGAGGATCCCATTTGAGGCCAAGCATTTCCAAAAAGCTGGTGTAGGCATGGACAACCACTTGCTTATGGCCGTCACTCCAACTTTCCCACGTGGCGATAGTCTTTTTAACGTCTTCAGGATCGAAAACATTACATGCCTTAGCAAGCTGTTTAAGGATTTTCACCCTTGTCTTTACAGTTGCATCTGAATAACCCTGTTTTTTCAACCACCATAAATATTGAATCAAAGCACCCTTAACGTCCGCCTGGCTTGCTTGGCTTGTTTCTGTGGCTCCCGCGGCCCGCTTTTCGCTTTCTTCAACATTATTCATGGCCCCTTCCAGCCTACGCTCCAGAAGGGCCAAGGCTCTGGAGCTGCATTCGTTAAAAGTTATGGCGTTTTCGATTTTTAAATTCTTGCGTTCACGTTTAGGCCATGAAAAGCGGCAACCGCAATCCCTACACAAATATCGCTGCACGCTTGAACCGTCCGATAAATAGCGGAGTCCGTCGCGATATAGCCTTTTTGAACCGCATTCTGGACAGGCGGGGCCGTTTTGGGCTGGAATAGCGGAAGCGGGCTTAAGGGCGGGAGCCTCAGCCATTGTTTTATGTGACTCCTTTTAATCCACTCATGAATTTTGAAGGGCTTCCAGGCGGAAGC
>CAZAPQ010000064.1:0-6761 GCA_964487415.1 uncultured Candidatus Bathyarchaeia archaeon | reverse complement strand
GATCCCAATGTGGAGCTTATCCTACAGATGAGCCCGGACTTGGTGCTTGCTGATGACATGCTATTCTACAATCAGGAAGCCTTAGGCAAAATTGAGAATGCAGGTATAGCCGTAATAATGGAGAACACAAGCAACGTCACAAGGGTAAAGACAGTTATAGCCAATCTTGGACGCATCCTAGAATGCGAGGACAAAGCCAACGAAATAATAGACTTCATTGAACAGTACGAGAAACTCGTCCAAGAACGAATAAAAGGCGTGCCGGAAAGCGGGAAATCCCAAGTTTACATTGAATGGTGGGCGCCTTGGCAAAGCTTCGCCATAGGCAGCGCTGGAAACAAGATAATCTATGATGCAGGCGGAATTAACATTGCTGGGGAAATAAACAATCCCGCTCCAATACTGAGTCCAGAATTCGTTGTCGACAAGAACCCGGACATAATCCTTAGGATGGCTCCCATTAACGCCATTGGAAATCTGACAGCATTTAAGGCGGTGAGGAATGAAATACTTAACAGGCCTGAACTGCGGGAAGTAAAGGCCGTCAAAAATGGGAAAGTGTACGTTTACGATCCCGTTATCCTAGAGGGCTTAAGATATCCAATAGGCCTGCTCTATTGGGCTAAATGCTTCAATCCCAACCTATTCGCCGACATAGACCCAGAAGCGCTGCATGTGCAGCTGATTCAAAAATACTTCGGCGGCGAATCCCGTGAAGTCTACTTCTATCCTTCTCCATAGAGGTGCAATGGCATGTCTATAAAAACCGTTGAAGACCTCAAGCAGATGTACCGTAAAGGCATAAAACGTAAGGTTCTGATCCTTCTCTCCCTATTTTTCTCCATAATCGTTGTAGCGCTTATCTCAATAAGCCTTGGTGCAGGTTCTCCCCGACTTAAAGAGGCTGTGGAGGTTATACTTTCTAAAGTCTTTCCATCCCTCAATATAGGGTCAGTAAGCGAAACAGTCCGGGTAATTGTTTGGGATTTAAGGCTTCCCCGTGTTTTATTAGCTGTAGTTGCAGGGGCAGGTCTAGCAGCCTCTGGAGCCACCATGCAGGGGGTGCTGAGAAATCCCCTCGTATCCTCATATATACTCGGAGTCTCCGCTGCTGCCGGTTTTGGAGCCGCTTTGGCCACGGTTTTTAAGATCGGCATAATTGTTGGATATGGCAAATACCTGATAATAACAAACGCCTTTGTCTTTAGCATGTTATCCATGTTAATGGTTTACGGTATTGCCCGCCTCCGCGGCATAACCGCTGAAACGATCATTTTGGCCGGTGTTGCTGTTGGATATCTTTTCTCCGCCCTTTTATCGCTTATACAGTATGTTGCCCCACAGCATGAAGCTGTCCGCGCGATTGTTTTCTGGCTTATGGGGGGACTTCATGTGGCAACATGGGAGTCCATAATTATCGTTTCACCTATAGTCCTCCTTACGATTATTCTTATGGTTCAGCAGTCGTGGAACATTAATGTAACATGCATGGGCGAGGATGTGGCCATAAGCCTTGGAGTGAACCCGAAGCGGGTTCTAGTTGTAACGATGGTGCTTGAATCGTTAGCCACAGCCAGCATAATTGCCTTCACAGGTGTTATAGGCTTCGTGTGCCTTATATCCCCGCATATATCCCGCATGCTAATAGGCGCAGATCATCGTTTTCTCATTCCCTGCAGCGCCCTTATGGGCGGCCTGCTGCTCCTGTGCTCCGACACTGTGGGGCGGCTTATACTCATGCCAGCCGAAGTCCCTGTTGGAATCATAACAGCCCTTTTAGGCGTTCCATTCTTCCTTTACATCTTGCTAAGCAGCAAAAGGAGGATATGGCAATGAAGCTTACAATACAAAATGTTACATTTAGCTACAAGAGTACACCAACTCTGAAGGCTGTCTGTTTCGAGATTAATAAGGGTGAAATAGCGAGCCTGGTTGGACCCAACGGCTCAGGCAAAACCACCCTATTAAAGTGCATAGATGGCATCCTCAAGCCCCACGGCGGCTCGGTTTTTATTGATGGAAAAAGAATCTCCAACATGAGCCTTAAGGAAATTTCAAAATTGATGGGCTACGTCCCCCAAAGCGTTTCGTCAGCATCATTCCCCTTCACTGTCTTTGACATAGTGCTCGCTGGCAGGAAGCCGTACATCGGCTGGAGCGTAAGAGATGAGGATGTTACCGTGGTTACGAACATCCTTAATTACATGGGAATCGGGCACTTGGCCACAAGATATTTCAGCGAGTTAAGTGGGGGAGAACAGCAGAAGGTTATAATTGCAAGGTCCTTAGCCCAGCTGCCTCAGATTCTCCTTCTCGACGAGCCCACAAGCAACCTTGACATCAGACATCAGCTGGAGGTACTTCAAATGATACATCACTTATGTAAGGAGATGGGTCTATCCGTCGTTGCAGCCATGCATGACCTAAACTTAGCAAGCAGATTCTCCGACAAAATAATCATGTTGAAAGATGGCTACATTTTCGCAGCAGGAGCCCCGGAGGAAGTGATTACCGTGGAAAACATAATGGCCGTTTATGGTGTTAAAGCCCATGTTTCATTAACGGGTGATGGTAGACCCCAAGTCATTCCAATCGAGCCTATTAACGTAAAAAGCCTGCAGGAAATTCCATATAAAATCAGCTATGCGTTGGCTAAATAAGTCCGTGGAAACTTATGGAACCTCTAAAATTAGCCTACGTAACAACGTACATACATGATGTTGAACCGCTAATATTGGCCATTAAATCTATTAAAGCCAAATACGGGGACATAGTCAACGCCCAAATTAGAACAGGCGAGGATCTGGCTTCAAATGAGGATATAGAAGATTTTATGAGATTCGCTGAAAAATCCCATGTAGTCCTTTTCCACCTGATGGGCGAACCGCCGGGATTCGACAAGATTGTTGAAAGGCTGAAAAGGGCTGGGATACCCATCTTTGCGGGCACATCAAGGTATAGCCAGAATTTGGAGGCCATTTCAACAGTTCCAAGGAAAATTTATGAAACTATTATGAATTACATCAATTATAGCGAAGCGCGAAACTTCACAAACCTAATACTGTTTTTGGCAAACCATTTTTTGGGCACCTCGTACAGCGTTGATCCGCCTAAGAAACCCCAATGGTGCGGCATCTATCACCCGGACTTTAGCTTTACGCCAACGTTGGAAGAGTATCTCGCAAAAAGGTATAAACCTGAAAGGCTGACAGTGGGTATATGGTTCCATCAATCCCATTGGCAGTCAGGCGACTTGACATTTGTTGACAGTATTATAAGGGAATTGGAGAAGCACGGAGCGAATGTTATCCCGGTTTTCTTTACAGGACTTGGCGACCCAATTTCCGAGGGCTACGGTTTAGAGTGGATCATTGAGAAATACTTTGTAAAGGATGGAAGGGTTCTTGTTGACGCTGTTGTAAGCCTTGTAATGTTTTCCCTTTCCATGTACACACAGCAAGACATGAGTGTTGATCCTCTCCTAAAGGAGAGACTTAACGTTCCAGTCTTAAAGGCCGTGCTAACATGGAATACTCATGAGGATTGGCTGTCCTCAACTCAGGGGTTAAGCCCAATAGATCTGCCTCCCAACATTGTAATGCCGGAGTTTGACGGCAACATAATAACGGTGCCCATTGCAGCTAAGAGTTTCTGTGAAAGGGATCCGCTTACCGGAACTAGATTAATAAAGTTTGCACCCATTCCCGATAGGGTTGAGAAACTGGTTCGCCTAAGCCTTAATTGGGCTAAGCTGAGGCGGAAGCCCAACAGCGAGAAAAAGGTCGCAATCATATTTCATAATTATCCGCCCAGAAACGATACGATCGGCGATGCCTTCGGCCTTGACTCATCTGAATCGGTTCTGAACATTATAAGGGAATTGAAAATTAGAGGCTATAAGGTTGATTTTATACCTGAAAGCGGCCAAAAGCTGATTGAAGAGCTTATGCGATGCTTGACCAATGATAGGCGATGGGCAAGCCTAAAAGAGCTTGCGGAAAGGGCCGTGGCAAAGGTTTCTGCAAGTCAATATCTTGAATGGTTTAGAGAACTTCCAGTGGACGTTCAAGCGAAAATGGAGAAGCAATGGGGTAAACCGCCTGGAAAACTTTTTGTCCACGAAAATGAAATCCTCATCGCAGGAGCGATTAACGGCAACATTTTCATTGGTTTGCAGCCGCCTAGAGGCTTCCTTGAAGATCCATCGTCCATATATCACAGTCCCGACATACCTCCACCCCACCATTACTACGCGTATTATAGGTGGATCCGTGATGTTTTCAAGGCAGATGTCATATTCCACATTGGCAAGCATGGCACCCTAGAGTGGCTTCCAGGAAAATCCGTTGGACTTTCAGCCTCATGCTTCCCAGATCTGGTTATAGCTGATATGCCTAACATCTATCCCTATATAATCAACAATCCTGGAGAGGGAACGCAGGCGAAGCGTAGAAGCTACTGCTGCATAATTGACCATCTTGTGCCCGCCATGACCTTGGCTGACTCCTACGAGGAGATGGCTGAACTGGAGGTTTTGCTTCAGGAATACTATCATGCCAAAGTTTCAGACGAAAGAAAGATTCCAACCCTTCAATCCCAAATCTGGGATAAGGCTTGCCAGGCAAAGCTTAACCATGATCTTAACGTGACCAGGGAGGAGGCGTTCATAAACTTCGACGCCTTTGTCGAGAAGCTTCACGGATACATTCATGAAATCTCTGACACCATGATAAATGACGGGTTGCATGTTCTAGGAGAACCTCCTACAGAAAACCGCTTAGACCAATACCTCACTGCTTTAACAAGATTGAGCAATGGAGCAGTGCCCTCCCTAAGAGAAGCCATTGCAGAGCTGAAGGGCTACGATATTGACGAGCTATTATCCAACATGGGTAAAGTAAATTCTAATGGGAAAACAAACGGCGACATACTGAAGGAGATAAACGCCCTGGCAAACGAGCTGATAACAGCTTTCCGCAACCAGAACTTTGACAAAAAATCCGTTGACGCCATTTCAATGAAGATGCTCGGCGGTGTAAACTCCAAAATTAGACAGTGCCTAGAATATGTAGCCGACTTTCTCGTTCCAGCACTTAAAGCCACCAGAGATGAGCTTTTAAACGCCGTTTCTGCTTGTCAAGCTGCCTATATTCCTCCAGGCCCATCTGGTTCTCCGACAAGGGGCATGGCTGACATCCTTCCAACTGGAAGAAACTTTTACTCCGTGGATCCCCGTGCCATTCCATCAATGGCTGCATGGAAAGTCGGCGTTTCCCTTGCCGATGTGCTTCTTAAACGCTATTTGGCTGAGTTGGGGAAATACCCTGAAAGCGTAGGAATCGTGGTTTGGGCCACGGATGCCATGAAGAATAAGGGGGACGACATAGCTGAAATCCTATATTTAATGGGTGTTAAACCAGTTTGGGAGAAAACTACGGGAAGGGTTGTGGGGCTGGAGGTTATTCCGCTTGAGGAGCTGAAGCGCCCCCGCATTGACGTTGTGGTTCGCGCCAGCGGCCTTTTCAGGGATACATTCCCAAACATTATCCATTTAATAGACGAGGCTGTGGAGATGGTTGCAAATCTGGATGAGCCGCCTGAACAGAACTATATAATCAAGCATGTGAGGGCGGATGTGGTGGAGCTTACATCAAAAGGCTTTGACCCTGAGGAGGCCAGAACACAGGCCCTATTTAGGGTTTTCAGCGACCGGCCTGGGACTTATGGATGCGGCGTAAGCGAGCTTATAGATTCGAAGAACTGGAGAAGCCAGAAAGATCTGGCCGAAGTTTACATAACATGGGGATGCTATGCCTACAGCCGCAAAAGGTATGGCTTCAAAACCCCTGAACTCTTCAAGAAACGCCTAAGCAAGGTTGAGTTGACAGTTAAAAATGTCGACACTCGAGAGTACGACCTTCTCTCAGGAGACGACTGGTATGATGCCCACGGAGGTATGGATGTGACGATTAAAGTTTTAACGGGAAAGGCTCCGAGCTCATATTACGGCGACAGCTCAGATCCGAACAGAGTTAAAATAAGAAGTACGGCAGAGGAAGTCAAACATGTGTTCAGGGCGAGGATCCTTAATCCCAAATGGATTGAAGGCATGAAGAGGCACGGCTACAAGGGTGCCAGCGACCTTTCCAGAACCGTGGATTTTGTCCTCGGATGGGACGCAACCGAAGAGGCTATTGAGGATTGGATGTGGGAGGAGTTCGCTAGAAAGTATGCGCTAAATCCTGAAATGCAGGAGTGGATGAAAAAGGTTAACCCATACGCTTTTCAGAACATCCTAGAGAGACTCTTAGAGGCTATTGAGAGGGGATTGTGGAAGGCTGATGAGGAAATTAGGAAAAAACTGCAGGATCTATATCTTAAGGTTGAAGGAATCCTTGAGGGAATGACTTCAAGGTAGGTGCGAAATTGGAAAAGAAGTCCATAAGCCTGAAAATTGAGGGTGTAGAGGCTGCGATACTCTACCACGAGTATAGAAACTGCTTGATGAAAACGCTTCTAGTTTCTTTCGGAGGCGAGAAACGGCGCGTCCTATCCACCCTTGATGGATATCGGAGGGTAAAATTTGTGGCAAATGTTTACGTCCCGCCAGCCTTGTCGGATTTCAGCATGAGGCACTATCAAACCTTTAGGCGGGGGCTCCTCAGGTCGCTAAAGATAAGTTCAAGGGAAATTTCCTTTCTCTCTACAGGAGCTGACATGGACAACCTGGCTGTTTGTGAAAAATTCTTCCAAGAGTTTGG
>CAZAPQ010000063.1:0-13225 GCA_964487415.1 uncultured Candidatus Bathyarchaeia archaeon | reverse complement strand
TGTCAAGTCGAACTGTCTGGGAAATCCTTAGCCGTTTAAGCTTATCAACGGTGCGCTGCTTCTAAACCTAATTGATGAATTTCAACTTGCTGAAGCGGCTTCTCCAAGATTTCATTTGTAATATCCAGTTAGCGCGTATATTTCAGCTGTCTTTGTCGTTTAAGCGTGGAAGTGCTTTACTGCTCTTCGCAAGAATGAAACTCTCAATTAATTCTATTATCCAAATGGAAAATAAACAACTAAAACTTTAAAACATTAACTTTCATCAAGAATTGGATTGAGTAAATAGTTTTTATTGGTTGCTTACGAGGATAATGTATGAAGAGATGATAGAACATTAATTGCAATACTTTGCAGCTGCTTCTAATAGATCTTTTATAGGTGTGAAGGGATCCTTTGCAAAAATTTTAATGATCTCTTTCTTTGTTTCAACATCCTTTAATTTAGCATCTTCTCGACTAATTTCTTTGCCTTTTATTTTTGGCGGAGGAGGAGTGGAATGAACTAAAGCGCCCCTAATTTTATCGTGAGAGTAAGTCCACCCTTCCGGATTTTTATCTGTCTTCATTTTCCAAATATTTAGGAGTTCAAGTGTTCCCGTTGAAAGGGTTATGTAGGCTTGCTGATATTCCCCCCTCTCTATGTTTTTTAGGAATTCATTGAATTTGAATCTAACAAAATTCTTTTCTTCATCGCTCATATTGCTTTTCTTTTTAAGTATCTGTTCGATGAAATCTGTCGGGTTTTTGATTTCTCCGATTTTTAGTAGGCATTTTAGGAGTGTTGCTCTTCTCATAGCTGTGCAGACGTGTTTGAGTGCAAGGAGCATTATGAAGAATGCGGCTACTCCGATTAGGTGGTCATGCACTTGGCTGACTCCGAAGCCAGCCAATAATGCGATTATAGTTAATAAAATTGCTAAAAACAAAGTGTCTACAGACTCTATGCCTCTTGAGAACACCCACTTTAGATTGTTGTTGAAAAGAAAGGCAGACAGGATCAATGGACACATTACTCCAATAATGTAGATGTACGTGGACCGTTGTATGAAGAAGGCTGTGAAGAAGGCTCCGGCGAATAGAAAGAAGCTAAATCGCCATTCAAATTCGCGTTTAAACCACGCTTTTGGCAAACAGAGTAAAGACAAGCATAGCAGGGTCAAAAAGCAGTATACGTTAAATAGACATGCAAAAGATAAAGCCACTATAGACCCGAATAATATCCAATCTGCTATTCTATTTACATGTTTTATAATATTTAATGAGTAGCTGGACAATAGAGACGCCCTAAATTATTCTTTTTAAGAAGTGCTATAAATTTTCGTGGGAGTATTCTAATTTGATAAGTTTTAAATTGTTATTTTAGGTAGGTTTTCAAATACAATAAGTTGCGAATTTTTATTCGCCTCGAGCAGTTCTTTTGCTTTTTGATAGTTTGGACATATTACCTCTACTATTTGCCAGAATTTTTTGGTATGCCTTTTTATGTAGGTGTGGGCTATTTCGTGGGCTATTATGTATTTTAAGGCTTCTTCAGGCAATGTGATGGTGCTTATTTTTAGGGTTATGGTGTTGCCTTTGAGTTTTGCTATTCTTTGTTTTTTGTTGTCTATTTTTTCTGCTATTTTGAATTTAATGTTTCCGTGAATTTCGATTTTTCCCTCTTTTTTGATTTGGTTGTATATTTCTGCGACTTGCTCCTCGAGGAGGGTTTTTAGGTATTCTTTTAGGATTGTTTGGGGTTTTATTTTTGATGATTTTATGACTATTTTGTCTTGTTCGCTTTCTACACCATCTATGTTTGATTTCTTTATTATTATTTGGGCGGGTTTTCCGAGAATTGGGATTGTGAGGCTTTTAGTTGCTGTTTTCATGTTTTTGCCTCGAGGGTTTCGAATATTTTTTCTGTTAGTTCGTCGATTTTGTCTTTGTATTCCTTTAGCTGGGATAGGAGTTGCACTCTGATTTCCATTTTTATTTTTCTTCTGGCTTCTCTTTGTTTTTGCCAGCCTTCGAAAAGTAGTTTTTGCTGTTTGAGATTGTTTAGGAGGTTTGTGGCGAAGTTTACTATTTTCTGTTTTTCTGTTGCTGGGATTAGGGCTTTTATTGTTTCGTAGATGGGGTGTTTGTCTTTGCCTATTTCCTCTTCTTCTTTTTGCCATTCTGTTATTTTTTGGCATATTGTTAGGGCTTTTTGGATGGCTTCTTCTGTTTGGATTTTTCTGTTTCTTAGTTCTTCGTAGGTTTTCATTACATCGGCGGATAT
Source organism: uncultured Candidatus Bathyarchaeia archaeon (assembly GCA_964487415.1). GTDB lineage: Archaea > Thermoproteota > Bathyarchaeia > Bathyarchaeales > Bathycorpusculaceae > DRVV01. The sequence continues at coordinate 10,960 of CAZAPQ010000063.1, read as the reverse complement.
GCTTATGAAGAAGGGTGAGGTTGGGTGGGCTTTTGCTTGTCTTTGTATGTTTGTTAGGATGTCTATTGCTGCGCCTGTTGTTGGTTTTTCATGTTTTATTCTTTCTATGTATTTGTCGTCGATTGGTAGGATGGGGTAGTTGTCCTCTATGGTTTTTATGTCGATGGTTTGTTGGATTAGTTGGACTGTTTTCTTTGAGAGGTTTTCTATTTTCAGTTCATCTATGTTTTGTTTTTTGTATCTTCTGTTGTAGGCTATGTATATTTTGGTTAGGAGCGTGTATTGGGCTAAGTATGGTTTTAGGAATGGTTCGCCTCTAAGCATCTCGTAGGATTTCATTAGCTCTTTCATGGTTTCTTCGAAGTTTTTGGCTGTTTGCGGAGATAAAAGGACGTTTAAAGCGTTTTCGAGGCTTTCATGGGTGTCTTCAATTTTTATGTTTTCGAAGATTTTTAGGGCTTTGTTTAGGGTTTCTATGAAGGTTTGCTGTTCTTTTGTTAGGTCTCTTATGACTATTTTTATGTCTCTTTCGTCTGTGGCTTCGAAGTTTTGGAAGGCTTTTTCCAGCTCTTTAAGTATGCCTATGTAGTCGATTATCAGTCCGAATTTTTTGTTTTGGTATGGGCGGTTTGTTCTTCCTATTGCTTGGAGTATTCTGTGCTCTTTTAAGGGCTTGTCGAGATACATGGTCCAGAGTTGTTTGGCGTCAAAACCCGTTATGAGCATGTCTGTTACTATGAGGATTTTCGGTTCTTTTTGGGTTAGGAATTTTTCTATTATGGTTTTGTGGATTTGTTTGATGTCTTTTGTTTGGTATTTTTCTTGGATTTTTTGGAAGTAGCTTCTTATGGGTTGTTTGTCGTTGGGCTGGGCTGTCATAACTATTTCAGTGTAGGCCTCTGGTAGGAGTTGGTCGAGGGCGTTTTTGTATATGGTGCAGGCTTCTCTGTCTATGGTTACAATTAGGGCTTTGAGTTCGGTGGGTTCTACGACTTCTTTGAAGTGTTGGGTTATGTCTTGGGCTATTTTGGCTATTCTTTCAGGCTTTTTAACGTATGCTTTTATCACTTTGACTTTTTGTTTTAGTTCTCGGCGTTCTTGAGGTGTGAGTTTTTCTATTTCCTCTTCCTCGTATTTTATGAGGTCTTTTAGTTGTTCTGGTTTTAGGTGGTATTCTGGTAGGCGTGCTTGGTATGATAGGGGGACTGTGAAGCCGTCTTCCATGGAGTCTATCATTGAGTATCTGTCGAGGTATAGTTCGCCTGTTGGGCAGAATTTTTGGAAGGTGTTTCTCTCGGCTTTTGACAATGGTGTGCCTGTAAAGCCAAATATGAAGGCGTTTTTGAATATGCTTCTCATCATTGTTGAGAATTTTCCGTAGTGGGTTCTGTGGACTTCATCTGCCAAGACAACGACGTTTTCTCTGGCTATTTCGATTTTTTCTCCTTGTTTTTCAAGTTCTGTGAAGTCTTTTGGGCGGAATTTTTCTATTGTAACGAGGAATATGCCTCTTTTGCCTTCTTTCCCCCATTTTAGAAGCTCTATTAGGTGTTTGACTGTGTTTACTTTTTCTATTGGGATTTCTATGAAGCTGAAGTCTTTTTCGATTTGTTCTTCAAGTTCTTTTCTGTCGACTATTACGAATATGCTTGGGTTTTTTGCTTCTGGGCAGTGGTGGAGTTTCCAAGCTGTGAATGCCATGGTGTAGGTTTTGCCTGCTCCAAGCCAGTGCCATATTAAGCCAAACTTCTTGTTTTCTATGCCTTTCAGCGTGTTTACGACTCTTTGGTATATGCGGTTAGTCGCCCTAAACTGCATGTATCTGGCGGTTATCTTTGTTGTCTTGTCCCTTTCCTTTCTTATGAAGGTGAAGTTTTCTATTATGTCCAGCAGGTTTTGTTTTGAAAGCAGCCCGTATATGGTGGTTTTGAGTTTGTTTGTTTTTAGTTGTTCTTTTGTGTATGGGTATGGGTCTTTCCATTGGTTTAGGAAGTCTTCGCCTTCTGGGTTGTAGGCGTTTGGGAAGTAGAAGGTTTTCTCTCCGTCTGTGGCTATGCTTAGCTGCACATACTTGAATAGTTCTGGAGCCTTTTCCTCGTAGCCCTTAATCTGCCTATAAGCGTCAAGCCAGCTTACTTCTTCAGCTGTTGGGCTTTTACATTCTATTAAAACGAGGGGTATACCATTCACAAGCAGAATGATGTCGGCTCGGATGTTGCCCTTTGAGCCTTCAAGCCTAAACTGGCGGGTAACAACAAAATCATTGTTCTCGACGTTTTGTAAATCCACAAGTTTGATGACTTTTTCTTTTCTCTCTTTTTTAAGTGGGACAAGTAAGCCGTTTCTAAAAATGTCCAAAAACCTTTTAATTCCGTCCACGTTTGCGGGAATAGTTCTTAAAGTAACTATTATGAAGTCTAAATCTTCATCTGTAAATTCGATGTTTGTGTTTACTTTTTTAACAGCCGATTTTAAATCTTCTATAACGAGAGGTTCTTCAAAATTTTCTTTACGCCTTAATTTCATTTCTTCCGGAGCCACATACCTCCAGCCGAGGCTCGGCAGCTCTTGAATAAAAAAGTCTTCAACGGTTCCCTTCTCTGTATATATGCTCATTTTATCAACCTAAATTAAATTTCGTCAACATCAACTTTTAAGCCAACTCTTTTCTTTAAGTTGAGAGAACACATTATGTATAGGGCTTGGTCTACCAGTTTTAGGATGGAGCGCCCAAATTCCGTTTCAAGCTTTTCAATTTTTATTTTATCATATTTCGATAACCATGATTGAACGGATTTCATCCATTTAAGGTAGTGAAATGATGTTAAACTCTCGCGTTTATTTTTCTTAAGACGGAAGGCCTTAGCTATATCATTGTCAATCAAGGGGAAGTATTGCGGTGAGCAAACGTGTAGTATTTTTATAACACCTATAGGTTCGTTGTGACCGATGCCAAGTTCTTTCAGTTTATTATTTAAATCATTAAAGAGTTTCTCGATTCTTCCACTTTCGATTTCTTCTTCTAACATTTTTCTGCCTCGAAAATGCTTGATCTCCTGTTTTCGGCTGTCAAGAAATCTTCCGAGCTCGTTGAAGTAGCTATTTAAATCAAAGCTGTTATCTTCAATAAAATACTTTTTAAATCTTTGGAAATTCCATGTAAAGAGGTAAGGTGCTATGGCATAACCTATATTTTCGCCCGTTCTGAGGAAATCTTTTATTAAACTCCTAAATTGCTTATCTATTTTTTCCGCTTGCTTCCCGTATACTCCAAAAACAGTATACTCAAAATCATCGATTAAATTGTTTATTCTGGCTATATGTTCGTTTTGAACGACATAAATGGATGAATCTAACCATTGATTAACCCATAAAGTTGCAAGTGGATAGACATCGTAGCGTCCTTCAAGGCACTCAAACATTTCATGAGAAGCCCTTATCCAACATTCAAACTCATCCATTTCAAACAAAATTAATCCACCCTAATTCTTATTTTCCCAGTTAGAAGCAAATCCATCAAACTCTGCTTAATACGTTCCAACCTCGCTTTTTCACTTCTTTCAAACTCAAGTTTCCTATCGACCGCCAAAATAGTATCGGCGATTTTTTGCTGTTCATAAAGTGGGGGTAGAGGGATTTTTATCTCAGCAACTTGGGATTGATTAAGAGCTGGGTATTGTCCACCTACCATCATTCTATTGCATTGAATTATTGTTTTATCTGAAAATAGGACGCTTAACAGAAAATAAGGAATAATGTTATTTTTGCAGCTTAAAACGGCAAAACCAGTTGAACATATTTGATTATCTAACTCTTTCGGAACTATAGCAAAGGCTCTTAAGTAAGGTCTTACGGTCGACATTATTACATCACTCACGTGAATCACTCTTCTGGCTCTGGAAGGTGCCTCTTTGCCTAAGATTCTTTTTGGATTTCTTATTTTTCCCGTTTCCTCCTCTACAGAGTCAATATCAACGTAAAGGAATGTTTTGTCAGGCATCTTCTTTGAGGGATCTACAGATTCTTTGTTTATTTCAGCAATATCTTTAATTTTTACGACTTTCCATGTTTTTGGTATTTTTCCTATTTCTGTTTCTCTGAACTCTTTATGTCCTATTCCCCTTGTTAGGAGCGTCTGCATTAAACCCTTCTTCAAACGCTCAGTCTTCCCAATAACCTCATCAGTCTTAGCAATAACCGAATCAACAACACCCAAAACCTTAGCAATGGCTCTCTGCTCCTCAAAAGGTGGAAGAGGAATCGGAGTTTTGCCAACTAAATAGGTGTTTAAATTTCCTTGCGTTCCTGTTTGCCTCATATTCGCAAATTTGCTTTCATTTTTTTGCAGCATATAAAACAAAAATTCAACGTCAACTTCTTTTGAAAGATTGCGGAAGACAACGAAGCCGTCATGGATGCATGCTTCCATATCAACAATTATTGGCTTTCCTATAGTAGCGCAAATACTCATTATTAAATCGCCGGGGTTTACTTTGACACTTTTTGATTCTCCCAGTTTAGAAAGATACTGAGAAGTTTTTCTAAGATATTTGTATGATGCAGTTACATCTGCTATTCGAACCCATCCTCGACCATATTCTGAAAAATACTTTGGGTCATTTATTGGTCTCGGAGATGCCCCCCTTCTTACTTCACAAACTTGATTAATTTCAACACATCTCCAATCCTTGGGTATCTTACCAGCTTGGGTATATTGGAAAATGGTCTCCTTATAGAACATTCCCTACTCTCCCATCACTCGCGCTATTTCTTCTATATAATGTTCGAGTTTTTCTGCGATTGCATGCTTTTCTTTTTCCAGCTCTTTGAGTTCTTTCCATTCTTTTATTATGTCTATTTGTTCGCCTTCCTCAACTGGCATAACGTAAAGGGTTACATTCAAATTATAATCGTTCTCCGCAACCTCTCCCTTGTCCACAATTCTGGAAAAACCAGCTTCCTCAACAAACTTCTCATAAACGCCTACAATTTTCTGAATGTTTTCTTTTGAAAGGGAATTTAACCGCCTAACAGAAGGATGTGGAATAAACTCGTTAGAAGCATTGATAAACAAGATTTTGTTTCTTCGCTCTGCTGGCTTGTTCTTGTTTAAGATTATTATGGCTCCTGGCGCTCCAGTGTTATAGAACAGTTTTTCTGGCAATAGTATGACGCATTCAACCCAATCCCGCTCAATAACTTTGCTTCTAACAACTTTTTCGCTTCCGCCACGGAACAGGCAGCCGTTGTCGATTACTATGCCTACTCTGCCATTTTCTTTAGCCGAAGCCAACATGTGCTGAATCCAAGCCCAGTCGGCGCTCTGCCTCGGACAATAGCCAAAACCAAACCTTTCAGAGGCAAATTCACCCTTCTTAAGCCTATCAGCATCATAACCATCCTGATTCCAAGGAGGATTAGCCAAAACAACATCAAAACGCATCAATCTTCCAGCCTCATCCTTAAACCTCGGAAAATCAAGCGTATCCCCATTCGCCAAATGAAAACTCTTAACCCCATGCAAAAGCATGTTCATATGACAAATAGCATAAATCGTCGGATTCCGCTCCTGCCCATACAGAAAAAGCCTCTCACCCTCAGCCTCACCATAACGCTCAACAACATGCAAATAACTCAAAATAAGCATACCACCAGAACCACAACAAGGATCATAAACGCTTTCACCAGGCTTAGGGTCAAGAATCCTAACCAAAAGCCTAATAACCTCACGAGGCGTATAAATCTCCCCTTCTTTCGCCTTGTCAGGAGCAAAACGCATCAAAATATGCTCATAAGCATCGCCCAAAACATCAGGCGAAACCTCCTCGCCGCCCAAATCATAACGGTTAAAAAGCTCAACAAGCTGCCTCAAAAGCTCACGATTCTCCTGATTACGAGCAAACTCCAAAAAATCAACACGATTAATAACACCATCAAGCTCCCGATTCAACTTGGCAATCTCGCTGATAGCAGTTGCCAAACGCTCAGGCAAATCCCTAACACTCTTAGTAATCTCATCCCACAAAAACTCCCTCGGAATATTAAAAGTGTAAAACTCAGAAGCCCTATCCGCCACCTCTTCGGCTTCCTGCTCGCTTAAACCAGCCTCCCACACCAAACGCTCAACAGCCCTACGCCTCTCATACTTACGCAAATCATTAACACGCTTCAAAAACAACAAAACCAAAATAAACTTGTAATCAACAGCCGTCCTAATCAAATCAGCAGCCCTATCAACAAGACCAGCCAACTCCTCACGAGTAACCCTAACCGGAAACAAAGGCCTCTGAACCAAACAATCACCAACAGAAAATAATAAAGGCTTCCGTCTTTAAATCTTATTTAAATCTAATCAATCATGAAAAGCAGCATACCCCCCAACAAAAAGATGTGAGACCAATGCCCCTTTTTAAAATAATAAAAGTCACCGATTTTATAAATCAAGCATATTTAGTTTTAGTTAATCTTTTACTTTACTTAATAGTCGCACTTTTCACAATAATACCTTGGGCGTTTATTTACCTCGAAATAGGCAGGTATTCTGGACCATGGTTAGCTTCCGCTCTAACAAGTCTCGTGTTTACGCTCATGTCCATATGCACAACAATCTTTTCATTCAAAAGCATAAGAAAGATAAAGAAAAATACGATGAAATGGACAATTTTCACAAACCTTATAATTACCCTAATAATCATATTCTTGCTATTTCTACTTTTTACACAGCAAGCCTTAGAGACCCACCAAAAAATAGATACATTCATAACACAACACCAAAACATGGAATTTCATCAATACGTTTCCGAAGTATGCTCCTTTCTTAACAACAACGTTAAAAACGCATACAAAAAGCCCGAAGCTTGTTTCAAAATCTACGAGAGCATCTACAGCCCTATTTCATTGGGCAAATATGTAACTCAGCAACTGGGATTCACTCGAGCAGACATCATAGTCTACCAAGGCTGGGGAACATGCGGACAAGCTGCCATCTTGATAGAAGAATTGCTTGCAAAGGCTGGATATGAAACAAGGCGACCCACCTCAAGAACATAGAACATGCATGGGCAGAAGTAAAATCCAACGGAAAGTGGCTGATAATCGACCCATGGTATATAGGCATCCTCAAAGAAGCCTAAAACAATATAACCAAAACATTTTTAAGCAAGCAATATCCCGCAATTATTTAAAAAAATGAAAGCCCTCATTGCATCAATAGTTTCCCTTGGAATTTTGTTATTTACATTAATCGAAGCCGCGAGCTACATCTCTCTAAACATAGAACTGATACAAGATGTACAACCAGCCTTCAAGGGAGACTACAAAAACGCAACAGAAAACCTTGCTGAAACATTAGCAGATTACACCAAGGACTATGCATCCTCAATTATCATCACAGCAATAATTGGACCAATTGTAAGTGCTCTGCTTGGCCTGCTGGGATTAAAAAGAAGGTAAAATCAAAACACTACAGGCTTATAGCAGTTTTCTGTTAACTTTCGGAGGTAAATGGGACCCACCAAAATACCGCAGGGTTGAAAAACTGCCCTTCATACCCACAGAGACAGAAATTGAACAAATTATAGCAGGATGCTCTCACACGAAAAGGCTGATGACTTTTCTTCAGCTACTTAAAGAAACAGGCATGAGATGTGGAGAGGCATGTCGACTGCAATGGACAGACATAGACTTTGAAAACAACACTATAAGAGTCATACCGGAAAAAGGCAGCAACCCAAGGATGCTCAAAATCTCAAATAAATTAGTGGCAATGTTACAAGCCCTACCAAAAACATCTACCAAAGTATTTGGAGTATCCGTTGACGCAATGCGAAAAAGCTTTTGTAAGATAAAGAATCAGATTGGCAAGAAAGCTGGAGAACCCAAGGCTTCTGCAAATAACCTTCCACACATTAGGGCATTGGAAAGCAACAATGGAATACGCTAAAACTAAAGACATCCTTCACGTAATGCAGCTGTTAGGCCGCAATAACATACAGAACACGCTGATATACACGCATTTAGTCAACTTTAAAGAGGACGAACACATCGCAAAAGTAGCCCACACAGAAGAGGAAATATGCAAACTCGTAAAGGCAGGCTTTGAATATATCTGCGATTACAATGGCAACAAAATTTTCAGAAAAAGAAAGTAACCATTACAACGAAATTTTTAGAGGAGTGTCCGGGGTTCAGTGTAAACGGGCGGGGTGGGATTTGAACCCACGACCACAGGCTTAGGAGGCCTGCGCCCTATCCTTGCTAGGCTACCCGCCCCGTCTCTAAAGCCTATTTAAGGTAGCCCACAATTTAAAACTTAAACGTTCCCCAACAGAAAACTTAAACTGCACAAAGCCCATCAAGAGTGATTGAAGTGCGGGGGTACCCGAGCCAGGTCTAAATGGGCATTAGGCCCAGTGGGGTGCCAGAAGCCTAGGATAAGGGGGAGGACTTAAGATCCTCTGGCGTAGGCCTTCGTGGGTTCAAATCCCACCCCCCGCATCAAAAACGAAGCCTTATAAAAGCATATTTTAATGAAATAAGTCAAATTTAAGGCAGTGTTGTGTGGGCTGAAATTTCAGCACAAAATTACTAGTAAAAGATTTTATGTGGTGGGTAATAGGGATTTTTGTCATAAACTTAGGTTCGCTTGACAATTTTGTCTGCTTAAGTATAAAAGCTAGAAACATAAAATAGAAAAGCATTAACTAGGAACGGATGCAGCCAGCTTGGTTCGAGTTTACTTGGAGCTTTCCGTTTTAATAGCCTTAGCTAACCAGTTTGACTTATTTCATAACCAAACAAAGAAGTTTTTAGACGATGTGAAGCGCTTCGGTTTTGAGTTGGTATCATGCAAACAAGCTGTGGAAATGGATTTAGCCATAGGAGTTGCTAAGAGACCTTTGAGAGTTACTGATGCACTTAAAATATTAGAGGTGATAGAAGTCTACGACATCAAGCTTATAAGCCCACATTCGAAACCCCTTCTTTTGCTAGTTAACGAGTATTTGAAGGAAACACCTCTAAAGATTGGCGACTTACTGCACTATGCCGGGGCAACCCTTTTAAACGTTGAATACCTTGCTTCATGGAACAAGGACGACTTTAACCCCCACTACGAGAAAATTATAAACAAAATTAACAAAAAGAAAAACCTAAAAACTATAAAAGTGGGCACGCCTAATATGATTTTAGAGTGGTTAAAATGAACAGCGCCGAAATAGCCAAACAAATACATGAAGATGTGGACCAAATATTAAGGGGCCTAAGCATAAAAGACCAAGAAACAGTGCTCAAAGAAGCCCACAACATAGTTGAAAGCCTAAAAAGAATAGAGCAAATAACAAGCAAAGTTAAAGCCCAAGCCTGAACAATTCCCTCTCATAAAGTAAAATTTACTGGTAAAATTATGCGTAAATCCCACCCCCGCACTTGGAATAAAGCCTTATAAAATCGTATTTTTATAGAAATGAGCCAAATTTAATGGTTAGAGAATCTAAGCGTACTGGAAAAGGCGAAGTTTAAATAAGAGGATTTAGGAAGTTTTAAGGCGTCGTCGCTACTTTGAATATGTTCCACTTCTGGAATAGAAAAATATTTATTTTTAATGTAAAAAATTACATTGCCATGCAAGAAAATACATTGAATAGGTTAAGCGCCCGCACCCTTGCCTTCGCAGCCATATTTGCTGCGGTATACGCGGTGTTAAGGCTTGTACCCACCTTTCCGATGGTTGGGCTGCCGGGAGCCAGCTTCTCGTTGTCTGATGCAATTGCCCCCTTATATGGCGTTATTCTCGGACCATATGTTGGCGGCTTCAGCATTGTTTTGGGAACATTCCTAGCCATCGGATTAGGCAGACCTGTCTCATTCATGTTTCTGGACTTTCTCCCAGCGACAATAAATGCACTTTCAACTGGTTTACTCCTCAAGCGAAAATGGAAAATAGTGGTTTCAGTTTATGCAGTTCTCCTTTTGGCCTTCCTGCTGAATCCCCTGTCGCTTCTACTTGTTGAATTTCCGATAGGCGATGCAAAAATTGTTTTCCCATTCAATTGGATGCACATAATAGCCTTCTTAATGCTTCTAACGCCTATTAGGGAAAAAGCAGTTCAATGGGTTAAGTCTCCCCTAGCCACTCAAAATTCTAAGGGCCTAGCCCTAATCGCCTTTATTGGAACCATGATGCAGCATCTCACAGGGTCTATGCTCTTCGAGGTTGTTTTGGGACTGTGGCTTAAGGTGATAGCGGCTGAGGCATATAAAGGAATATGGGCAACAGTGTTTTATCTGTACCCTGTTGAGCGCTTAATATTGACGATGCTTGCCACCGTAATAGGGGCTCCCATTTTAAGGGCTTTGCGCCGTGGAAAAATTTTAGAGGCAGGCTAGAAGACAGGCTCGTCCTGAACATAGGATCTTCCAATCTTCAGCGCAATTTCAGCTTTTGTCAGCTCCTTTGCAATGTACGCGATATGCTCAGCTATCCCCAACAGCTTTTGCCCTATTATTTCGTTGTAGACCTCCTCTGCAGTTCGACCCTTAAAGATTATTTTTGGTTTTTCCGCATGTGCATCTGGGAAGAATGCCGCTGCAATCATGCCTTCCTCCCGATCTACAAAAATTCTGAAGAATCCCCTATCAGCAACTAAATTTCTTTTAATGTCCTCAAGGGGTCTCCTGATTTCTGCTGTTAACTCCCATTTCTTGGGGTATGGCTCTTCACGCATTCTTTTCTCCTTTAATATGAGGAGGTCTAAGCCCAGATCCTTCGGAGATGAGCCTCGGACCTTAGCCAAAAACATCATCTTCGAAGCCAGAGCCACCTCTTTTACGCTTCCCTTGGATTTGTTGCTCTTCTCTGTAACTAGTAGGAGGCTTACGCCGATTTCAGATGCGACCTTAGCCAAAAGCGCATTTACCCCCACGCTGTCAGCGTCCATAAGCTCAGTTACGTTTGAAAGGC
>CAZAPQ010000062.1:0-4483 GCA_964487415.1 uncultured Candidatus Bathyarchaeia archaeon | reverse complement strand
AATTACAGCTTTGAACAAAATAGACCTTATATCCGAAAAGGAGCTGGAGGAAAAAATGGAGAAAATTAAGGATAAAGCTCCTAGACCCGTGTATATTTCAGCGCTTTATAGAATTAACATTGAAAAACTGAAGGAGGAGATAAAGAACATGCTTAAGGACTACATTCAAGTCTCATGCTCGATTCCGTTGACAAATGAGGCTATGTCCTTTATTTCTTGGCTGCATGACCGTGTGGACATCCAACGTATGGACTATAATGGAGATGCTGCCCACATAACTTTTGAGGCTGTACCCTGGTTTGCTGAGAAGCTGAAAAGCCGCATTGAAGATTTAGGTGGTAAAATTGAAGACTTTAGACAAAAATTATGACCCTGTCCCAAGGGTTGTGGTACTAAGATGGGGGCATAGACCGGCAAGGGATATACGCCTAACAACCCATGTGGCTTTAACCGCCCGGGCGCTTGGGGCCTCAGGCTTCATACTATCAGATGTAAGCGATGAGAAGGTAAAAGCCAGCGTAGAGAAGGTTGTTAAAACTTGGGGAGGGCCGTTCACGTTTGATATGGGCGTCCCATGGCAGAGGGTTGTTAAGGATTGGAGGGCGAAGGGTGGAATTGTGGTTCATCTCACAGCTTATGGGGAAAACATCCAGACAAGCGATGTGCTGCATAGGATAAAAGCTTCAGGTAAGGATGTGCTGGTTATTGTTGGAAGCCAAAAAGTCCCTGGAAAATTTTTTTCGGAAAGCGTTTCAGACTTTAACGTGGCCATAGGAAATCAGCCCCACTCCGAATGTGCAAGCTTAGCTGTTTTCCTCGACAGGTTTTTTGATGGAAAAGGGTTGGCTAAAAATTTTGAGGATGCTAAGCTTATGATTATACCACAGGCAAGGGGCAAGAAAGTCGTCAGAAAAACATAAAGTTCACGTATCTTATAAAAAAAGAATTTTAAGTCAAACTAATATTAATTATTTTAGCAAAAAACATTGCGAGAAAAGGGGCAGCATGTTATCAGATAATGACATACTGATGAAAATCGCCGAGTCTATTGGCGAGGAAGAAGCTGTTAAACTAATTGAGATTCTAAAGAATTGTGATGAGATAACCGATGACGAGATAGCCAACAAAACTGGGATAAGGCTGAATAATGTACGCAAGATTTTGTATAAGCTTTATGATCACTCGCTGGTTAGTTTACGAAGGACCAGGGATCCAAAAACCGGATGGTTCATATTCCATTGGAAACTTCAGCCCGACCAGCTTGAGGGTTTCATTCTCAGCCAAAAGAGAAGGGTTCTTGAAAAATTGAGTATTCGCCTTGATTATGAGAAGAACCATGACTTCTATTACTGTAATACCCCTACATGCCAGAGGGTGCCATTCGAAGAAGCAGTTGAGCTTGTTTTTCAATGCCCAACTTGTGGTAAGCCATTAACGCATTACAATAATGAAAAAATCATCAGAGTCTTGACTAGGAAAATAGAGCAGTTGAGGAAGGAGCTAGGTGAGTGAGAGGTTTCCTACCAAGGAGGAGGCGCTGCATCTTTTACGCATAGCTGGATGCGAGGAAAATGTAATAAAACATTGCGAAGCTGTGAGCAAGCTTGCTGTTGAAATTGCTGAAGCCTGCAGGAGAAGGGGCTTAAATGTGGATGTTAGGCTTGTTGAGGTAGGCGCCCTTCTCCATGATGTTGGACGCTCCAAAACCCATGGGGTCCACCATGCTATAATAGGGGCAGAAATAGCCAGAAAATTGGGGCTGCCTGAACCCATAATTTCCATAATAAAGAGACATGTGGGTGGGGGGATATCCGCTGATGAGGCTGAAAGGCTTGGCTGGCCGAAGGACGTCTACATCCCCCAAACCATAGAGGAGAAGATTGTGGCATATGCTGACAAGCTTATTGAGGGATCAAAAAGGGTTACTATAGAGGAGACTATAGAAAAGTTTTCAAGAGAGTTGCCGCCGCCAGCCGTGGAGAGGGTTAGAAGACTTCATGAGGAGATGGTAAATCTTATTGGAGATCCTCAATGCTGACGGCTACGCTTCTTTCAAAGGTCTATTACAGCGAACAACTTGAAATTGTTAAAAACATGTTAATAAACCTCCTCAAAGGGTTAAATGTTGAAATACATGAGCTGGAAACCACGAAGCGCGGTTGGCTTCGAATAAGTTTTTCCGGAGAGGATGAAAGGGCTGCTTTGGGTTTGCTGGAAAGGGATATAGGCCTATGTGCTGATAAGCTGGACAGGTTTCTAACCATAAAAGCCTATGTGACTAAGCTGGATAGAGACGGGTTAATTCTAAATCCTGGAGTGATTTCCCCCGAGGATTTGGAAACAGCGATACTCATACAGCAGCTGCAGGCCCAGCTCGTCGATGGGAGAAAAGTGGCTATGGAGAAGATTAGGGAGCTTTATGGACTATGTGAAAACATGCCGTTAACAATTAAAATAATAAGTTTAAGCGAATCCCAGGCCGGTGCGATGCTTGCAGAGAGACAGCTTAGGATGTTTAGGTTTTGGACGAAGTCTCTTCTGGATAGGGTGATTGTGCTGGGCGCGTCTGAGAGCCAAATACAAAGGGCATTGAAGAATGCTGGCTGCCAAAACGACATAGTGGGCATAGAGGCCCTTGGCCTGCTTGAATATGCGGTGGTATGTAAGTTTGGAAAAGACGCCGTAGGTTTAATACCAAAAATTGGAAAACATCTAAGCATGGCTGCACTTACGGTTTTTAACCCGCGAAAAATCATAGAATTCTTAAATTATGCAACACTGAAATATTGGCAATAACATAGCCATCCTAAATTTTTGGCTGGTTTTGTTGATGATGGATGAAATGAGTCATTGAGCTAATTAAGGGTTAGGGGTTTAGTGGCGAGATCAAAATTACCTTCAAAAAAGAATTTTTGGGAAGACCGCTTCTAGAACATAAACCTCATATAAACAAGAAAGAGAACAATAGAATTGGATAAAATGAGCAAGGCAGTTTTAAATGAAATCCTAAACGCGATGCAGGTTATGCTAAGCGAGATTGAACGTGAACAACTATACCATGAGCTATTAGCCTATTTTGGGCTGGTAGGCGCATTAAACGAGTGCCAGGCCTTAGAGGTTGCCTGGCAAGACCCATACAACAAACGCGAAATAGAATACTTTATTCAGGTTTGGCTTTCGAGGAGGAGAAGGCGTAGAAAAGAACCTATAATGGGAGTCGTGTAGTAAGCGTGGCCCTTGAATCCATACTGGTAGCAGCCATACTTATGGTTGCTCTACTAATATTCATTTTCATGTTTGCAATTATGGCTTTATCCCTCATTAAATGGTTTAGGGCACCAGCCTATCCGCATATTCCAGCCATAAAAATTGAAGATTATTCCTGTCCAAAATGCGGATCAAAGGAACTTGAACTTATTGGAAGAAGAACCTTAAGGTGTAAGAAGTGCGGAACAACATTCACAATCCAGCCAGAAACCACCGAAGAAAGGTGGATTATTTGGCCATTCTTCTGGTGGATGCCAATAATATGGCCTATACCAATTAAAAATCGCTAGGAAAGACCTCATTGAGGATCGGCCACCCGGCTAAGGTTTAAACGATGATTAGACCTTTTATTGGCGTCCCTTGCCAAACGAGGGCTACGGACAATGGCTTAACGATCCTAACAAACGCATAATCGGAATGACGAAACTTGCAGTATGCGAAGATTTACGCGCTAGAAAGCCTTTCAAAGGATAATGAAAATGGCAGCCGAAACAATTGCGGGCTTACTTACTGTTATCGTTTCAGTGCATGTGGCTTCAGCGTTGCGGTTATTTTGACCATTCTTCAGTTGAAATATTACAGCATTATGTTAAGGCGAAATATCCGCTAAAGAAATTGAATGTTAATATGTTCCTTGTTTCAAAAGAGGTAAGTCGGCTGTGGTGAAGCCTATAGAATAAGCCAAGGTTTTTGCTTTAGTGTTGTTGCAGAATTTCCACAACAACAATTAAACATGCCATAAACTTACCATCTTCCTGAAAAGGAATTTTTATGAATGTCTTGGAGTTTATCTTAGACATATCCCCTCCTACGTTTTGAGACTATGAGGAACCGTTTAAATGGGGTATGAGCCCTTTGCCGGAATAAGGTGAAAATGTATTGAATGTTAGAAAGGGGGCGATAAAATATAGGACTTATCGATATATCTTTTTTCTGTGTCCAACACTATAAAGTAGGACTACTTTTTCCTTTTCATCTATCGCGTAGATGACTCTGTAGTCGCCGACTCTGAGGCTCCATTTGCCCGACAGTTCCCCCTTTTAGGGGTTTGCCCATTTTTGGGTTTTCTGCAAGTTTTCTTATGACAGAATCCAGTCTAATTTTTATTTTCGATTCGAGTTTTCGGAAGTCTCTTTCAAAACGTTTGGTAACTTTAAGTCTATATTTCTCCAGCTTCTTTTAGCTCTCCAATGAATTCATCGTAATCTCTAACTCT
>CAZAPQ010000061.1:0-2928 GCA_964487415.1 uncultured Candidatus Bathyarchaeia archaeon | reverse complement strand
TCTAGGGCCCTATTAGCAAGTAAACTGGAGACTTATCATCTAAAAATTGAAGTGCAAATATTTGATAATGTCACACATAATGGTAAAATTTACTGTTCAGGAGCCCTTTACAAGCATGTGGTTGGCAATAAAATTGAGGGTTTCCTCTTAGCGCTAGGTCTAACCAGAACTCCTGATATCCGGCTTTCCGCCGTTGGGATCCTTTCATATTACAAGCCTAGACTTGATTTTCATGCTAGCTATAACGAAACTCAAGAAACAAGACTTGTGGTGTTGCAGCTTGGGCAGCTTGGTGGAGTATAAGGATGAATAGGCGTGGGCAATATTCGCTTATTGCTGCCATGCTTTTAGCTGTGGTGCTCGTGGGGACAACAGTTATCACGTACTCTGTTATTCGTAATTTTTCAATTGAGGGGCAACCTCAAGTTTTAAGCGCTGTGGATGAGATAAACTTCGCTCTCAGGCAGATTCTCGGATACACTGTAGGCCAATACAGTTCAGTTTTAAAGGTTACCGCAAACAGGGAATTTGCCTATAGCGAGGCTGAAAAGTTTCTCGTCAGCGGCCTTGACTATGTTGCGCGAATGCATCCAGACTGGGGTCTTTCGCTGAGGCTGGAGAACCTTACTTTAGAAATTAAATGGTTCACCAGCAGAACCTATAGCCTCGGGAAGGCCAGAGTAAGCTATGACCTTCCAAGCCTTGGAATATTCAACGTGGCATATGAAACCTCATGCAAGCTAGGCGTTGAAGTACTTAATGTTATGGTCGGGCGAGATTCAAACACCACGCGGCTACTTGTCACAGTCGATGAGCGTGATGAACCCCTCATAACCCTTGGAAGAGAAAACTTCAAATTTTATCGCTACTGGCAGGCTAACACTACATGGGTTCCCAACTTTCCAAACAGCATAACAGCGTTCGCAAACGGCACATATGTGGTGGAGATTCCAAGCGGGATAGATCCTGAGGCATTTGTTGTTGAAGTTCAGGATGAAAGGGGCCTATGTGTCATAGCATCCTCCTACAGCCGCTATACAATTAATCTTTCATGGGAATCTCTAAGAACATCCGCCGAAAATTACGTGGACATCAGCTCTGATGTTGATGGCTATCCAGATAAGGGAACCCACAGCAACTTCAACGCCCTAAAATCAAAGGACAACGTATTTGACACGCTAACAGAAGCCGGCTTTCTGGCGAAAAAGGGAACATTCAACAAACAAACCGAAGTCACAACCCAAGAGATTACAGGCGTAGGTTTCAGACCAAAGGCTGTCATTTTCTGGTGGATAAGTCAAGCATCCACGGGGCTCTATAACTCGATAAGAATGGGTTATGGCTTTGCAACAGAATATGATGGCTCATGTCAAAACCTAGGCGTCGCCTTCGCGTCAGATGACAATGTTGGCAATTCAAATACAGGAAGAAGGCGATCAGAAACATATTCCATAATAATATTAAGCAATGGAAATCCAACATTGGCAGCCCAGGGAAAAGTTACGAGATTCACTGCCGACGGCTTTGTTATAGAATGGAACACAATCTCCGACAACAAGTATATTATACACTACATTGCGTTAGGCGGTCCAGAATTAGTTAATGCAAAGGCAGGCACGTTCACTTTACCAACCTCGCCTTCCCTAGACGTCACGAACGTCGGTTTTAAACCAGACTTTTTAATGTTCCTCTGGACTTTCACCGAGCAACCCGAAAAGGAAACTGCTAATGCGGAGATCGGTATAGGATTTGCAGTTTCCCCAACAAAGAGGGGGGGCAATTGTCGCCTGCGCAAAGGATGGCCAATCTGGAACAGATACATATCGGCAACAGAGAACTGATTCATGCATCTTGCTGTTAAACCCCACAAGTGGACAGCAGGACGCTATAGCTGACTTGATGGACTATCTACCAAATGGCTTTAAACTTAATATAATCGACTCCCCCTCAAGTCCAACTCCCATTTTCTACCTTGCGCTTAAAGGTGGAAACTACGATGTTGGAAGCTTTAACTCGCCAACATCAACGGGAATCCAGCAAATCACCACAGTTGGCTTTCAACCAGCACTTGTAATGCTGGCGACGCAGGGACAAGCGGCATCAAACAGTATAGGCTCAAGTGCTGAAATGGCCTTTGGCGCCGCCACATCCCCAACAGAAAAAGGTTTCATTTGGTTTGAAGATCCTGATAACCAAGGCACTTCAGACAATGCAATGGAAACTGCAACTGATAGAGTTATTCAATGGAGAGATAGAACAGGATCAAACAGCTTTACCCTGCGAGGCTCTGCAGATTTTGTCTCCTTCCTCTCTAATGGGTTTAAGCTGCAATGGAGCAATGTTGAATCTCAAGCTAAGCAAATAATCTATGTTGCTTTTGGCGGAAACAACTATGAACTTGACCTAGAAGCACAATGGACAATTTACAGCCAAAATGTAACAACGGCTGAGCTATGCATTTACGCTGACGTTAGCGTTGCCACGGAGCCGCTTATGGTTGATGTTTGGCACAATGAAACATGGGTCCCGGTTATCCTAAACCTCATTAACGGATGGAATAATGTTTCAGTAATCCAATACTTGAACTCCTCAACTTTCACCATCAGATTTAAAGGCTTCAACGAAGTTTCAGACAGCATTCAAGACTACTGGAGAATAGATGCCCTACTTCTGCGCATACTGCCAACCATAGACCTATATGAGACAATGCGAGGCGAAACAATAATAATTGAACTATTACAGAACGGCACCCTGCGCTGGCTTGGAGAGAATCTTCGTATAAAAACACAGGCTAAGCCGATTCCACCAATTCCAATTAAAGGCATTCATGTATTTGAAACCATAAATGGTGTGGAGCGTGAGGTTCCATTCCAAATTGAGGAGTGGGCCTCTGAATATCGTGTGCCCCTAAGCCTAGCCAACAATATG
>CAZAPQ010000060.1:0-4245 GCA_964487415.1 uncultured Candidatus Bathyarchaeia archaeon | reverse complement strand
GGGCATTTCCATCCATGGGGTGGCGTTTCCGAAAGGTGGATTAGCATACCATTGACCTTCGGGAACATTTATGGCGCCTGGAATGTGGCCGGCGTTATAAGCATCCCCGGAGCGAACATCCAAAACAACAAGATTAGGAAGGTTAATGTTAGTCGCCAACCATTCAGTGGAAACTATGGCCGGAACAAATCTGGACGACGTCTGTGAGCTAACGGGTTTAACAATTAAAGGCGAAAGCCAAAGCAAGAAAACAACAAAAATAGCTGCTAATTTCTTCTTCATATAAACCCCGAATTTTATTTCAACCAAACAATGTATAAAACTTACGGTTAAATAGAAGGTTGCCCCTTAATATAGAACCCCACAAGTTTTATATTCAAAGTGAAGCCAAACTGAACTTAGAGGGGTTATAATGCGTGAACTTACTTTTCCCAGAACAGTGGTCGTTGGAAAAGGCGGACTGGAGTATCTGAAACGCGTTGGCGGGAAAAGGGCCCTCGTGGTCTGCGGTGCAACTGTTAAGAAAATGGGCTTTGTAGATAGGGTTGTAGGCTACTTGAAGGAGGCTGGAATCGAATCGAAAACTTTCGAAGTTGAGCCTGAACCCTCCAGAGAAACCATCGGGAAAGGGGCACAATTGGCAAGAGATTATGAGCCAGACTGGATTATTGGGCTTGGAGGAGGCAGCAACATAGACGCGGCAAAAGCTATATGGTTCCTTTATGAAAGGCCGGAAATGGACTTGGCGGCTATAAACCCTTTTATAAGGCTTGGGCTTAGGAAAAAGGCAAGGCTTATATGTATACCGACAACAAGCGGATCAGGATCGGATGCCAGCTTCGCAACAGTCATAACCGACTTAAGAGAGGAGCGGAAGATGGAGCTGGCAAACGCTGAACTGGTTCCTGACATTTCTATATTGGATCCAGATTTGCCCATGGCTATGCCTCAAAGACTTGTCGCGGATACGGGTTTTGATGCCCTGTCCCATGCTTTAGAGGCATATATAGCAAACGAGAGAAATGATTTCTCTGATGCATTGGCCCTAATGGCTGTTCGGCTGATTTTCAAATATCTTCCAAGGGCTTACAGGAGCCCAGAGGACAGGGAAGCCAGAGAAAAAATGCATAATGCGGCGACGATGGCTGGGATGGCCTTCACACAGTCTGATGTGGCTTTGGGTCATGCTTTGGGGCATGTGCTCGGCGGCATATTTCATGTTCCGCACGGTAGGCTCATGGCAGTATTCATCCCATATGTGATAGAATATAATGCTAAAGTTGTTTCAGAGAGATATGCTGAAATCGCGAAGGCTGTGGGTATTGAAGCCAAAACAAATGAGGAAGCTGTGGAGAGACTTGTTAACATGATTAAAGATCTGAGAAGCGAGTTGGGGGAACCTGCCTCGCTTAGCGAGGCCGGAATAAAACGGGAAGATTTTGAAAAAAGGCTTGATGAACTGGCGGAAAGAGTTACTAAGTCCGTTGTGCTTCCAAGCAATCCAAGAGCCCTAAGTCTTGAAAACGCCAAAAAGCTGCTTCAGTATATTTATGAAGGAAGAAGGGTGGACTTCTAGACAAAGGTGCCCTTTCTTAATTCAGCCCTCTTTATTTTTCCAGTTTCTGTTTTCGGCAGCTCTTTTACGAACACTATCTCCCTTGGAACCTTGTATGGAGCCATCTGCTCTTTAGAAAAGTTTTTTAGGGTTTCCTTTAAGTCGTCGCTCGGCTGGAATCCGGGCTTTAAAACAACAAAGGCCTTAATGATTTGGCCCCTATCAGGATCTGGAACGCCTATAACTCCTGCTTCAGCCACTGCCGGATGCATCGCGAGGGTTTCTTCAATCTCATGAGGTGAAACTCTGTAGCCAGCAGTCTTTATTATATCGTCGCTTCTGCTGACAAACCAGAAAAAGCCATCATCATCCTTATACGCCAGGTTGCCAGTGTAATTCCAACCATTTTTCACAGATTCCGCTTGCTCTTTAATTCTATTCCAATATCTAGTTCCTGTAGGGCCTATTACAACTAAATGGCCTATCTGGTTAGGAGGAAGCTCATTTCCATCATCATCGAAAATCCTCACATCATAGCCCGGCACTGGAAAACCAAGAGAACCGGGTTTTACCTGACCAAATCTTGAAGCGACAAAGGCATGATGCAATTCGGTGCAACCTATATGATTTAAAACTTCGCAGCCAAAGAAGTTCTTTATCTCCCAATAAAGCGACTGAGGACAGTGTTCACCTCCTGTTACGCATACCCTAAGCGAACTAAAATCGTACCTGCCACGCTCCCCTTTAAGTGCAACCATAGCCCTATAAGCCGTGGGAACAGCGCATAAGATTGTTATCCTATGTCTTTCAATGAGTTCGAACATGTACGTAGGATCGAATCTCCTGTCGCCAAATAAAGATGCAGCTGCCCCACAGTAGAAAGGATCTGAAATGAACGCATTATGACCCAGTGAAAAGGCCATGCTGGCAGGCCCGCCCCAGACATCATTTTCATTCGACAGCATCACCTTCTTCGCAAAACACTCTCCAACAGCTAGATAATCCCGATGCGTGTGTATACAGCCCTTTGGAGGACCTGTTGTTCCAGAAGTGTACTGTAAAAGGGCAACTTCATCAGGGTCTACATGAACAGGATCCAGTACTGCGGCGCTGCTGAACCTTTTCATTAGATCCTGAAAGGATTCATAAGGAATAGCGGATTTTTCTGGCTCATCTCCAACTAGTATTAAATGTTTGAGGCTTCTAAGTTCATGCCTCGCCTTTTCTACCTCGCAAGCCAGTTGCCACGTTGTAATGAGAGCCTTTGCCTCACAGTCATTTGCAATATAGGCGATCTCTTTCGCTTTTAGCAGGTGGTGAACTGGAACACTCACTGCGCCTATTTTTTGCACGGCAAGATGGCTGATAATAAACTCAGGTATGTTCGGCAGCTTTATCATTACACGGTCTCCAATTTCAATTCCGAGACTTTTGAGGGCGTTGCCGAGTATGTTTATCATTCTTTGAAGTTCTCGGTAGGTGATTCGCTGATTTTCATGGAGAACAGCCACTTTTTCGCCTTTACCTTCATTTACATTTCTATCAACAAGCATCTCTGCAACATTAATCCTAGACCGCCAAGCTTCGGCTTCGGAGAAGTTGAACACTATTTTAGGCCATAAATCCTTTGGGGGACCATACTTCTCCATCAGGTACATCTTATATCCCCACAATTTCGATTCTTTGCAGCATAAGTCGCATGATGATCATACAAGACAATACCAACTGTAAAGAGTACATATTTGTCGGAAATTTAAAAAACTTACGAGATTAACTCTTGGTAGAACGCTAATTTGCATTTTACTTATAATTTCTTCAGTTGAAACTCACAGACTCCTAAAAGCGTCTCGATAAAACTCGCATAAATCAGATATTTAACAAACATGTTAACTTTTAATTAGCCTCTCGTCCTAATACTATCAGAATTCACAAGCAATAACTCTCATCTGGATTAGGTTACATTGAGATTTGGAAGGGCAATAAATGAGTAGAGAGAAAAATGCTGGAGGTTCTAGAAATGAAAACGTTCGGATCGGCATTTATGTTTGCCATTGCGGCGTTAATATTGCCGGTACAGTTAATGTTAAAGAGGTTGTTGAACATGCATATAAGCTCCCAAATGTTGCCATAGTTAGGGATCACGTTTACCTGTGTTCTGAGGCAGGTCAATCGCTAATTAAAGGAGACATCATTGAGCATAGGGTTAACAGAGTTGTTATTGCTGCATGTTCACCTAACCTGCATGAATCCACATTCCTTGAATGCATAAAAAGCGCGGGCCTTAATAGATATTTACTGGCTATGGCAAACATAAGGGAGCATTGTTCATGGGTTCATGAAAACCAGCCAGAAGAAGCGACAAAAAAGGCTATAGACTTGGTAAGAATGGCTGTAGCTCGTGCCAGTCATCTTAAACCCTTGAAGACCATAAAAGTTCCAATTAAGAAAAACTGCTTGGTTATTGGCGGGGGTATTTCGGGCATTCAGGCAGCCTTAGATCTTGCAAATGAGGGTTTTAATGTTTACTTGGTGGAGAGGAAGCCAATTATTGGAGGGCATATGGCCCAGTTTGACAGAACATTTCCAACAATGGACTGCTCTATGTGCATATTGTCTCCGAAAATGGCTGAGGTGCTACATCATCCGAAAATTCGCCTATTCACTAATTCGGAGGTTAAGGAGGTTTCAGG
>CAZAPQ010000059.1:0-4003 GCA_964487415.1 uncultured Candidatus Bathyarchaeia archaeon | reverse complement strand
GTAAATGTTGCTTGTAGCCCCAGTCAATATCGTTAGCAAATTGGGCTCCTCTGCATCCCTTTTCAGGTTTATGGCGGCAATATTTGTGAAAGCATAATAATCCTCAGAAACATTTGAGTAATAGATTTTAGATGCAGAGATCTCCTTGATTTTATCCTCAGAGTACACTTTCGGAAGGATAATGGTGTCATAGATGACGTAGGCTGGTTGGCTCACTACCATGTAAACATATTCCCCGATCATTCTTGAGCCGAAATAGCCTCCACTCATCGTGAAATTTCTCGTTAGTATGGGATTTGTCTTGTCTGAAATGTCATACACATAAATGAATGTCTTCACATCCACATGGAAAAACCTGTAAAGCGGAAGGGTTAACGCGTATTTACTTCCGAAGACAGCCAATTTTTCCCCGTCAGAACTTATGAATATTTCAGCGGGATACGTCTCATTAAACCATATTTTCGAGAGCACCTTAGCCTCTTCAGGCGGGTAAGCTTTAACTATGAAGATGCTGTTGTTTGCAATCATGTAAATGTTTTCGCCATCAGTCTTCACAATGTCAGCTTCATCTACACCTGCAACCTGAACATTAGTGGTTGAATACTCCGCGCCAACCTTATTAAAACCTAATGCTGCTTCTGGCACAGCGGCAATTTCGCCTCTAAATACCTTGACGTCGAGGGGGCTGAAAAACGGTAATAACCCTTGAGCTTTGGAGTTTTTAATAAGGAAACTTCGAAGCTCCTCATATGATGTAAAAGTTTTCAGAATGTTTTCTGGGGGATATGCTTCTTGGGCAGGCGATTGGGGAGCCTCCTCAGATCCTGTTTTCTCTGGCATTTGAATTTTAATACTGTAGAACAGCGTCCCAAGGGTTATGGCTAAGAGAACTGCAGCTAATCCATATGCGAGAGTGCGTCTTTTAATTTCCCTTTGCATCAAGCCCACCTTGTTATTAAAGGTGCATCCCAAATTATTTTATACTAATCTTTAGTACAGCGTTGTACTAATTTTTAGTAAGGGTTCGCGAACCCTAGAACGGTTTCATTAGCCACACTCTTATAGCCTCGTACCAAAATATCGCTACGATGATGGCTCCAAAGGTTATCATAAACAAGTTTTCTTGCGTTATTCCATGCACAAACAACAGAAGATAAATCAAGTATGAAACTGTGGAAAAAACAGCGTAAAAGAAATATCTTGGGAAAAGAAGCCTGCCGAGCTTTACGAAATGGCGCAAAACACCGATTTTAATGTCATTTACAAGAGCATATTGCCCACCTATTTCCTGCTTCTGGACTAAACCAAGCTCGCAAAGTTGGTCAAGGTGATGCTGAGCCACGCTTGGGCTGCTGAAATTTAGAGTTTTTTGAACTTCACGGACGCTCATGGGGCGTCCATTCTTGAGCAGAAGCCAATAAACCTTCCAAGCCTTTCCACGAAGGACATACTCAAACTGTTGTTCATCCTCGACGTCCAAATGGTGGTCACATCCCAATAGTAATGTCTATGAAGCTTATAATTCCAATTTTTGGAACAAATGGGAATATATCCCTTTGCAGAAAACTGCTAGTTGAAACTTCCCACAGCAAAGGCTATTAGCCCTACAAAAAACCAGGCCAGAACCTGTTTTTTCACCCTTCGGGCATTTTCCCTCGAATGGTCTCTTAGAAGAGTTATTGAGGAAAATATAAGCCCAATATTTGTTAGGATCACAAGTGGAATAAACCATATGTTAACCAGCCCAAAAAACCATGGAAGCGGAGTTAAAGCCACAGCAAGCAGGTAACAGATCGTAGCTGCCATGGTCGCCTTGTGAACTCCATAGCGTACCGCCATCGTTTTGACGCCTCGCATTTCATCTCCCTTCACGTCAACTATGCCCTTGGTTATTTCTCTGCCAGTATTTGAAAGAAAGACCATGGCAACAAAAATCCACGTCTTTAACTGAACATCGTTCGCCACCGCCAAGTTTCCATAAATAAATGGAGCTGAAACACATAGGCTTACCAGAAAATTTCCAAGAAGTCCCGTCTTCTTTCCGAATGTCACATAGGTTACGGATACTAGCCAGAAGAATAGGGCTGATAAGAAGCATGCTATTGAGCCTGTATTTGTGAGGAACGCGGTGATCAAGCCCAATGCTGATAATAAAAACGCGTAGGTTAAGGCTTCTTTAGGTTTTATTAAACCGCTTGGAATCGGCCGGTTTGGCTCGTTTATGGCGTCTATCTCTCTGTCATAATAGTCATTTACAACCATAGAAGCCGCTGTTAGTAGGAATCCCGTTAAAAACCCATAAGACATGTTCTGCCAATAAAAAGTTAAAGCCTTTGAATCGGCAATGGCGGCTCCAACTAGAACCGCAAAACCCATCATCAAACAATTTATAGGCCGCATCATACGTATAAAACCAACAGCTCTGCCCATTGTAGACGCCCAAGCTCTTTGCTAAATATAGACTTTAATTGGAATTATAAAAATCACGTTATGCGAAAGTTTATACATGTTCTTTAGCTAAGAGCAAATTTAGGTGAAACTTTTGCGCAGTGATTATGACCCCGAAAACCTGACGGTCATAGTTCCAGTTGGAGGTAGAGCCCAGCGTCTTCTCCCGTTAACTGCCGAAACAAGCAAAGCCTGTTTACGCCTGCTAAACAGACCTTTGATAGAGTTTTCCCTCCTTTCCCTAGCCCGTCAAGGAGTTAAAAGTTTCATTTTCGGTGTTAAAGGCTATAGAAACTATCGGGACCTTTACGACTATTTTGAGTCCGGCTACGGTTTTTCAGCACGCTACGGAATAAGCCCACGAGTACACATAAAATATCAGCCAAACGTGGATGATTTAGGAAGCGCAGATTCCGTGAGAATAAACATGGATTACTATAATATAAGAGGCCCTGTTTTCGTTGTGCAAGGTGATAACATTTTTGATATAAACCTGCAGGAGTTTACGAATTTTCATGTTGAAAAAGAAAGTTTAGTGACAATTGCCTTATGGCAGGTGGAGAATGTAGAAGGCTATGGGATAGCCAAGATAAACAGTGATGGAAGAATTTTAAAGTTTGTTGAAAAGCCAACACTTGATAAAGCGCCCTCAAACCTTGCAAATACAGGCCTGTACCTTCTTTCGCCTGAAGTAAGGAAAATATTTCTGGAGGAAGACGTCAAGAAAATAATGCGGGAAAGAAAACGCCTTGACTTTGGATACGACTTCATTCCATATATCATAGAAACTGGAAGACCAGTTTACGGATATGTTTTGAAGGGGAGCTGGTATGATGTGGGAACTCCGCAAAGGTATCTAGAGGCCATGCGAGACCTTCTTGAAGGTCGATTCTCCTCCTTAAGGGACTTTGGTGGAAGAATAGATGGGCAATCAAGAGTTTGGATTCAGGGAGAGAGTTTTGAATCTATGAAACGGAGAAAGGAAATTATCCGCAAGATTAAGCGGGGCAGTATAGAAGTTGAAGGCTCCGTCTTAATTGGTCGCCACTGCAAAATAGATGATGGCGCAAGAATAGTGAACTCATGCATTGACAATTATACTAAGGTTGGGAAAAATTCTGTGGTGGAGAATTCTGCTGTTATGGATAGATCTATAATTGAGGAGGGAGCTGAAATAAAAGACAGTATTATAGGTCGCCACGTCACGGTTCTATCAAACCTCAAGAATCCCACCAAGATAGCCATAAATTCAGTTATAGCTGATGATGTCATCATTGATGAGGGCTCCACACTTTTGGCGACAAAAGTCTATCCGCATCAACATGTCAAAGGCTTTTTCGAAAATCAAATATTACTGCAAAGGTGAGTCTTCGGGGATTCGCTATGCCTTAAACCATTTGAATATCAGATATCTTATTTTGTTGCGCTCTGAGTCCGGCACGGCTATTATAAACCTTTTACGCACCGTTGTTGCAAGCCTTCCAGCCTTAACAATATCAGTTGCCGTTACCTCTGAAGAGGCCTTCTTAACTGAAACCATGTAGGGGGCGTGCTC
>CAZAPQ010000058.1:0-16697 GCA_964487415.1 uncultured Candidatus Bathyarchaeia archaeon | reverse complement strand
TTAGAAATCTACACTTTTGAAATTTCAGCGCGCATTGTTGCAGGAACAAACGTCGGAATCGGAACATCACCTTACGCCTATCTAAAGTATGGGGAGAAAATGTATGCTGGTAGAAGAATAGCCCTAGAAATCAAGGAAGCTGTAAAGAGAAAGCGAATCCACAATGTAGTTGCATAAGCTAGTTTTAGCATAGATTAGAAGCAGTAGATCCCAGACAACACCATTACTTCACTTTAGGCACTTTCTCCTTCAATCATTCCATTGGATTTTGCAGGTCTCTAACGTCTGCACCAATATCTCTATGCTCAGCGGCTATTCTAGCTATAATTAGAGAAGATAACAATAACACCAAAAACATTACTAATGGAAACCGTCAAGAAGGATTATTGCGAGCAAAATTTTAAAACTTGTTTTTGCATTTCTTGAGAAACTGTGCTTGATGTAAAATATGTGGCGTGGCAGAATTGGCTCGATCATGGCATGCTATGGAAGTGGAGGAGGTTCTAAACTATTTAGGTTCTGATCAGAGGGGCTTGAGTGAGAATGAGGCTGCGCTGCGGTTACGAAAGTTTGGTTATAACGAGTTTGAAAGGCGTAAGGGTGTGTCTCCTTTTAAGATTTTCCTGCTTCAGTTTAAGAATGTTTTCATGCTGATTTTGTTGGTGGCCATCGCCATTTCAGTTATGGTGGGCTTGTTTGAGGCAGAAGCTGCTGCAGAACCATCCACAGCCCTTGAGACTTATGCGGATGCGCTGGTGATAGGTACTATTGTAATCCTGAATGCGGCTGTGGGTTTTATCCAGGAGTATAGGTCTGAGAAGGCTATTGAGGCTATGGAGAAAATGGCTGCGCCGAAGGCGCGGGTGCTACGAAACGGTAGGGAAGCGGCGATTCCAGCCAGAGAAGTTGTTCCCGGCGATATCTTGATCCTTGAAGTAGGTGATCGAGTACCCGCTGACGCCCGTGTTCTTGAAGCTGTGGAGCTTAGAACAAATGAGGCTGTTTTAACCGGAGAATCCGTCCCAGTGAACAAGAGCTCAGCGGTTTTGCCTGAGGATACGGTGGTTTCTGAGAGGAGAAACATGGTTTTCGCCGCGACATATGTGGTTTATGGAAGGGGAAAAGCTGTGGTTGTGGCCACTGGCATGAACACGGAATTCGGCAAAATCGCAAAAATGGTTCAAACAGTTGAAAAAGAAGAAATCCCCTTAAAGGCTAAACTTGACAAGTTTTCGAAAAAATTAGGCTTAATCGTTGCCGCCGCAGCAGTCACAATACTTTTGCTTGAATTTTTAAGAAATAGGGTGGTCAGTATTGAAATATTTATGACCTCGGTTGCGTTGGCAGTGTCGGCGGTTCCAGAAGGCCTACCCGCCATAGTAACTGTAACTCTAGCCCTCGGCGCCAGAGAAATGGCAAGGCGCAACGCAGTCATCAGAAGACTTGCCTCTGTGGAAACTTTAGGCTCAACAACAGTGATATGCTCAGATAAAACCGGCACATTAACCAAGGGCGAAATGACAGTGCGTAAAATCTTTGTCAACAATCAAACATTTGAAGTCACTGGCTCCGGCTATTCTGTAGCTGGCGAATTCCACTTGGATGGAAGACGGATAAATCCCGCTGAAGAAGCGGAGACGCGTTTACTCTTGGAAGCCGGTGTTCTCTGCAATAACGCAGACTTTGACGGGCACACGATTCTCGGGGATCCAACCGAGGGCGCGCTCATTGTGGTTGCTGCAAAAGCTGGAATACGGAAGGCCGATGTTGAAAACAAGTATCCACGGATGGGTGAGATTCCTTTCAGTTCTGAAAGGAAGCGTATGACTACAATTCACAGAACACCCGATGGACGTGTTATCGCATTTACTAAGGGCTCTCCAGAGGTTGTTCTGCAGCTTTGCAGCCACGTTAACCGCGGCGGCAGAAAACTGAAGCTAAACGAGAAGGATAGGGATTTAATACTACGAAAGAACGATGAAATGGCTGGTCAAGCTTTACGCGTTTTAGGATTAGCCTACAAAGTCCTTCCCGAAGCCAACAAAGAATATAGCGAAGAGGCGGAACAAGGTTTAACCTTCCTTGGGCTCGTTGGGATGATTGACCCTCCACGGGAAGAAGCCCTAGAAGCTGTTAAGCTATGTCAAAAGGCCGGAATAAAAGTGGTTATGATAACAGGAGACCATAAGCTCACCGCCGTGGCAATTGCAAAGGAGCTGGAAATCTTCAAAGATGGCGACTTAGTACTTACTGGCACCGAGCTAGATCAAATATCCGACGAGGACTTCGACAGCATAGTTGAAAAAGTAACAGTGTACGCCAGAGTTTCCCCAGAGCATAAGCTTCGCATAGTTAGGGCATTGAAGAATAAGTGGCATGTTGTTGCCATGACTGGGGACGGAGTCAACGACGCGCCAGCGTTAAAGCAGGCAGACATCGGTGTAGCCATGGGCGTAACTGGGACGGAAGTAGCTAAGGAAGCCTCAGACATGGTTCTGGCAGACGACAACTTTGCCACCATAGTTAAGGCTGTTGAGGGTGGGCGAATTATCTACAGTAACATTAGAAAGTTTATCAGGTTTCTATTATCCCTTAACTTTACCGAATTGATCCTTGTCGGGTCTTTTGCCTTAGCTGGCTTACCCCTCCCGCTTCTGCCTTCAATGATTTTATGGTTGAACTTGGTGACTGATGGGCCGCCCGCCATAGCCCTAGGCAAAGATCCGCCAGTTGAAGATGTTATGGAAAAGCCGCCCCGCAGTCCAAAAGAGGGACTGTTGCATGGAATGCTGCTTTTCATCCTCGCATCCACAGCCATTCAGTTTATGGCGGAAATCATCGCCTTTTGGTGGGGCTTCATGGTTTCAGGTTCTGTTGAAAAAGCGAGGACGATGGTTTTCCTAGTGGCATGCTTCTATGAATTGATAGTTGTGTGGAACTGCAGGTCAGAAAGCAAAAACGCCTTCAAAGTGGGATTTCTGACTAACAAATGGCTTCTTGTAGGCGTGTTCATCTCTGTAGTGTCAACTTTGGCGGTAGTTTATGTTCCAACATTGATGCTTCTATTCCACACGGTTCCACTATACGCTTCTGAATGGGCAATCGTCATCCTCCTTTCTTGCTTTGGCTTTATAGTGATACCGGAAATCTTTATGCGTAAAATCCCTGAGGGATGACTGGTGCGTGTTAAAGCGGTTATCTTTGACTTGTTTGACACTTTGTTGCCTGTCAGGGGCGGCGATGCCTTTTATGAACCAGCCCTTAGAAGGCTTCACGGCTTTCTCGTGGAAAAGGGCGTTAACGTTTCCTTTGAGGAGTTTAGGCGAGTATATTTTGAGGTTAGAGATGAAATGTACATGGAAACTGCACAAAGCATGGAAGAGCCCCATTTTAACATGCGCCTTTCGCGGGCATTAAAAAGGTTAGGTTACGATTTTGACGTTTCCCATCCTATTGTGCAGGGTGGGACTCGAGCCTTTGCTGAAGAATTCATGCATCACGTCGGCCTAGACCAAGAGGCAGTAGAAGTGTTGCAAAGGCTGCACGGCGAATATAGGCTTGGAATCGTTTCAAACCTTTCCATCCCAGAAGCTGCTTGGGAACTTTTAGAAAAATTTGATTTAAAGAAATACTTTGATGCAATAATAATATCTGGAGATGTGAAAAAACGTAAACCAAGCCCAGAAATCTTCGAAAAAGCCCTAAAAATTTTGGAAGCCAAAGCGTCAGAAGCCGTTTTCATCGGAGACACGCCCAGCACAGACATAAAAGGTGCCAAAAAAGTCGGAATGCACACAGTACTAATTAAAAGGGATAGCCCCAAAACTCTGTTCTGGGGCTCCAAAGAGAAAGCCCAAGTCAAACCTGACAAGATAATCAAAAGCCTAAAAGAACTACCAAAAATCCTCAAAAATTTTCAATAATTAAAAGCGCATTCAAACATAATTTTCTGTTAGTGTCTCCTAACAGAATTGAGTATACAATAAGCACAGTCTACCTCGGAGGATATTTATTTGGTTATTTTTGATTTGTGGCTGGAAGTGTTTTATGCGAATGGGGACTCGGGGCAAAGTTCTATCTCGAATAAAGTATCCTAAACTCTTGTTGCTTGTTTTAAGCTATGGGATAGCGTTCGTCATTTTTGCCGAAAAGTCTTATGCCCCGCTTCATGATACACTTGTCTTTCTTGGGTTACTTCGGAACCTTTTTGGCAGGGTTCCTTTATGCTTACGCGTTCACAGCTGCGCCCGCAGCTGCAATATTGCTGATCCTTGCAAGGGAGCAAAACTTGTTTCTAGCAGGATTAACCGCAGGCCTTGGCGCTTTACTAGGTGATCTGGTTATTTTCCATTTTATAAGGCATTTTTTCAGCGGTGAGGTTCAGAAGTTATCGCAAGAAAAAATCGTTAAGTCTGTCCGAAAATGGTGCCCAGCCCTATTCAAAAGTATCTGCTAGCAGCTTTAGCCAGTATTCTCATAGCCTCTCCGCTTCCAACAGAAATCGGCATTACACTATTAGCCTTAATAAAGAACGTAACACCAAGAAAATTTTCGATTATAGCATACATCCTGCACACCATAGCAATCTTCACAATTCTACTAATTGGCAAAATAATTTAACAGACTTTTCTATAAAAAATATTCAATTAGTCATCGCTAAGAGAGCTTTTAAATGGGGAACGTATGCGCTGTGGTTCAAGAGTTTAGGGATTTAGGCTTATTTTGTGTTTTAGATGGATGTTATGTTTAGGATTTCTATGGCGGCTATTTCTCCTTTTTCATCGTAGTGTATAATTGCTTGTCCGTCTTTTGTTGGTTCTCCATGGGTTGTTTTCGCATGTTTAAACCTTATGAATAGGTCTCCAACGTCGTCTCCATAATCTATTGTGATAACCTTCCTGGGCAGTTTTATCCCATACTTCTTCTCCATTTTTTCCAGCACCTCTCTGGCGTTAATGTCTAAGAGGGTTTCAACTTTTTGAATTGCCTATACCTCCTAGCCTTTCTTCTATAACTTGTATAGAAGGCGGTTCTTATATAGCCTTCCTCATTTTCCTTACAGTAGACCACTACGATGTAGTCAGACACTTCGCCATGCAACCTTTTCAATGCGTGGTACGCTCCTGCTTGGTCAACGTATACCTCGTCTGGATTGGCAACGACGTCCAAAACAAGAAATAACTTGTTCTCAAGTTCCGGATGCCTCAAAACTATATGCTTCCACCTTTCCTCCGTAAGCAAAATCCTGGCTCCGTCAAAAGCCCTAACACTCATAAGCCTCAACCTTAAAAGGGATTCAGCAGCAACAATTTTAAAGCTTGCCCAATCCAGACACGACACATCGTTCTCCATTCCTGTAAAAATCCATTACAATACGAAGCTTCTTTCATCAGTCGCTGCTAACGGAAAATGTGGAAAATGTTTTAAATTTGAAATATTAGATGCGGCTAAATATGTTTGGATGTTGGAATGTGTTTGCAAAACTCCCACTTTTGTTTTAATTGTTTCGAAAAGAGCTTTTTTATGGCTTTTTATGATGTAATTTCCATAAGATTTTTCAAAAACATCCCACTTTTGGGGTATAACTGGGAGTTTGCTGTCGCATGGGATGCGTTTTGTTTTGAAGGCAGAACCTGCACCTAATGTTTTCGCCCCACACGGATCCACGGCGCTCTAGGAGCATAGGCACGTTACACTTTTGCAGTTATAACGTGCTGACTTTTAAAATATAATTTTAGTTACTGAGCTTTTTCGGTCGTGTTTAATTGTTTTTGGCAAGTATTTTAGCATATTGTTGAATAATTTTGCCTTTGACACTTTAATGTTTCCTGTTTGGGCATTCTGTTTTAAAACTATTGGAATGGAATTTGTTTCTATGTGTATTGTTCTCTGGAACTTTGTAGAATAAGTTAAAAACCGAAGTATGTCTCATTGGCATTTTTGCACATTCGCTACACAATTAATAGGTGGGAGCTAAGTTAAGGATAGCGATCTAATAAAAGGGTGTATTTTCCATGCGTTTTTGTGCATTTTTATGATATTGTGCAGCTTAGTTTGTTGCGTGGTGTGATAATATTTCCTTCAACCTCAAGATTGATTCCATGCAGATTCTTTCTGTCTCAGGGACATCGTCTGCCAGAATTACCGGTGTAGTGAAGCGTTCAAATTCCTTCAGCTTTTCGTATGATATCAGTTCAGCCCATCTTCTCTTATTTTTTAAGTTGGTTACTAGAAGTACCAGCGGTAGCTTATACTTTAAGGCGGCGGCAATTTCAGCTTCTAATTCATTTTTTGTTATGGTTCTTTGAGTTGTCCCTTGCCTGCTTAAGGTGAAGGCTTTATGTGCGCCGATGGCGACCCGCTTTCCTTGCCAACGTATGATATAGTCTGGCAAACCTACGCCATAATACTCCTCAACTTGAAAGCCGCAGTTTCGTAAAAAATCAGCAGTTTCTTTTTGCGCCATGTTTCCCTTTGTTCTGCTAGCAATGCCGTCTGCGCTGGTTAAAGTAACTTTCTCTCCTCTTACTTCTTCCTTGTGGTCCAAGGCTTCAAGTCTCCTCAGATATTCCTCTTCCAGTCGGGCAACCTGTTCAATCTGTAGCGTTAGCGCCTCCCTCTTCACGGCTTCCTCACGGTATGCCCGAGCTATTTCGTTGTATCCTTCGATTACCCTATTTATTGTGTTCATTTTGTCTCCAAAATATCGGAGAGTCTCCTCGTTTCTCTCCAAGAGGGTGTTAACCCTTTTATAATAGCTTTCAACGTATCCTTGAATATTGGCTTCTGCTTTTGTCATCCGTTTTTCCACGTTCTCTGATATTGTTAATGCTGCCTTGCCTACTATTGTTTGTACGTCTTCTATTATTCTTGTTCGCAGAGCCTTTTCATCAACAGTTTCTTCTGCGGTTAATTTTGCACCTTTCTTTGAAAGAAGCTGGCCAATTAACGCTGTAGCGGCCACTGTTACAATGATTGAAGAAACTAAGGCCATTGCAGGATCTATCCATAAAATTTTACATACCATAGTTGTTGCAATAGAGTACAAAAAAGTGAGAGTTGACGCCCCCTGAGTAAGTCTTAAAATTCCTAGGAGTTTCGCTGGCGAGATCCAGTTAACCAGTCCTTTAAAACACTTCCAGTTTGCGTCCACAAAGCAGCTTAGCGAAAGTGTGAACCCTGAAATTAAAATGGTCATTTCAAGGTTATCCATGCTCAATCCTCCGCGGGCATGCTTGCACACGCATTTTACTATGTATTACCCGTATTGCATATCCCGCATCTGTGCGTAGTATACCAATTAGACAGTTCCTATGTGCTTTAAGCTTCTCAAGCAACTCTTTTGGAAAATTCTTAAGCACGTACTCAGCGCCTGAAACGTTGACCACGACGTTTCCTCCGTCTCGGGCAGCTATCTGCAATAGAACCCCAACTACTTCTTCCCACATTTGTAGCACTTTGGACTGCACGTTTTGAAGGTGCATGTTTTTCTAGTACGTCCATGATACGTCACTGTATATAAACTTTTAGGTACCCGTTACGTTTTTATTCCTTTTCCCAGTATTTAGTATTGCGTGGTAAATGTGCCAAAACCAGGTTATGTTTCGCTGAATGTAAGGCAAGAGGACGCCAAGCGGTTGGAAGAATTCGCCAAAAAGAATAACCTAACCATAGTCAGCTTTGCTCACATACTTGCCCAGAACTTGCCAGACGTGGACATACACACCCTTACTTTCTTACTAAAAAACATCCAGAAAGTAAAGCTCCATTTTACTCTACAGGAAGAAGTCTTAAAGCACCAGCTAACATTCCTTTATTATCAATTCGATGCCATGCACAGTCTCCTAAGCTCATTGTTTCCTCAACCCTTTATCGATCTAAAATTATTGAGAATAATGAAGGTTTGGAAAGATGAAGTGCTACCTTATATAGCATTATGCGATGCAGGAGTCATAGATTCCACCATTGACGTGTTCAAACTTTTAGGCGAGCTCGAAAACGTTAAGGAGGCTCTAAAAAGGATTCTTGCTAAAAACTGGTCTGACTGGGAAAAAATTAGACCACCGCCACTACTCAAAGAGTTAACGGTGCCTAAACCACTACTTAAAACAGACATTGTAATTAGGCCAGAAGCGCTGGAAACACTTAGAAATGAAACTAGACCATACCTTGAACACATTGCAGATATGTGCTACGAAGCGGAAAACATGCTACAAAACATCTCGACAGAATACCCTTACATCCTAAAACTATGCGAAGCCCCCCTCAAAAACTTTAAAAAACTCTTCAAAATTTAATATAATATGCCAGTAAATTAATGATGAAATCCCACCCCCCGCACTTGAAATGAAGCCTTATAAAAGCGTATTTTAAAGAAATAAGCCAAATTGGTTGTAGCTACTAGCGCAGGAGCCCTGAATACGCTCGAAACGATGGAAGTATAATTCTAATCTCGCGGGCACACAGGTATGACGGGCCGACGGGCACTTCTTGCTCTAACATGGAACAGGCTAAAAGGTCAACAACAAACCAATAAGCACAAAGCAAGAATTACCGGCTTCGGCCGTGGAGAGCTCAATGAGCGTAAGTTAGAGTTGCCGCCAGTAGACCTCTTTAAGCTATACCATCTAAAATTTTTATTTCTAAGACTTGCTTATAAGCTTGTATTGCTTAGCTCAGGCCATGACTAAGAATGGTAGAATCAGCAATGCTGTCATGTTCATTAGTTTCATGAAAATGTTCAGGGATGGTCCCGCCGTGTCTTTCAGCGGGTCTCCAACGGTGTCGCCTGTAACTACCGCCTCATGGAGGGGTGTTCCCTTCATCCAGAATCTTCTCTCAACATATTTTTTGGCGTTGTCCCATAGTCCCCCTCCCATGGTGAACATGGGTGCCAGAAGTGCGGAAGTGGCGAGGCTTCCTAGAAGCATGGCGCCCAGGGCATACTTGCCTAGGATGAAGCCTATTATTATGGGTGAAATCAGCGTCAGCACCGTTGGCGTGATCATGTTCTTCAATGCGTTTTTCGTGCCTATGTCCACACAGCGTGCGTAATTGGGTTTTGCCTTACCCTCAAGGATGGCTGGTTTTTCCCTGAACTGTCTACGCGCCTCGTCGACAATTTTGTAGGCTGTTTTGCTCACGGCTCCTATAGCCATAGAGGAGAAAATAAACGGAACTGTGGCTCCCAAAATTAGGCCGGCGATGATCTTCGGATCCAGCAAGCTTGCAACAGCTTGTCTCAGTCCCGCAAGCTCGCCATATGTTAGGAAGAGCACGATGGTTGATATTGTGCAGGATGTGGAAGCATAAGCCTTCGTGTAGGCCTTAGTTGTATTACCAAGGGCGTCAAGCTCAGCTAGGGCAAGCCCATTTTTAGTTCTAACCTTAGCCATTTCAGCTATTCCGGCGGCGTTATCGCATATGGGGCCGAAGGTGTCGCTTGACATTATTATGCCGGCTAGGAGGTCGGTTCCAATGTTTGCGGCAACTATTCCATAAAGCGGCACGTTGCATATGAAATAGGAAAAGAGGGCTGAGGCCAAAACCAAAACTATTGGGAAGAATGGTGTTTGAAGCGCATATGCCAGGCCTGTTATAATGTTGAGGGCTGCTCCGCGTTTAGAGGTTTCAGCCATAACCTTCACAGGTCCCCTGCCTATCCCAGTATAATACTGCACAACCAGGCAGACGGCGAGGGTTACCAGCAAACCGCTGAGCATGGCGTAAAAAACCGTTATATTGTTAAGTAGAGCCACCGCACAGAGGTAGGCGCCAACAATGCACAACGCTGCGGTTGTGATTAGGGTTATGTTGAAGGCTATGTTTGGCTTCCTTTTTCTAAGCAATTTTACGGCGTATAATCCCAAAATTGTAGCCAGTACTCCTGCGGCTCCAACAACTAGCGGATACACGAGAACGTTTTCTCCCAAAGAGCCTATAAGCATGGAGCCTAGGATCATGGCGGTTATGTAGTCATCGCTTATGGATTCGAAGATGTCCGCACCCCTGCCTGCACAGTCACCAACATTATCGCCAACTAGATCCGCGATGGCTGCTGGGTTGCGGGGGTCATCCTCTGGAATACGCTGCTCAATTTTTCCAACAAGGTCAGCGCCTATGTCGGCGGCTTTAGTGAATATTCCCCCGCCAAGCTGGGCGAATAAAGCGGCTAGGCTTACTCCGAAGCCAAAACCTACAAACATCTGCGGGTTCCTAAGCAACAGGAAGAGGATGCCTGCACCTATAAGGCTTAGGCCGATAACCGACAATCCCATAACAGCCCCGCCATAGAAGGCTATTATAAAGGCCCTTTCAGTTGAGGTTCTGGCGGCGCTAACCGTTTTTAATCCAGCCTTCACGGCAACATGCAGACCTATGAAGGCTGCGGTTAAAGACAGAAACACGCCCAAGAAAAATACGCCCAAAATCACAAAACTTCTGAAGATAAGTGCTAATAAGATCATCATAAGAACCACGAAAATTGCTATGCTCTTATACATTCTCCTTATGAAGGCATCGGCGCTCTCTATGATATAATTCGCAACCCTTATCATCTCATCTGTTCCAGGAGGTTCCCTATTAACAATATGGGCTAAGTAGCCAACCATAAGCATGGCAAAAAGCCCTACAGCAAGGGCCAATAATACCAATATCATATCCGGTCACGTTTACATTCTAAAGCGTTTGTTGCTTAACCTTTGAAGTCTCCATATTTGCTTGTTGTTCCTCTATATAAGCACTAACAAATTTGGGCATGTAAACTGATTTTGCGAATTGCTTTTTTATTGGTGAACATAATATCATAACATAAGGCTGTGTCAAACATGTCTGAAAAGTTTTTGAGTCTCATTTTGGCTGTTTTACTTGGCGGCATTATTGGGATAGAGCGTGAAATAACCCATAAGCCTGCAGGGCTAAGAACCCACATGCTTGTCTGCATGGGTTCATGCTTATTCACAATTATTTCGGTGCATGAATTTAATGTTGACCCTGCCAGGTTAGCTGCAGGCATAGTTACGGGGATAGGCTTTATAGGCGCAGGCGCAATAATCGCTGAAAGGGAAAGGGTTGTTGGAATAACCACCGCGGCAAGTCTATGGGTGACGGCGGCCATAGGCCTAACTGTGGGTGTTGGAAATTATTTATTGGCCTCCCTTGCAACACTGCTTGTCTTCATCATCTTGTCATCGAGGCTAATTTTCAGAAAACTTCGCATGAGGGCTAAAAATACAGGATGATCCGTGCTTGGTGATAGGTGACTTAGCAAAGTCTTTAT
Organism: uncultured Candidatus Bathyarchaeia archaeon; assembly: GCA_964487415.1. Classification (GTDB taxonomy): domain Archaea; phylum Thermoproteota; class Bathyarchaeia; order Bathyarchaeales; family Bathycorpusculaceae; genus DRVV01. The sequence continues at coordinate 5,419 of CAZAPQ010000058.1, read as the reverse complement.
CAAGCGAGAAGTTAATGGAGAGTGGGAAAGAATGGCAATGGAATGGATGCCAATTCTCCTCGAATGCGCACAGAACGTTGGCAGGAATATAGCTCCGCTTACAAAAACCGCAAATAAGCCAGGCCCAAGCCTCGGCGTAGGCGCAGGTGGGGACCCTATAAGACAGGTGGATCTGGCTGCGGAAAAGGCCATAGTGGATACTTTGCTGGCGCATGAAATCCCTTTCACCTTGATAAGCGAGGAATCCGGAATTATAAGGTATGGCGATAAACCAGAAGAAAACTATGTTATTGCGGATCCGATAGATGGAACCACTAACCTGACGAGGGGTATACCCTTCTACGCTACGTCCATAGCGGTCTCTACAAAACCGGAGCTGCAATTCGTCCATGCAGCTTTGGTTTCGGACCTATCTCATAACGTAACATATACTGCGGAAAAGGGCGGCGGCGCCCAGCGGAACGGACGGAAAATATCTCCCTCAACCGAGGATTCTCTAGATGAGGCTGTTATAGGCATAGATTTAAACACATACAAAGTTCGAGAAATCGCGCCGAGAATTACTGGGCTTCTGGAGAAAGCCAAGCATATACGTCATCTAGGCGCAAACTCCCTAGAATTGTGTTATGTAGCAGATGGAACCACAGATGCTTTCATAGATATCCGTGGAAAACTTCGGGTAACGGACACTGCAGCCGCATGGTTAATAATAAACGAGGCTGGGGCGAAGATAACAACACCTACAGGCGAGCCTCTAAATGCGAGGCTTGATCCAAGGGAGAGGGTAACCTTCGTGGCCGCTGGAAATTCAAGGCTTCACAAAATTATACTGGACCATATTAAAGCTTGAAAGCTGAAGGCGCATGATAGTCCCGCTGGTACCATACCCCGCCGCCCTCATAAAGGCTGGGAAAACCAGAGCACTGGTCATCTCGGATCTTCATATAGGCTGGGAGGTGGCTCTCTCAGAAAGGGGCATTCATGTTCCAACCCAAACCCCAAAGCTTTTACAAAGACTAAAGGCAATCATAAGCGAATACAACCCTGCAAGACTCCTGATTATAGGCGATGTGAAGCATACGATAGCAATGGCTGAGCTAAGCGAATGGCAGGACATTCCAGAGTTCTTTAACGAATTGAAGGAAAGCTTGAAAGAAATAGAGATAATCCTTGGAAATCACGATGGAAACCTTGAGCCCCTTCTCCCTGAGGACATAAAACTCATACCGTCCGCGGGCACGATTATAGGTGAGGTTGGACTCTTCCATGGTCACCGGTGGCCTCCCCCAGAGCTGCTGAATTGCAGGTTTCTTGTTATGGGCCATATTCACCCCGTAATAGCCCTCCGCGATCCAGCAGGTTTCAGGATAACTAGGCAAGTGTGGGTGAAGGCTAAATGCGACGCGGCTAAGCTGGCGGAAGCCCTGCTGCAGAAGCAAGGCATAAAATTTGAGGGGTCCATCAGAGGGTTTTTGACCAAGCGTGGAATTAAGCTTAGAATTTCTCAAATTTTTATAATGCCCTCTTTCAACGACTTTCTTGGGGGCAAACCCCTAAACGATGAGGTGGCGTATAGCAGGGAAAGCGAAGAGGTTCTGGGGCCAATCCTTCGCACGGGAGCCGTTGATATGGAAAATGCGGAAATATACCTTCTAGACGGCACATTCCTCGGAAACCTAAAACAACTTAAAACCACATTTAGCATTTAACATAAAGCTTATAGACTGCTTGCAATTCTTTATACCTAAGGTGAAAGGTATGCCTTCTGAGGATGAAGAATGGTTCCCTGAATGGTTTAGACGTAGGCGCTTACCCTTCTTCGGAAGCTGGCTCTTCGAAGACTTCGATAGAATATTCCGTGAAATGGAGAAGATGATGGAGGAGGAATTTAAGATGTTTACTTCAAGGGTTCCAAAGGATTACGTTAAAGAACGAAAGCTTCCAGACGGCTCCGTTGTTAGGGAGTGGGGACCCTTTGTATATGGATATAGCATAAAAATAGGGCCTGATGGAAAGCCTGAAATCCGCGAGTTCGGAAACGTTAAACCAAGCAAGTTTGGGCCGAGGGTTAAGGAAGAACGTGAACCCCTAGTGGATATAGTTGAAACAGACAATGAGGTACAAGTGGTGGCTGAGCTTCCAGGCGTTGAGAAGGAAGATATAAAGCTCCACGGTACAGAGGATTCCTTGGTTATAAGCGTTGACAATCCACAGAGGAAATACTATAAGGAGGTAAATCTACCGGCAAAGGTCAACGTTAAAGAGGCAAAAACCCAATACAAGAACGGTGTTTTGGAAATTAGGCTGCCGAAGATAAAAGAGACTAAACCGAAGGGTGAACCCATAAAAATAGAATGAGCGGAAAGGCTTTCATCCGCTGAAAAGGAACACCATATTTTAATGGAATCCAGCTTCGAAGATGATGTAATAGAGGCTGTCTGCAAAGAAGCTAAGGCAGCTGGAAGGCTGACAGGCGAAAACCTGAACAAGTTATATGAGTTTTTTGGGCAGCGTTTTGCAAGGGCCTTCGAAGCCCTTAAAGAGAGCAGGGTGAAAAAGTACACATTTAAGCCGAGCGGCAGAACAGTGTGGATTGTTGTAGGAAAGGAGAGGGACTATCTAATAATGCCCGACGCTGAATTCTGCACATGCGACGACTTCTACTTCAGAGTCCTAGACAGAAAGGTGCACATGTGCTACCATCTTATAGCCCAGAAAATAGCCAAGGCCTTAGGCTGGTATGAAACCGTGGAAAGCGACGATGAGCTATACGATGCGTTGATGAGGGAATGGAAGAAACCAACTGTTTAAATATTATGAGTTTTAAATTAGCTAAATTAAAGGAGAGACATCAAGCTTGGAAATAGGCGCATACTTCGAAACTCTGAAATACATACTCATGACCGTAACCTTCATCGTTCTGGTTTTGATATTCCTCTACATAATTTATGGAAAAGAAGAAAAGGAGACAAAGGCTGTTTAGAAATTTCTTAAGGCTTGCTTCCGCATTAGAATAAGCATCACAATGCTTAGGATGGCCAGAATAATCGAAATTAGAACAAGCCAGTGGGCTTCAGGGCCAACTCCAAAAACTATCGGAAACGGCCCAATAAATATTACTCCACCAGCGCCCCAAGAACCATTTTGGACTCCGGAAAATACTGTGGCGGCGATCATCAGTATCATGCCAATCAAAATTACAAGGAATCCTAAAAGGAATAATATGGAGAGGCCTTTAAATGTCGCGTCTCCATCTTGGCCACTGTCTTTTGAGCTCATGTCCCACTCACCTAGCGTATAGGAAGTGTAGCAAGACAGTAAGCGCCACAAGAATGGCTATAAGCACTATAGAAAGAATCAGAACATCCTTGATGGATTCTTTATCTGTTCCAAAGATTATTGGGAATGGACCGATTATTATGGCTCCTCCTCCCCGAGCTTTAGCCTCTCCTTTAAGGCCTGCAATAAAAAGCAGTATAATAGCCACCGCTGTTATGAGTATGCCTAAAAAAATTAGAGTTAAACCCAATCCGTAGATTGTATCTGCGCTGAGGGTCAAAGGAAACCCCGTTAAAGGCTTGGGAATTTCAGGGCTTTTAAAGGTTTCCATTTTGTTTAGAATGGAAGGGAATAAAGAAGCAGGACTGCTGCAAAGGACGCTATGAAGGATGGAATGAGCTGTCTATAGGCTCTTCCAAGGGGTGTCTTGAAATATTCTGCAGTGAATGTAAAGCATAGATGGGTTGGCGCTATCATGTATCCGAGGTATGCGCCCATATAAATTAGCACCACGGCTTTTGGTGTGAAGCTTAAAATTCCCCCAAGGATGGATGCACATATAATCACACCGCTTGAGGGGGAGCCGGTAAGGAAGCTGAAGACCGTTGGAATAGCAACCATAAGCCATAAAATGTCAATGTTTCCATTTACTACCAGGTTTTTAAAAACCTCTGAAAAACCTGAAGCGTTTACAACGCCTCTGAGGAGGAATGCTCCGTAAGTTGCTAAGGTTATGTCATAAATCATTCTGCTCCTGAGGGAGTTTACAACAGTTCTAGGGCGAGCCTTTGATATTGCCGCCAGAATTGTTATTCCCATGACCGTGGCTACTAGGACATCTATGCCCCTCCTGGACAGGTCGCGCCATGCTAGTCCTATGCTTATAGCCCCTACAATTGTGGCCAAGATAGGCGTAAAGGATTTGAGGAAATCCTTCAAGTTGGAATTCGCCAGCCTTTTTGAACCATTATAAAGGGGTTCCGGAGGCGGAACGCCCCAGAAACTTGTTATATATCCCACTAGCATCATGACCGCAACTATTGGTATTTGCAGCCCAACCAGCGAAGCGGCAGTTATCCCGGTTAGTGCAATGGTTATTATGAAAACTGGGCTTAGGGGATAGATCGGCAAGGTTATATGCCTAAACCATAGATTAGCATAAACCTTCTTCTCAGCGCTTAATTTAAGCCTCTCAGCCTCAGAATCCACTATGGGAGCGGACATTAGGGCCCCTCCTGGAACAGGGAGAAGCCCAACCACTGCTGGGAGAACGCTTAAAATAATTTTTGGATTCCTGATCATTTTGCCTAGGCTTTCGCTCAGCTCTTGTAAGGCTCCAGTATCCTTGTAGAGTTGACTCATCCACATAACCCCAAAGGTTGAAAAAACTATGGAGAGGGTTAGCTGTCCCTCTAGGGTTAAAGGATTAACGCTTGTCCATAAAATTTCGGGAATTTTAACCCAGTCTACGGCAAGTAAAGCCAAGAGAATGGCCGTCGAGTTTAAGGCTATTCCAATTTTTACATGCCTATATAACATGACCCCTAGTATGGAAAAGGCTACGATGACGGCTACGATGGGGTTAATTAATCCCAAATTACTGACATCCGTGATGGTGAATTTTAAAACAGATGCATAGTCCTGCTTTTAATTGTTTCTCTAGATTTAAATGTGCTTGCGTTTAAAATAGGAAAGGGTCTTTTGTTCCTTAAATTATGTTTAGAATGGCCTTTACGAGTTCCCCGTTTATCTTTTCGAATTTAAAGCCCTTCTTTGCGCATAAATCGATCATTTTTAAGTTGTCTGAACCTATAAAGGCGTAGATTCGCTCCAATCCCATTTCCCTGCCGACCTCTATAATGCAATCAGTCAGCCTTGATCCTAAACCTAAACCTTGCCATTGATCTCCAACAACAACAGCGAATTCGCCGCTTTTCCGCCCAGGATCCGCCGTTAGCATACTTATGCCAATGATTCTTCTTTCACCTTCTCTTTCTGTCTCGGCGATTATGGCCATTTCCCTATCATAGTCTAGGTGGCAATGCCTTATCAGGGTTTCACGGGGAACCTCTCTGAAAACTTGGAAGAATCGAAGCCTCATGGTTTCCTCTGAAAGGGAACAATAAAACTTGCGGAGCAG
>CAZAPQ010000057.1:0-37915 GCA_964487415.1 uncultured Candidatus Bathyarchaeia archaeon | reverse complement strand
AGTGTTAAATTTGCCAAAGCTTCAAGAACCCGATTATGTTCAATAATCTTCTCAGCCTCCCTAATGTCATCCTCAGTAATGACACTTGAACCCTTGCGCTCTGCAACTTCTCCAGCAACTCTAAGCAGGTCCAAGGCTCTGCGGGCATCACCATGTTCTGCAGCTGCCAGAGCTGCACAAAGGCTTAGGGCTCCTTCGCTCAACACACCATCATGAAAAGCCATTTGCGCCCTCTCATACAATATATCTTTTAACTCACTTGCATCATATGGTCGAAAGACTATTTCCTCTTCACTAAGCGAACTCAAAACTCTTGGATCTAGGAACTCCTTGAGTCTAAGGTCGTTAGAGATTCCAATTATAGAAACTTTACTTTCAGATAATGTTTCATTAATTCTGGTAAATTCATAAAGTAGGATATCGCTTCGATTTTTAACAAGCACGTCTACCTCATCTAAAGCCACTATAAAGGTTATTCTAAGCCCATCCAAACTCACTCTAAATCTATCAAAAACCTCGCTAGAAGACAAACCCGTAAAAGGAACAGACAAACCTATGCTCCGACACAGAGTTGATAAGATCCTATATTCGGTACCAGCTAAACGACAATTCACATAACAAAAACTAACTGGAGCATTAATTTTTCTAGCCATTATTTCAAGAGAGTTTAGTACATATTTTGTAACTGCAGTTTTTCCTGTACCTGTCTTTCCATAAATAAAAATGTTGGAGCATCTTGAACCTTTAAGGACAGGGGCTACAGCCTCGCCTAGACGCCTTATTTGCTCTTCACGATGAGGAAGCCTTTCCGGTAAATAATCATGGCGAAGAACATCCCTATCTCTAAAAATGCCTGTACTATTAATGATTTTATTGAACACATCATCAAGTATGTTTGTGTCATTCATGTTTCATCCCTGCTTGGGTAGAGCGTTAGTCAGTTTTAAAAATAAAGAAAATAAAGAGCATCGTACAGAAAAGTGAATTGTGAACCTAAAAATCTTTTAGAGAAATAAGGAGAGACACCCCTTTGTTTCAACTGGAAACTCTGAAACAACAACTAAGTTATTAAGGTTCTAAACGAGGAACATACTCTGAAAGGTTAAGTGACTTTTGAAGTTTTAAAAATTGCTATTAAAAAAACTAAATGTAACTTAAGAGAAAATTAAAGCAAGGATAAGCTAACATTTTTGGGACAAGTTCACCGTAGTTCCAATGGAAATTATGGGGTGTGTCTCTATACTGTTAACAAAATTTTCATTGTAGCAACGGGTGAAAATCTGCTTATCAAAATTTTTACTTAAACATGAGTTTCACAATGATGTGAAACTTCTTGTGAAATTCATTGCCATAGCTCACTTATGCGCTTTAAATATATTTCCAAAAATTTATTTTATACAATTTTTTGGTCTATTTTTTGTGAAAAAGCAACCCCATTATTTCTACTGGAGATAAATCAAAAAGTAATCTTTAATTTCCAGAACTATTTTAGGATAAGAAGTGAAGTCTGTTAATAAAAATCTTTGAAAAAATAACTTATTTTTTGATAAAACCTTTATTTTTACCCATATTTACTTTTATTTTCACCACAACAGTTATAACCTGTGAAATGTAAAATTGTGAACAAAATATAGGTGACAGACTCTAATGCCTGCAAGGAAGATGCGCTTCGAGGTCTTTGATGGTGAAGGTAATAAATATAGTATATCATTTGAAGGCAGCATCACACGTGACAAAGTTCTAAAAATACTAGATATGATTGAATTACTCGGCGGGGTCCCTAGCGAGATCAATTCTTCCACGTTAAATGTTTCAAATTATGAAAATTCAAAATATATCAGAGTGCTTACTGTGATTCAGAAGCATTTCCCAATATCGTGGTTTTCTTCTAGAGATATTCAAGAAACCTATGAAAACGAATTTGGAGAACCTATTAGCCTAAGTACCGTTGCAACATATTTGTCGAGAATGGTAAATAGAGGTGTACTTATTAAAACAGGCACTCAAAACCGGTTAAGATATAAAATAGCCCTAAAGTTATCAAATGCTACACTGAAAGGTCAGATGCTTTAACATTTATTGTTTTTTACACGGAATTTACGCTATCCTCCTTCTTCAAGAGGTTTTCCATTTCCTTTTTTATGCTATACCTAAAAGGAATTTTGCCTGAATCTCTCTCTAAGTATCCTTTCTCGTATAGTTTTTTCATAAGTCTTGCAGTATGTTCCCTGCTCAGTCTAATCCTTTCTCTGATCTCTGGAGATGTTTTAGGCCCTTCTGCCGCAAGCATCTCCAAAACCGCTAGTTCTGTCTTTGTTAATGGTTCGAAAACTTTCTCTCTCCTGATGGGCATGACAGCTTCAACACTTGGCTCTGATGGCTCCAATAATGTTTGAACTTTCTTCTCGAGAGATGAGAGCCTATCTACTAGAGTTGCATGTGATGCAACAATATCACGTGTTGCCTTTTCAATATCACCTAATTTTGCTTCCAAATCCTTAAAACTGTTAGATTCCAATGCTCTTTCTTCTATGCCATTTATCCTTCTTTCTAAAGTGGATATTCTTTGTAGGGCTTCTTCACTTTTGGCGTAGACAACATTAACTTTGCCCGTCACAATTTTCAATGATTCCATAGCGCTTTTCAACTCTCTGCTGAAACTAATAATTATGTCATTAAAAGTCTCTTTTACTTCCTCATATTCATGCTTAACTCTTATAATGCGGTTAGAATATGCCAGAGCAGCACTTATCGCCACAATTAAAAAACCACAGGCTAAGAACATTAGGATTATTTCAAGCATATTGATCTCTCCTATTCGTTGCATCACACATCACAGATTATTACCACAGCTTATAAGCATTCTGGTCTTTAATAAGTAGGCGGTTGTTATGTTCAATAAGGTTAAGTATTGTGATTTGTGATGTCACCTTTATCTTTTGAAGAAGGTTTCGCTAACCGCTTAAGTTCCATTTCCAGTTCGGTTCTTAACATCCTTAAAAAATTTAACTTGTTTTCTAATTGTTCAGGGTCTGCTGTTAAGTCTTGATATGCCGCTATGTATTCTTGTAGCTTGTTCGCAATTTCGATGTAAGGGTATAAGGCTGTGCTCTCAAATATTCCTAAATAACCTAAAAGCAGTATAGTATAAACGGATTTTATTACATTTTCTTCTGCTTGCTTTAGGGTCCTATTAAATGATCCACGACTTATTTTTGCCTTTGTTAATCTTAATCTGGCTTTTTCTTCGTATTTTAGCGATTTACCTGAAATATTATCAGCTAAAATATCTATAAGCAAAGTTTCAAGCTGAACTTTTGTCAAATTGCTATTTTTGGACAATATTTTAGTAATAGGATCTTCTAACGCCTTTTTTATCCAAGATTGAACATTTTCTTTTAGTTCCATTTTTTATTCCGTTGCGACCTTTTTATTGAATACACTTTTGTATACAAACTATCAAATAAATACTTAGTTCTCGCGAAGAATCCTAAACCTATGAGAAGTATTAACTGCCCGCTAAAAGTCGAAAAAAGTTCAAGTGTGTTTTAAAATGTACAGGAATTTTGCTTTCATCAACACTGTTGCAAATTAAATTTTTTCAGAGATATATTGAAGGTAGCCTTGTAAGTTATTGCCCCACTTCGTTCATTTGTACTAGTTAAAACAAGGAAAGTTATTTGTTAAATGCGATAAATATTCGGCTGTTTTTGATGTGATATCACTCATCACTTTAAGATTGTATGTGATGTCATGTTGCACCTCTTCATCACAAACGTAATGCTGGCTTCCCGTTATGTTTTTAGCTTTTTATGTCATCACCCTTGTTTTGGGTATGCTAGGGCAAATTATAGTGTCTGCAATTGCTGTCCATGCCACACTATTGGTTTGGGCGAGGGATTTATTACAATTGCTTTACATGTCAGTTAACTCCTTCTCAAGCTTGATCATTTACACCGCTTAATCCATTATTTAAATCAAGGTGTTGAAATCACATTAAAATCACCATTAAAATCACGATTGAAATCACTTTATAGAAATCACATTAAAATCACCATTAAAATCAATCAAAATAGCTGTTTCCTAAATGGTCATATCTTTCTCAATTATTAATCGCCATTTGGTTCTTTCCGAACCGGAGAAGCGGGTCAAAATCACCCGGAAAACTAAAAATGCCCGTTTGCGGAGAGCGCAGTCTTCTATTAGCTTCATTGTCTGTCTATCAGCCCGTCCAATGGCTGAAGACAAGATAAGCAAATTGAAGAAGCGTGTATAAAAAGCGCAGTGTAAGGCTTTAGGTTCCTTAGTTGTCGGCAAAGGTATGGCGAGGGTTTTATTTAAGCTGCCTGAAACCAGAAGCTTGTTTCTAGAGTATTTGGAATTTTAAGCGTTATTGAAGTATTTAGAAGGGCCTCCTATGACTTGCTATACGTTATCCTATCTGTTTGTGCCCCAGTTCTTTTTATTATAATGTTCTGAGTTATTTACAGGATTCATAATATACCTTACTTGCGTAATGGTCGGACATGCTGGATAATCTTACCTTTAGTCGCTAGTGATAGACACTTATAATTTCCCCTAATAGCTCTAAAATTTTCTCTTTTTGATTTTGTTCGTCCCACATCTAGAACTAAGTGTCATGGCGATTGTTATAGAGGTTAGGCAAATATTTAAGGACGAAGATTAAATTAATGATTGCTAAAGAGTGAAGGGGATTATGGGAAGAAGAAGACGAAAGGTTGTTCGCATTCCAAAGAAACGGTTACCAAAAGTTTTTTCGTGTCCTATTTGCGGTAAACAAGCTGTCCGTGTAGAGCTATTCCATGATGAAGGGCGTGCAGTTGTGAGTTGTGGTAGCTGTGGCGTGAGGGAAAATTTTCCGATCAAAGGGATCCTTGAAGAAATCGATGCCTACTGTATGTTTGCGGACAAGATATATAGTGGACTTAAAAAAGGCTGACTTTCATGGGTGACAGCAATGGCCGGTGCCATTGAGAAGTATCTAATGAATAAGATAGAGTCCGAGGGAGCGATCCACATAACCCTTATTGACCCTGAAAAAGTAACTCCTCCTCAAGCATTGTTAATAGCTCAAAAGGCTGTTGACAGTGGAACCTCTGCAATCATGATTGGTGGCTCGACTTTTGTTTCAGTAAGGCATCTGGACGATGTAGTTAAAAGTGTTAAGCGTGCTGTGAAGGTTCCAGTAATACTGTTTCCCAATAATATTACTGGAATAAGCCGATATGCAGATGCGATATGGTTTATGTCACTTATAAACTCGGTTGACCCGTATTTTTTGATGGGTGCTCAAATATTGGGTGCCCCTTTAGTTAAAAAATATGCTATAGAGCCCATACCGATGGGTTACATAATTGTTGGAGAGGGCGGAACGGCTGGTATTGTCGGAAAAGCAATTCCAATACCATATGATAGGCCTGAACTTGCTGTTGCGCATGCATTGGCAGGACAATACCTAGGGATGCGCTTCATATATCTGGAAGCAGGATCGGGGGCAAAAATGCCAGTTCCTCCGGAGATGATCCGCCTTGTTAGCCATGCAATTGATGTCCCGCTAATCGTCGGCGGGGGAATAAGATCAAAAGACCAAGCTTTTAATGCTGCTGCCGCTGGAGCTAAAATAATAGTTACGGGGAACATCACAGAAACAGGACACGTTAAAGATAAAATTGCCGAAATTGTTGAAGGTATAAATGCTGCAAGATTGAGAGCTTGAATAGGCAAGATTTTTGTTTTAATATTGAAAACCAAAATAATCTGATACTGCTGAGAGTAGGTGGGAGACTTGTCTAAAATGATTATGAGCGAAACTTACGCGGAATACGTGAAAAGCTTGGAGCGACAATTTGCACAACTCTATGAGATTGGCATGAAGGCTCGGGGCAAAGGACTTGACCCAGTAGGGCATCCCGAAAGTGTTATTGCAAAGGATATGGCTGATCTTGTTGAGGGACTTATCGGCCCTAAAGGTGTTGCTGAAAGAATAAGGGAATTAAGCACTAAACTTTCGAGAGAAGAGATTGCTTTCAAGATCGCTGAGGAAATTGTTTACGGAAAATTTGGGCACATGGAACCTGAAGCAGCAGCGCAGCAAGCTGTATGCACAGCTTTAGCAATTTTAACCGAGGGACTTACCGCCGCTCCTGTTCAAGGCATTACTAAGGTAAAGATTAAAAACAACAGCGACAGAACAAAATACCTCGCAATCTATTTTGCTGGTCCTATACGTTCAGCAGGCGGGACTGATCAAGCTTTAACTCTTGTTATAGGCGATTTTGTCCGTAGAATTCTAGGTCTTGATCGCTATAAGCCCACTGAAGAGGAAATTGCAAGATTTATTGAAGAAATTAGGCTTTATGAGCGCTATGTAGGGCGCTTCCAGTATCACGTTTCTGACGAGGAATTACAGAAGGCTTTGCGTTGGCTTCCCGTAGAAGTAACTGGAACCGAAACAGACCCTGTAGAGGTTTCTTCTTACCGTAACCTTCCCCGTATTGAAACAAACAGAGTTCGGGGTGGCGCTTTGCGTGTTGTTAACGACGGAATTGTGGGACGAGCATCTAAGGTTTTAGTTATTGTTGAAAAACTTGGCATTGTGGGATGGGATTGGCTGAAGGAAATTCGCAAGATGTCGGAGAAAAAATCTGCTGGATTCATGGATGATGTCGTTGCAGGGCGTCCAATATTCTCTTTCCCTTCTGAGCGTGGCGGTTTCCGATTAAGGTATGGACGTGCCAGGAATACCGGATTATCTGCTGTTGGAATTCACCCAGCAGCAATGCTTGTCTTACAAAATTTCATAGCAGCTGGCACACAGTTACGCTTAGAGCTTCCTGGAAAGGGCGGTGTTGCCCTTCCAGTCGATTTCATTGAACCTCCCATTGTAAAATTGAAAGACGGCTCGGTGGTTAGGGTTACATTAGAAAACTTCCATGCGATTAAGGATGAAATTGATAAAATTCTCTTTTTAGGAGACATTCTTATCAGTTTTGGCGATTTTCTCTATCAAGGTAGAAGCTTAAGTCCATCAGGTTATGTTGAGGAGTGGTGGGCTGAAGAGCTAAAGGAGAAAATTCTTTGCTTTAATGGAGGGCTCCAAGAAGTAGCTTCTGAGACAGGAATTCCCGCCGATAGAATTAAAGGTTTTTTGAAGGATCCCTTCAGGAGTAAACCAAATTTTAAAGAGGCCATTACATTATCTCTGAAAATCGGCCTGCCTTTACATCCAAGTTTCACATTCTTCTGGAGCAACCTTGAAAGTATAGCGGACCTTTTAACTTTGAGGAATTGGCTTCTTTCTACTGAAATTCATACAGGCGACTTTGCCCTTAATATTTCAGGAAATATGGATATCCAGGCTAAAAAGCTCTTGGAGAAAATTTGCTTACCACATAAAGTTTTTGATGGGAAAATTATTATCGATGGCGAGGAGGCTTATGCTTTTGCCGTATGCCTTGGCTATGGAAAAATGGACGCTTCAGTTTCTTCTGCTAAAAACGTCTTAGAAGCTATTAGATTGCTTTCAGGAATATGTGTCAGAGATAAAGCGATTTCCTTTGTAGGTGCGAGGATGGGGCGGCCAGAAAAAGCAAAAAGACGTGAAATGGCGCCACTTGTCCATGTCCTCTTCCCAGTAGGATTGGCTGGAGGTTCGCAGAGAGATCTAGTGGAGGCTTCAGGACGTGAAACAATTTTTGTTGAAGTTGTTAAGCGTAAGTGCCCCGTTTGTAAAACGTTTAAGCCCACTTTAAGGTGTACAACATGCAACTCTACAACAGTGATTGAGAGGGCTTGTCCGAAATGTGGAAAAATCCTAGATAGTGATACTTGTCCCATTTGTAAAGTTCAGGGGGTGGCCTATGAAAGGCAAGCAATTAACATTAAGGAGTTGCTTGAGGAAGCTTGCAAACGTTTGGGGGTATCACTCCCAAAAATCCTGAAAGGCGTGAAAGGACTAACAAACGAAACAAGGACTCCTGAGATAATTGAAAAGGGGATTTTGCGGGCGAAGTATGGCCTTTCCGTTTACAAGGACGGAACTGTTCGCTTTGATGCAACAAATGCCCCGCTAACACATTTCAAGCCGCAGGAAATTGGGGTCTCCATCGAGAAACTGATACCGCTAGGATATATAAATGACATCTATGGAAACCCGCTAACAAACCCAGAACAAACATGCGAACTAAAGATTCAGGATGTTATTATTCCAATAGCATGCGCTGAATACTTTGTTCGCGTGGCAAATTTTCTTGATGATCTTTTAGAAAAAATTTACGGAATTCCGCCCTACTACAATGTGAAAAGAGTTGATGATTTGGTTGGGCATCTAGTAATAGGCTTAGCTCCTCATACATCTGCCGGCGTGTTAGGGCGCATTATAGGGTTCACAAACACTAATGTATGTTATGCTCATCCTATTTGGCACTCTGCTAAGCGAAGAGATTGCGATGGTGATGAGGATGCGCTCATGCTTGCCCTAGATGTTTTATTAAATTTTTCAAGAGAATATTTACCAGCTCAGATAGGTGGTATTATGGACGCTCCATTACTTCTTGTTCCCATCATTAACCCAAAAGAAGTGCAGAGACAAGCCCACGACTTTGACGTTGCTGGAACTTACCCGCTGGAATTTTACAAAAGAAGTCTGGAAATGGCGGAAGTAAAGAACGTAAGCACCTTGATAGACCTTATTGGGCATAGAATTGGAACCGAGGCGCAATTTGAAGGTTTTCAGTTTACGGTGCCAACTTCAGATATTAGCGCAGGCAATAATGAAAGTGCATATAAACGCCTTAAAACAATGATTGATAAACTGCGCGGTCAACTTGAGCTTGCAGAGAAAATCGAAGCCGTAGACGCCAGAAAAGTAGCGCTGAAAGTTTTAACAAAACATTTTATTAGGGATATGGCTGGAAATTTAAGAGCTTTTTCAACGCAAGGTTTCCGCTGCAGAGTCTGTAACAAAAAATTCCGCCGTTTACCATTACGGGGAAAGTGCCCTATGTGTGGTGGCGGGCTAACATTAACGGTCTTCCGTGGAGGCATAGAGAAGTATTTAGAGGTTGCCGAAAACATAACAAGGAAATATGCGCTTCCCAAATATTATGCACAAAGAATTTTGCTCATAAAGGAGGAAATAGCCTCCATGTTTGAAAGCAGAAAACCAAAGCAGATAAGCCTAACGGATTTTGCTTAAACCTTTTATTTCTAAAACCAAATTTGTTTATGGTAGTATATGCCTAAGGAAACTTATCATCCAAATGCCTATCTGCTTGACTTTAGAAATAATAGACTTGGATTAAAGGCAAGGTCCATTATCCTAAATACTTTAGAAAAAGGCGGAGTGGAAGCTAAAATTATAGCTAAACAGACAGGCTTACCCTATAGCGTAATTATGCATCACCTTAAACTTTTGGAGAGAAGATTAATAGTACGTAAAAAAGGTAAGAAGCCCTCTTTGTGGGAACTAACAGGGCTTGGTCAAAAACGGTTGCAATAGGTATAAAAACCCTAAAGTGGGCATTGGCAAGGTAAAGACTTACACTTGGGACAAATGCCATGATATTTATCGCTGACGGCCTTTTCAAGGTCAACATCTACTACGTTAGCCAGAGACGCTAACCATGCAATTGCGTCGGCAAACTCGCTTTCAAGTGCATGTTTGTCTGCTCCTTGAAGCGCTTCCCCTAACTCTGCAATTTCCTCAACAAGCCATTCAAAAGTTTTCTCGGGACCTCTTTGCAGATCCCTTGGAAAATATAGGCGCCGCATTAATTCTTGGAGCTCATTTATGTGCATGCATCTCCTCCCTCATTGCCCTTGAGACTTTTTTGTCCCTTAGATATTATATGAATCACTTTCACACCCTTCTCTTCTAGGTAAGCCGATATAAACCTTCTATGGCAGTATTTTGGATTTGGTTCCATGCACATTATACAGATCCTTTTCTCTGAGGCTATTTTAAGCATTTTTAGGATTCCTTCTTCGAAAAGTTGGGTCTTCATATGTTTTTCATAGCCCCCCTTTCTAAAGCCGCCTAGCTCTCTGCCTAGCCATAAATACTCGATACCATTCTCTGGAAGCCATTTCTCCAATTCCTCTTTTTTGAAATGCGTAATTTTAGATGTTGGAAAACTACGGACATCTACTACAACTTGGATTTTATGTTCTCTTAAAAGCTCCAAGAATATGCTTGGAGAACGGTTACTGTGCCCAATGGTCCATATAATTTTCGGCAAATGGCGATTCACCCACTATAACATCCTGTTCGAGCACTATAACTTTTGGCTTCTATTGAAGATGCGTAATGTTAATAACAAAGAGGAAAGAACAAGATAATAGGCGAACCAAAAATATGAGCAAAAGAAGGAAAAAGGATTCATCTCCTATGCCTGCTACTGGCGCTGGTTTGTTGAGGTTCTTTGAAGAGGAAACCGAGGGGATTAAAGTAAAGCCTGAAATCTTAGTGGCAGCCTCAATAGCTTTAATAATAATATGTATTTTGGCTAACATCTTCTTTTAAGCTACGCTTGGCGGCGGGCATTTGAATGTAGAACTTCTATTCTCTGAACGGAATTCAAGTGGATAAATATCTCACTTCTCTCTTCCCTGCTTGCAACTTGTGGTATGGGCTGAGCAATTGTTGACCGTAATACTATCGCCTCTGCGTTGGAAAGCCATATCCCTGCAGGTTCCCTAGTAACAGCAGCTAATGTTCCCTCGAAACCATAGGAAGGATCTAAAATAACCCTAACGCTCTTTCCTAGATACTTCTCCAGCATGTGAAATATTGTTGGCGGTATCGATTGTTGCTCAGGCATAGGCTCTGCAACCTTTTAATTGACATTTTAAAGATAAAACGGTTGCTCTTTCGGAAAACTTCGGATACACTTTTTAATTGCACTCATCCATATATTACTTTATTCATATGATTAAACTTTTGCGTCAATTTAATATGCTTGACTGGATTTCTATTAAAATCCGCTTAGTCGGGTGTTAACTTGGCTGTTGATGACATATATAATCAGCACATGGACAGTGCTGTTAAATATTACTCATCTTTATTTGCACTTCCAGCATACAACCGCATAGTTACTTATACGACGGTGGCCTGCGTCGCTGGAGGGTTATCCTCTGCTCTTGTCTTTCATCCTAATTTTGAAGGTCTCATTTTGGGCCTCCTTTTTGGTTTGGCTCTTACCCTCATAACCTTGTTATCTAATAATCTGGTTGCCCTTGCCCTAAGGGGGGATCCTATTTATGATGTGCGACGTTCGGCGGGTCTCTCTCTTTTTTCTTGGATTCTTTGGGACATATTTACCCTTATGGGCGGTGTGGCTGCAGCGCTGTTCGCAGCTGAGTGGGCTATTAAACTTTGCCTTTTGGGTTCTTCTGTTGCCTTGATACTTAGATTCGTCGTTTTGTATTCCACGTCATCTATTAGTTATAAGCGTATTTTTGTTGCCTCCGTTCTCCAACCATACTTTGGCATAGCTACATACACCCCTTTATGGTTAAGCAAAATAAGCATCGAAGAAATGATTCTATACTCGGCTTACTCTTCAGCCATATGCTTTACCTCAAGTTTTGCTTTTCTCTCCCTCATAAACCGTGTGGGGAAAAGAATTGTTAATATTCCCTCCCTTTTAATTCTTAAGGCTTTTTTATTAAACTGGATTGCCGATCTAAACACACCATTTGAGGACATTTTAGAAGAACTAAGCGTTGAAAGGGACATTGAAGTTTCAATATTAAAATTTGAAAATCAGAAATCTGAAACCAAAGTTGTTATAATCCTGCCATCTGTTCATCCGGGACCGTTTAAGAATATAGGAAGTAGCTTTTTACCATCAATGCTTAAGAAGGCCGTTGAGCAGAAATTCAATTGCGTTGCCTGTGTTCCGCTGGGTTTACTTGGGCACGATCTAGATCTGGCCTCTCAACTCCAAAACCAGAAAATAATTGATCAGACGCTTAAGTCCCTAGAAGGTGTTGAAAGTTTTGAGGCCGGTGCAACTCCATTAGTAAAGGTCCGTAATGGTTTTGCCACTGTGTGCTGCCAAATTTTCGGCGATGTAGGCCTTGTTACCTTTTCTCTTGCCCCAAAAACGACGGAAGATCTGCCTCAAGAATTGGCTTATTTTGTTAATATGGAGGCTAGAAAATATGGAATTAATTCATGTATGGTTGTAAACGCTCACAATAGCATTAACGGCTTTGTAAACCACAAAGAAACCATGGAGTCATTAAAAGCTGCTGCCTCTCTATGCCTAAGAGAAACAGCTTCCACTAGCAAAAAGCCATTCAAGGTAGGAGCATCCACTATAATGCCAAAGAATTTTAGCCTCAAAGACGGCATGGGACCTGGCGGAATAACCTCTATAGTTGTTGAGGTTGATTCTCAGAAATTTGCTTACGTGATTATTGATGGGAACAATCTAATTTCCGGTTTGCGTGAAAAAATTCTCTCCTCATTATGTGCACTTGGTTTCAGCGAGGGCGAAGTTCTCACTACGGATACACATTCTGTAAATGCTTTGACTTTGACCCCAAGGGGCTATAATCCTGTAGGCGAGGTTATTCCACATGATATACTGGTCAACCATATTAAAGAAGCCATTAAAGAGGCTATTGCAAAGATGGAAATTGTGCAAGTTGGTTATAAACGCATTGTAATCCCCAAAGTTAAAGTCATCGGAAAGGAGCCGCTGGAAAAGCTGTGTATACTCCCAGATGAAACCACGAAGTTAACTAAAAGAATCATAGTTCCAATTTTTGCTACGACGATTATATTTCTTATGCTTTTTCTGCTAATTTTAATGTAAGGTTATCCCAAAATGTTATCATTGTATGGAAAAATATAAGAACCCCTAAAGTAAATGTCTTTTATACTTACTATCTATTGCAAGAATTGTGAAAGGTGGGGCTATGACAGAAGAAAGACAGAAAAAGTCAGAAAGCGAGAGTAAGCAAGCTAGCGAAGGCGTAGTGCTTATTGGCAAAAAACCAATAATGAACTATGTCATCGCATGCTTAACATTCTTTAACTCCGGCGCTCAAAAAGTTGTAGTTAAAGCCAGAGGACGAGCAATTAGCAGGGCTGTAGACACGGTCGAGTTGTTGCGGCGGGCCTTCATGAAAGACCTGCAACTTGGCGACATTTCCATAGGCACCGAGGAGGTTGCAAGAAGCGACGGACAGAAGACAAACGTTTCAACGATTGAAATTACCTTAACCAGACCATAAAAGCGTTTCAAATCGCTGGCTGAAAGCATGTTTCCTTTTTCTTTCTGCTAGGTGATGTGCTAACTATTATTATGTAAACCTTTTTTTGTGAAAGCCCTTTATGATGTTAATGCAAGCACTGTAAAAATGGGGTGGTAGCATGTTCGATCATACTAAAATAGTGGTGACACCTCCAGGACCGAGAGGAAGAGAAATTGTACAGAAGGATGAGCAGTTAATTTCCCCTTCTTATAATCGTTTTTATCCGCTAGTTGTTGAATCGGGCAGAGGATACATCCTTAAAGATGTTGATGGGAATGAGTATATTGACTTTGCCTCCGGGCTCTTGTGTTTAAATGTTGGACATTGTCATCCAAAAGTTGTTGAGGCTATAAAAAGGCAATGTGACAGTTTTCTGCATGTTTCAAATGCCTTTTACTCCAGTGAAATCGTTAACCTTGCTGAACAGTTAGCAAAAATTACCCCTGGAGAATTTGCAAAGAAGACTTTTTTTGGCAATAGTGGGTCAGAGGCCATTGAGGCGTCTCTTAAACTATCAAAGTGGTATACTCGGAAATCGATTTTTATTGGTTTTATTAACGCTTTTCACGGTGGGACGTTAAGCGCCTTAGCCTTCGCTTCAATTAAGCCTAGCCAAAGGGCTTATTTCTCACCATTTATGCCTAGCGTTGCCCATATACCTTATCCTTACTGTTATCGTTGTCCATTCAAACTGTCATATCCTGAATGCGACTATTGGTGTGTAGACTTTATAGAGGAATATGTTCTGCAAAAATACGTCCCTCCAGAGGATGTAGCCGCAATTCTTTTTGAACCTATACAAAGCGATGGTGGTGTTATTGTTCCCCCGCCAGAATACTTTCAACTGTTAAAGAAACTTGCCGATAAGCATGGTATTTTACTTATAGCCGATGAGGTGCAGACTGGAATTGGCAGAACTGGAAAGTGGTTTGCTATCGAGCATTGGAATGTTGCACCTGAAATTTTGTGTTGTGGAGGCGCTTTGGCTTCAGGATTGCCTTTGAGTGCAACAATTGCGAAGGCTAAAATAATGGACTGGATTAGCGGTTCGCATACAAGCACTTTTGGCGGCAACCCTCTTGCATGCGCCGCCGCTATTGCTGTTATCGATGTAATCAAGGAAGAGCGGCTTTTAGAGAATGCAAATAAGCAAGGAGCCTATATTATGAAAAGACTTGCCGAGTTAAAAGACAAATCTAGTATAGTGGGAGATATTAGGGGAAAAGGTTTAATCATAGGCATAGAAGTAATCGATAGCAGGGAAAGCAATAAACAGTCTGCTGAGAAATCTTTCGAGATTGTTGCTCGTTTATGGAAGCGTGGGGTTATAACAACTACCTGTGGGCTTTCAACTGTGAGAATAGCCCCGCCACTTAACATAACTAAGGAGGCTATAGATGCTGCACTTGAAATTATTGAAGATACTATAAAAGAAGTTGAAAAGGAAGGCTAATTCTTCGTTAGAAGATTGACGGTTTTGCAATTACCTCTTTTATTCTAAGGTTAAAGAAATTTGAAGAATTAGCAGGCTGTATCCTTAAAGCCGTATCTGCACCTCTAGCAGTTCCGGCAATGGCAACGATATCTCTATCTAATGGGATCAGTCCGGCATCAGCTGCCATTAAGGTTATTTCTACACATACTTTTGTTCCTTCTCCCATAATCCTCAGAGTGTTAGCAATAAGCTCTAGGGGTTGAATAGTTCCAAATTTATTTCTTATGGCCCTTTCTACGCTGCTTAATGCATGGGTTCCGGTGAAAATTTTTCCGCCATTTTCCAAAATTTCCTGCTTATAATTTTCTTTTAGCTCGTTCTCACCGGGTCGCGTGAAGCCAAAGCAGTGCGTAACAACCACGACATTGTATCCTTTAAAAACTCTAGAGGCTTTTGCCCCTGTCTCTCCTGTTGTTGAGGCTACAACAATATCTTTTAGCCCTTCTTTATCCATATACTTCTTTGTGAGGTTCAATAGGATGTCTGTGTTCTGTCTACCCGCTTTTGGAAAGTAGACTACCTTTCTCTCGGTATACTCCATTGTTAAGCACCTTTACTTCTTCTAATAGGTTTCCTTTTAAGTTCAGTGCCGCAGATTGCGCATATTTTGGCTTCATGATCTGAGGAGTATTTTCTGTAACATGCTGGACAATACCTAACCCACTTAAGTGAGGTTCGCACTCCAAATGTTGCTAGAGGTATGTATTCTATTCCCAAGTGCTTAGCCACGTTCTGTATCGCATAGTCATCTGTGGCTATCAGCGGGGATAATCCCTCAGCCTTGAACTGAAGGGCTAACGCTAAAACTTCAATATCCGCTGCTGATAGAACTGCAATGTCTCCTGTAGTCTTTGCAGTTGATTTGGCAGCCTCTAAAAAGTGTTTTTCTGGGCATCTAACCTTAAGTCTCCCGCTCTCTATTGCGGTATTAAGTCTAATATCAGTTTTAGACTCGCCTGTAAGCTCTTCTTTAACCCTTACGGTAATATATTGTTCCTCGTTTACAGAAAATGGATCAAATCCTGCCACGAAGGCTGATGTGTCTAATATTATTACTTTTTTGTCTTGTTCAGCCGTTATATTTTCCTCCCGATCCACGGAAGAGGAGTCTGTTTTGCAGTCTATGGTAAAAGTTTTCCTTAAACCTTATAAAAGCCGCCTCATTTTTTGAACAGGTAACGGTGATCTTCGGAAGTCTAGATTCCAAAGCTCGTCTATATGCACCGTCTATCACTACAAGGATCCTCTTTGGTCTCGGAACCTCAACCGTTACCTTAGCGTTTGAAGGTATAACAATAGAGCGCAAAACACTTAACGAGCACACTGGTGTCAAAACAAGGGCGTTAACTTGGGGATCTAGAATAGGGCCTCCTGCTGAAAGTGAATAAGCCGTGGAACCCGTGTTAGTGGCTATTATTAAGCCGTCCGCTTGGCATGTAAACACTTGTTCACCGTTCTTCAAAACCTTTGCGTAAAGTAACTTGACAGGTTCTCCCGCCGAAATAAGCACCTCATTTAGCGCATCTGGAAATGTTATGCCTTCAGCGCTTATAGCAAGTTTTGAGCATTTCTCAATTTTAAACTCTCCTTTCAGGCACTTGTCGACTGCTATGAGAGCCTCTTTTGGTGGAACTTCTGTTAAGAATCCTCGAACACCCATATTAACCGCAAGTATCGGTGTATCCGGTTTCGGAATAACCATGCATGTTCTAAGAATTGTGCCGTCGCCACCGATGGTAATAATTAAGTCTGTCTTCATACTTTCAAGGGGGATGAAGTTTCTATCTCCCTTGACTTTTCCCTTTAAACTTTCTTCAACATAGACTTCCAGACCTTTTTGATTCAAGTATTCCGTAATGGTTTCGACGAGTTTTAGCGCATTCCTTTTGTCGAAACGAGCCACTAAACCCACACTTTGGAACACTTTGCTCCCTTCAATGTAAACGTACGTTAACTACCTCAATTTATATATGTGGGTTGTTTAAAATTGCTGTGGTAGATTAGTGGTTGGTGGTATATTTGAGCAAACCAGTTGATGTGGGCAGCTTAAAAGAAGGCGGATACGTTATTATTGATGGTGAACCATGTCGTATTGTTGAAATTACAAAATCTAAACCTGGAAAGCATGGATCCGCTAAAGCAAGAATAGTTGCAATAGGCGTATTCGACGGTGTAAAGCGAAGTATTGTTAAGCCCGTGGATTCTACAATAGAGGTGCCAATAATCGATAAAAGAAGCGGCCAAGTTTTTGCTGTAACGCCGACGAGTATTCAAATAATGGACTTGGAAACTTATGAATATTTGGATGCGCCATATCCTGAAGAAGAGAACTTAAAGGCTAAGTTAGCCCCTGGCACTGAAATCGAATACTGGAAGATTCTCGGCAAAGTTAAGATCGTGCGGACAAAATAGCTGAAAACTTATCTTCGCCTTCTACAATTAATTCTCTAGCCTATGATGCGAGAAGAGCCGCCTGATTGGTGAAGAAAAGAGGAGGAGAGCTGAGGCATTATTCCACTGGAATCTCGTAATCATATTTTCTTGGCAGACGGACTTCCAGCATTCCCTTCCTGAAACGAACTTCCATTCTTTTCATGTCAACAGGAACGGGGATACGTGTTTCACAGCGGAATCTATTGAACTCGCCCTTGTAATGTGTTATGCCAAAATCATCAAAGCTTACCTTCCTCTTCATTTCAGCTGAAATTTCAATGGTGTCTTCATTGATTGACCTAACTCTTATAGTGTTTTCCTCGGCATAGGGTAGATCAACGGTCACAATGACTTCATTAGGTGTAACAGATATGTCCTGTAAAGGTTCAATTGTGCATGTTTTACAGTCCCAGCTTGGCTTTTCAAAGAAAATCTTCTCAAATCTTTCGGTCCACTCTTTCAACCTTTCAAAATACTCGTCGACCATATCAAAGACGGAACGTCTCCTTTTTGCTTCCATATTAGCTCCCTCATGTTATGTACAAGGGAATGTCAAACTCCTGAGTTTTCTTCATCTTCATAAGTTCCTGCTGGGTTCTCTTCATCATATCCCTCGCTTTCAAGCGAATTTCCTCACCCTTCTCGAAAAGCTTTGACAGGTCCACTTTTAACTCTGTGATGTTCATTAATTGTTCTAAAACTTTAGCCGCAGCCTCTGGATCGGGATAGTTGAAGAAGCACTGTGCTAATAATGTTAAGGCAGGTACACCCAACATTGCACAATATTGTAACATTACTGCTTGAGGCCCAACCATATAGCCCTCTTTTAATATTTCGACGCCTTTGTCTTGAGCCATCTTTAGCACTTCTGGATTCGATGCTGCGGCGAAAACCTTTAGCTCCTCCAGCTCTTGCCTGTCCGGGACTGGTAACCCACTTAGGGAGATCATTAGTTTTGTGCCTTTTTCTATACCCCAATCAATTAAACTCCGCGTTATAGGGTAAACTAGGTCTTCGCGAAGGGCAGTCTCTGAAACTGCTAGAAGTATTTTGTGGTTTCCAAATATCCTTATGGGTGAATGGGGCAGTCCTTCATGTAGCACTGTAATTGGTGGCAGAAGGGTGGAGTCTGCATATGCGACTTCCTTTAGACCAAGTTCAGTTATCAGATGAGAGGCTGCTATGACTCCTACTAGACCTACATCGGGAAATCCAAAAATCATGGTTGTTCCTTTTGGTATCTGTTCCCTTTCAATAATCCTGATTATTTCCTTATACAAAGCATACATCTCCTTTGAATGTTATGTCTGTTGATTGTAAAAATTTTGCGGAATTATGTCGCAACGTGATTCCCCTTTTAACCGCGTTGCATAAATTTCTCAATCGCGTCCAAAATTTTCTCTATCTTGAAATACGCCTTCATCTCTTTCTGCCAATCTGCTGGTAGATTCCGCTTAAATCTTCCGGCAGCGCGGCCATCCATCATAATTATTACTCCTCTATCCTCAGGGCTGCGTATGAGTCTTCCAGCTGATTGAGCTAAGGCATTAAGGCATGGAATGGTGTTTGCATATTCTATAGCCTTTTTTCCAAATTTTTCTCTAAAATACTTGTATAGCGCTGTTTGAAGCTCCGTCTTTTTTGGAAACGGCAATCCTACAATAATTACTGCCGATAGCATGCTTTTGCCTCCTTCCGTCATATCAACACCCTCGCTAATTTTTCCTCGGGCAACACCAAAGACTATACATTGATCATACTTCTTCAGAAAGTCCAGTACGTCTGAAATTTTTGTACTTTTTTCCTCAAAAAGTGTCGGCAAAGTCAAAGTCGCCTCTGTAGCAACTTCCTGCATAACTTCATAGGAGGGAACATAAACAGCTACTCTACCCATAGAGACCTGAACTATTTTAGTTAAATGGGCTGCCACTCTTTTCCATTGAAGCTTGCTTCTCTTCTCAAACTTTGTTGTAACCGATTTATCTACAATAATAAGCCTATTTTCCGCAGGAAAAGGACTTGGTAATTCCAGGCTTCGGCAACGCGTCCTGTTTATTCCTAAAACGTCTACATAATAATCTGGATTCCATAGGGTGCCAGACATCAGTACAGCGGAACGCAGTTCGTTTATAACACTTGCAGAAAAAGATGGATCTAAGCATCTGATTCCAAGCTTAACCCTTTTCTTTCCATTTCTGCCCACTTCAACTTTGACATACCTTACATAACTTGCTCCATTATTGTTCAGCCAATCCAAAATGAACTCTGCACAATGTGAAAGGTAAGAAACTGGGCTTTTACCCAGCTCTACTCTTTTTTGTCTGACATCCTCTCCTTTATCGGCAAGTTCGGAAACGATTTCTTTGAATTTTTCGGCATTTACCGCAAGTTTCCTTGTCAACGCATTAACTAGAGTATCTTTTTCAATTAGGTGCTCAACTTCAGTGCCGTATGTTTTATAGGTGCGCTTTCCTAAGTCAACCATAACCTCTTCGAGCGCCTCAAGAAGGCCGTAATCGTCAATATGGAAAGTTTCAATTTCTTTTCTTGCAATTTTCACGGATTTTGAGGAAAGCTCGTCTGAAAGAATTCCTGCAGCGTAATATGGTAGACTATGCGCCTCGTCAAATATGCAATTAATTTCTCTAGTTTTTATTCCAGCTCTTCCAAGAATTGATCCTCGAATTGCGTCCACAAGCATGTAATTGTAGTTGCCAACGATTATATCTGCATGCCTTGCCAAGATCCTTGTAATTTCGTATGGGCATAACCCATAATCACTGCAAAGTTCATATACCTCCTCTGGCATGGCGGACCCCATACCCTTAATTTTATCTACAACTTTCAGGGTAAGCCTGCTTGACCTCCATCCATCATAAACTCTGTTGTAGTATTCGCATGTATTACCAAAAAGTCCACTTTTAAGCCCCCTACAATAATACAGGAAATCCCTATAGTTTATGCCGCTGATTTTCGGGTCTTCATGGACTTGAGGGCACATTTCCTTCTTGCTTTTAAAAATTGATGCGACGAAACTGACACCGCAAATATCTTTGATGTTTTTGAGTTCTCGCGAGTAGATCTCCAGCTGATTTTTTGTCCTGGTTAACACTAGAAGCCTTCCTAGATTAGGATTAACCTTTCTTGCGGCAAAGAAGGCTGTTAAAACGGAGATGGATTTTCCCGTCCCGCAAGGGGAGCAAAGTAAGCCTATCCTACCCTCCATCATAACTTCATATGTGAATTTTATAGCATTAAATTGGAATAGGCGAAAGTTTGAGTACGGAAAAAACTCCTTAACTAAGTTCTTTAAATCAGCCTCCGTTTTAATTGAAGGTTTGCAGTCGGGATCTTTGAAAAGTAACGCTCCACAGTCTTTACAGTAACGAATCTCTAAATACTCATTAGGCGGATATATTTTTCCGCACTTTCTGCAGAAGTAACTCGCAACCATTAGAATCAATGAGATATAATGTGAAGACCTGTTAAAGAATTTCCCTAACGGATTGTAAATAACTAAAAATGTATTTAAGAGGGGTGGTATTCTAAATCTGGAGACAGTTATGGCATTAGAAGGATTAGGTTCGGCGCTTCACGAGGCGTTAAGGAAGATTTTCCGGGCTCCTGTTGTAGATGAAGCAGCTATTAAAGAGCTTGTCAGAGGCATCCAACGTGCTTTGTTGCAGGCTGATGTTAACGTTCAACTTGTTCTTAACATATCTAGGCAAATTGAAGATAGAGCCCTTAAAGAAAAAGTGCCCCCAGGCATTTCAAGACGTGAACATGTAATTAAGATCTTGTACGAGGAATTGACCAAGTTTCTAGGGGATAAACCTGTTCCATTAAAGGTGGAGCCTGGAAAAAGGAAAGTTATAATGCTTGTGGGTATTCAAGGTTCTGGAAAAACTACAGCCGCCGCTAAGCTTGCAAGATACTTTCAGAAAAGAGGTTTAAAGCCAGCGCTTATTTGCGCGGACACATATCGGCCTGGAGCTTTTGATCAGCTTCAACAGCTAGCAAACAAGATAAACGTTCCCGTTTATGGAAATCCAAAAGCTAAAGATCCCGTAAAGCTAGCCCTTGAGGGGTTAAATAAATTCAGCGACAAAGATGTTGTGATTGTTGATACTGCGGGTCGCCATAAAGAGGAACGCGAGCTGATTAAGGAGATGAAAATGCTTGAGGAGAAAATCAAGCCAGATGAGGTTATGCTTGTTATTGATGGAACAATAGGGCAGCAGGCTCTAGTGCAAGCCAAAGCTTTTAACGAGGCAACCTCGATAGGCTCGATTCTAGTGACGAAGCTAGATGGCTCGGCAAGAGGCGGGGGAGCCCTTTCAGCGGTAGCAGCTACTGGTGCACCGATAAAATTCATAAGCGCTGGTGAAAAAATTGAGGACATTGAGCCATTTATCCCCTCTCGTTTTGTTGGCAGGCTCCTAGGCATGGGCGACTTAGAAACCCTTATCGAGAAGGTGCGAGAGGCTGAAGTAAAGGTTCCAGAGGCGAAAGCTAAGGAAATTCTTAGCGGTAAATTAACCCTCACCGACGTTTATGAACAGTTCGAAGCAATGAAGAGCATAGGTCCATTTAAAAAGATTCTATCAATGCTCCCTGGAATGTCATATAATATTCCTGAGGATATGCTGGATATGGCTGAGGATAAACTGGAAAAGTGGAGAGTTATAATCCAATCAATGACGCCTGAAGAAAGAGAGGATCCCAAAATATTTAATGCTTCAAGGATTAGACGGGTTGCGCGGGGCTCAGGGACCAGCGAAAAAGATGTTAAGGAACTTCTGAAGCAGTACTTCATTATGCGCAAGATGTTGAAGACTATTAGAAGGAAGAAGATGTTGCCATTCTTTGGCAGAGGCTTATCTGTTGGAAAGAGTTAAAGTGGCGGTGCCAGAGATTTCATGGTTCTCCTTGAAAAATCTCTGGAAATGCTCGAATCGCACCCTTTGTGTGATCATTGCTTAGGAAGACAATTTGCTTTTTTGGGGAGTGCTATGGAAAATGAGGAAAGAGGAAATCTATTAAAGACAGTGCTCTTGATGAAGGCGCAGGCATTGGCACTCGCAAAGGACGAGAATGGCGTACGAATTCTCAAAATCCTCGCAACGAATGGATTTTATAAAGCGGCAGAAGAAATTTTACATGTCCTTAAAAGGAGGATTCCAAAGAAAAACAAAAGCGCATGTTTCCTTTGCATGGACAGTTTCAATTCGCTTGATCAATTGGCGGAAAAAGCCTCTGAAGTGCTTAAGGAGTGGGAGTGTCGCTCTTTTCATGTTGGAATAGAGCTGCCAGTTGAAATTGAGGAGCGCGAAGATGAATTTAAGGCAAAGTTTAGGGTTTTGCATGGCGAAAGTATGCGATCCGAATTTGGAAGGCTGTTAGGCAAGAAAATTTCCCTTCGCTCTGGAAAGACTGTCGATTATAACAACCCAGATGTTGTTTTAATCGTTAATCCAATAACTTATGGGTTAAGGATTCAAGTCAACCCTTTGTACATTGCAGGTCGTTACAGAAAGCTGGTGAGAGGCATCCCTCAATCTAAGTGGTTTTGTTCGAGTTGCGGTGGGAGAGGCTGTGAAAGATGCAATTTTACTGGTAAAATGTATTCCGAATCTGTAGAAGAGATAATTACCGAACCAGCCCTTAAGATGACGGAGGGCTCTAAGGCATATTTTCATGCGTCTGGAAGGGAAGATGTGGATGCGCGTATGCTCGGCAGAGGAAGACCCTTCGTGATAGAAATTTCTCAGCCTAAAAAACGCTTTTTAGACTTGAAGGATCTTGAGAAAGCTATAAATGTTCATGCGGATGGAAAAGTTGAAGTTTTGAACTTACATTTTGTTGATAAGGCTTTTGTTAGACGTTTGAAAAAAGCTGAATCTGCTCAAAAGTATTACCGTGTCGTTGTCGAGTTTGAAAAGGAGGTTAGCGATGAAGAGTTAAAAATGCTAGAAAAGAAACTTACAAACACTATGATTAAGCAGAGAACTCCTTTGCGTGTTCTTCACAGGAGAGCTGATGTTACGCGAGAAAAGTACATATACAAGGTTAAAATAAAAAGATTGTCGCCGAAGAATATTGAACTTAAAGTATGCAGCCAAGGAGGTCTATATGTAAAAGAATTGGTGACGGGAGATGATGGAAGAACAAACCCGAGTGTTTCAAGCATTCTTGGTATTAAAGCGAAGCCTTTAAGCCTTGATGTTTTGGATGTATATATGAAAGATATAGGGGAAGGTGAAAGTTGAAAAAGTCTAAGGGATATCGGGTCAGGACGCGCAGTCTCCTGCGGAAAAAACCAAGAGAGCGAGGTAAGATACAATTAAGTAGGTTACTATATGAGTATCAAGAGGGAGATAATGTTATCATTAAGATAGATCCAAGCGTCCAAAAGGGGATGCCTCATAGACGCTATTATGGCAAAGTAGGCAAAATAATGGGGAAACGTGGAAGGAGTTATATCGTAAGTGTTACCCAAGGAGATGCCGTGAAAGAAATTATCGTTAGACCGGAACACTTAAAGCCCTACAAAAGTTAGGGGCGGATGCGAATGGAAGTTAAAAAAGAAACTGAGAATTTTAAAGAAAAGAACTTAACGATACCTCAGGTCAAACGGCTATTGGAGGAAATGGGTGAAGATAATCTGGATCAGTTTCAAAGGCGTACTTTAGACTATGCCTCTAAATTTTCTAAGTGTGATGCTGAAGCTGCCGAAAAGCTTATGCAAAAACTTGTAAATGAATTTGGTTTAGAAGAAATAGACGCTGTTCAAGTTGTTAATTGTATGCCCCGTAATTTGGATGAGCTGCGGGTTTTCCTCGGCGGAGGACGTAAAATTATTGAGACGTCCAAGCTAGAGGCAATAGTTAAACTCTTAAACGAATACCGATTGAGATAACATTTCATCTTCATTTAAATTGTAGAAAATCGAGTTTTATGTAAAAGGGCGATAGGATGGAGAAGCGATACGAAGAGTATGCTTACGTTCTGGATTTCCTTCCCCATGGGCGGCCTGGTATTCATATAGGTGGTCGGGCTGGCTATAGGGCAGGTGCCCTTGTCCAACTTATAGGTGAAGAATTCTTCACTCTTTTAGAGGCCTTGGCAAAAGAAGGCGTGGCTCTTAAACCCCATGATCGCGTTTATGTTGGCCGGGAGTCGCGGGAAGAAATAACTTACATAATTGGTCGAATAAGTTATGATGAGTTGACAGCTGCGGCGAAAATGGAACTTCCGGCGGTTGTTAGCCGTATAGTAGAAAATCGGGAAAACTGGTTTGTTAATTTCTTCAATACGGCACAAGCTATAACCCCTAGAATGCATGCTTTAGAGCTGATTCCCGGCATAGGTAAAAAATACATGTGGCAGGTTATTAGGGAACGGGAAAAGAGGCCTTTTGAAAGTTTTGAAGATCTACAAAGGCGAACCGAACTTCCCAATCCCGTAAAACTGATTACTAAGAGAATTTTAGAAGAATTGGCTGGTGAAGATAAATATCGCCTATTTACTAGGCCACGTTGAAAGAAATGGGTTAACCGAATTATGAGTCTGCTAGAAGAAGCGAAGTTTCTTCTTAGAAAATATCACATAGTTCCGAAGAAGCGTTTAAGTCAGCATTTTTTGATTGAACCAGCAATATTCAATATGTTGGCTGATTACGCATCGCTTACTAGTGCAGATACCGTTTTAGATATCGGGGCTGGGCTTGGTTTTTTAACGCGTTTTTTGGCAAGGAGATGCAAAATGGTTCTTGCCGTAGAACTGGATTCAAGGCTAGTTAAAATCTTACGAGAAAATCTCGGAGACTTGCCTAATATAACAATTTTTGAAGGCGACATTTTAGGGTTTAATATGATATCGCCCTTTAACAAGGTGGTTTCTGTGCCGCCTTACGGTATTTCCTCAAAACTTGTTGCGTGGCTTTTTAATAGAGACTTTGCCAGCGCTGTTTTAATTCTTCAGAAAGAATTTGCAGATCGGCTTGTGGCTCCCATTGGAAGCGAAAGCTATGGTTGGCTGTCTGTTTTATCGTACTATCACTTTGAATTTGATGTTCTTGATGATGTGCCTAACTCGATGTTCTATCCTCCGCCAAAAGTAAACTCTGTAATTGTGCGTTTAAGGCCGCGGGGCCCGGCGTTTCCTATTCAAAATTACCAGCTTTTTTATAAACTCGTGCATTTTCTTTTCTCGCAGCGGAACAAAAAAGTCAGGAATGCAATTAAACAATTCCTAAAAAAGCACCTTGCCTTATCAGAGGATGTCACCAAGCTTACAGAATCTTTGCCATTCCGAGATAGGAGAGTTAGGGAATTGGCCCCTGAGGATTTCGGTGAATTGGTGAATGTTCTCTCAAACTAAGACGGTGTTTTTCGATAGATATGTTTTCCATATTTGGGAAGATGTTTACGAACCGGCAGAGGATTCTTTTATGATTGCTGAGAATTTGTTCGTTAATAAAGGTGAAAAAGTTCTTGATATGGGCACTGGATGCGGCATTTTAGGAGTTATCGCAGCGGAAAAAGCTTCATCGGTTCTTTCTGTTGACATAAACCCCAATGCGGTTCGATGTGCAAAAGAAAACGCAAAGATTAATGGTGTTGCAGAGAAAATGTTTTTTATCCATGGAGACCTTTTCTCGCCAATAAGAGCAGGAGTAAAGTTTGACTTGATAATGTTTAACCCGCCTTATCTTCCGTCTGAACCTAGTGAAGGCAGAGAGTGGATTGAGATGGCTTGGGCTGGTGGATTAAATGGGCGAGCGGTGATAGACCGTTTTTTACGTGAGGTTCAGGATCATCTGAAAATCGGGGGGCGTGTCTTGCTGGTACAGTCTACGTTGGCCGATGTTGATAAGACGTTAAAAATTTTAGAGGAAAAAGGATTTAGGGTAAGAATTGTTGAAAAACGAAACCTGCCGTTCTTTGAGGTTACCGTGCTCATTGAAGCTAGCAATAATGCTGCATCAAGCTGTTCCGCTCCTGAAAACAGTGAAAGATATATACCATGATGTCTCTATTGCTTAAAAACTTGGAGGCTTAGTAAGTGTGTATAATCGGAAAGGATAAGCTAAAAGAACTCATTGAAAATTTCAAGTGCATATATCCATACGACTATAATTTGCTTGATGGTGACGGGTATATTTTGACGGTTAAGGACGAGACCACATTACATTACTTGGAACATAAAAACCTGATATCCTATGAGATTGTCTTCACACCGCCGGATTTTGTCGCTCACCTAACGGCGAAGAGTAAGTATGGCCGCATGGGTTTATCATTCTTGAATGCGGCAAAAGTCCACAGCGGCTTTGTTGGAAGACTGGCACTGGAAGTTGTGAATTTAAGTAATGACCGTTGCCCAATTACAATTAAGCGTGGAGACCCATTCATGCATATAGAATTCATAAAAAGAGAAGGCGAGCCT
This sequence comes from uncultured Candidatus Bathyarchaeia archaeon, assembly GCA_964487415.1. Lineage (GTDB taxonomy): Archaea > Thermoproteota > Bathyarchaeia > Bathyarchaeales > Bathycorpusculaceae > DRVV01. Next base: position 11,253 of record CAZAPQ010000057.1, on the reverse strand, counting down.
TCGCCGTACATCGGGGAATACCAGTTCCAATATTTAACCAGCGAGGAAATAAAAATGTATATTCCTATACTCAAAAAGGTATTCCCAAATTACGACGAATTGGCAAAAGCATGGTTTAAAGAAAAACATTCCCTATCATAAAAAATGTTTAAATTCTACGTAGCACTAGCAATAAATTACCGAGCATATATTAAATATATGATGTCTAAGCTATTAGGAGGTATGTTGAATGCATGCGCGAAACTATAGAGAGGTGAAGGGGCAACCGTATGTTAGGAAGGAGTATATCAAAGGGTTTCCCCAGCCTAAGATATCAAAGTTTACTATGGGCGACCCTAATGCTGAGTTTGCTTATGAAGCTAGGCTCATAGCGCTTGAAAGGGCCCAGATACGACATAATGCTTTAGAAGCAGCGAGAGTAGCTGCGAACCGTTTATTAATGGATAAGCTTTCAAATAACTATTTTATGCAGGTTTATCCATATCCACATGTTGTGCTTAGGGAGAACAAGATGATTTTCGGAGCCCATGCAGACCGGCTCCAGGATGGTATGCGGCGGGCGTTCGGAAAGCCTATTGGAACTGCAGCAAGGGTTTCTCCAAATCAATCGATAATAACCATTAGGGTAAATGGGGAGGGGGTCGAGGTTGCAAAAGAGGCCCTACGGAGGGCGAGTGCAAAACTGCCTATACCGTGCAGGATAGTTATCGAAAAAATTGTAAAAGCTCAGGCTGAGGGGTAAAAGGTGTTAACATCTAGAGAAGACCTCGTGATATGGTTTGAACATATTAGTAAGAATGACATTCCGATTGTAGGTGGAAAAAATGCGAATTTGGGAGAAATGCTTAATGCTGGTGTTCCCGTTCCACCGGGTTTTGCGGTTACAGCGTATGCTTATAAAAAGTTTATTGAAGAGACAGGAATAGCTAATAAAATTTACCAGTTAATTAAGGAAACGGTAAAAGATTTAAATGATCCTAAGCAATATGAAGAGGCCTCAAAGAAAATTCGTGCATTGATAGAGTCAACTCCCATTCCCAAGGTCATAGAAAAAGCCATAAAGTCTGCTTATAGGGAAATTTGTAAAAGATTAGATATTGAAAATGTTTTTGTTGCCGTTCGATCAAGTGCTACCGCGGAAGACTTGCCAGATGCGTCTTTTGCTGGGCAGCAGGAAACATACTTGAATGTTAGAGGTGAAGATGAAGTTCTAGAAAAGGTTGTTAAGTGCTGGTCAAGTCTCTTCACGCCGAGAGCTATTTTCTATCGAACACAAAAGGGCTTTGCCCATGAAAAGGTTCTCATAAGCGTTGGCGTCCAAAAAATGGTGAATGCGAAGGCTGCGGGTGTGATGTTCACCATAAACCCTGTAACTGGTGATCCTGATCAAATAGTTATTGAGGGTAGCTATGGATTAGGCGAGTCTGTTGTCTCTGGCGCTGTCACTCCAGATGAGTTTGTTGTGGATAAAAAATCGATGAAGTTGGTTAACAAACGCATAGCCGTTAAAAAGGTGCAATATGCTCGCGACCCGAATACCGGCAAAACAGTCCACCTTGAAGTACCTCCTGAAATGCAGGATAAGCCCTGCATAAGCGATGAGGAAGTTCTAATGCTTGCTGAATTAGCAAAAAAAATTGAGGATCATTACGGTAGACCCCAGGATATTGAATGGGCTATTGACAGCGAGTTGAAGTTTCCGGGCAATATATTTATAGTTCAATCTAGGCCTGAAACAGTTTGGAGTTCAAAAGGCAAAGAGTCTCCTGAAAAAGGAGAAGAAGTCACAACCAAACCATCTGAAGAGTTTAAAGTTATTGTTAAAGGTATAGCTGCTGGCAAGCGTGGGATAGGTTCGGGAGTGGCAAAGGTTGTTTTAAATCCGGAGGAAGCTGCCAAGGTTATGCGGAAAGGCGATGTCCTGGTCGCTGAAATGACAAATCCTGACTATGTGCCTTTCATGAGACTTGCCAGCGCAATTGTAACTGATAAGGGCGGTGTAACCTGCCATGCGGCTATCGTCAGTCGTGAGCTTGGAATACCCGCTGTCGTCGGAACCGAGAATGCAACTAAACTTATGGTTAGTGGAAAAGAGTACACTGTTGATGCGAGAAGCGGTGTCGTGTATGAAGGAATCATTTCAGGTTTGACAGGACAGCCATCAGTTTCTCCTGCGGGCGCAGCCTCGTCCATACTTGCATCTGGGACAGTCTTTAGGTATGCTCCAGTAACTGCCACTAAAATTTACATGAACTTGGGTGTTCCTGAAAAAATAGAGGAGTATAAAGATCTGCCTTTTGATGGAATAGGTCTCATGCGTATCGAGTTTATATTAGCTAGCTACATAGGTGAACATCCGCTTTACCTTCTTGAAACCGGGCAGGGGCAAAAGTTTGTAGATAAGCTTGCTGAAGGAATAGCGCTTGTCGCAAGGGCAATACAGCCCAGACCAGTGGTTGTGCGTTTCAGCGACTTTAAGACCAACGAGTATCGAGAGTTGAAAGGCGGCGATAAGTATGAGATTGTTGAAGCTAATCCCATGCTTGGCTGGCGTGGATGCAGCCGCTACATAAGCCCGTGGTATGAGAAGGCTTTCCGTTTGGAGTGCCAGGCTATAAGAAAATGCCGCGAGTCTTATGGTCTTAAAAACGTTTGGGTTATGCTTCCTGTTGTACGGACTGTCTGGGAGGCCAAGAAGTGTCTGCAAATAATGAAAGAAGAAGGTCTTGAAAGATCAATGGATTTCAAAGTTTGGTTCATGGCTGAAACTCCATCCATAGCCATACTTGCGGATGAGTTTTCAAAACTATGTGATGGTTTCTCTATAGGCTCAAATGACATGACTCAAGGAGTACTAATGATTGATAGGGATTCAGAGCGCCTTGGACAAATGGGGTACTTTGACGAAAGGGATCCTGCAGTAAAAAGAATTATCGCTCATTTGATACGGGTGGCCCATGAAAACGGTTGTACAGTTTCAATATGCGGCGAGGGCCCCTCTAATCTGCCAGATTTCACGGAGTTTCTTGTGCGAGCAGGCATAGACAGCATTTCAGTTAACGCTGACGCTGTGGTAGCCACGCGAAATCTTGTGGCAAGCCTTGAACAAAAGATGATATTGGAAAAACTTGCCGAGCAGCGGGAAATGGCTATGGGGCATCCAATCATGAGGCCAAAGGAAGATTGGGAATGGCGTCCTAAGTGGTATGAGAACATAAAATAATACGCCCTTATCGAACAAAATTTCCAATTTCCTTTTATAATTAAATTAGGAGATTATGAAGGTGTGATTTTTGAAATACTTTGACCTTGAAGAGGAGAGGGTTAAACAGGAAGTATTGAGACTTAACGCCAAAAGGGTTTTGATACAGCTTCCGCAAGGGTTGAAGGATGCAGGTCTGAAAATAGCTAGGATTGTTAGAAGGTTAGGCGCGTTGCCAATAGTTTCTGCTGATCCATGCTACGGTGCATGCGACATAGCGGTAGACGATGCTGAAAATCTGAATGTAGACCTTCTGATTCACTATGGGCATGCTAGGCTTTTGAAGCATGAGAAGGTGCCGACTTTATACATTGAGGCACGGGCAACGTTGGACGTTGGTGAAACCATTGAAAAAGCCTTACCCTTAATAAAAAATTGGTCTAAAATAGGTTTGGCTACCACAGTTCAACATGTTCAAGCTATTGATGAAATTAAAGAAATGCTGATACGCGCTGGAAAGACTGTCGTGGTGGGCGATGCTGGTCGGCTGAGCTATCCTGGTCAAATCACGGGGTGTGACTATAGTAATGCTAAGTCGATAGCCAAGGATGTTGATGTCTTCCTATTTGTAGGTGGGGGGCGTTTTCATGCTTTGGGTTTAGCCATTTCGGTGCAAAGGCCAATTGTGGTTGCTGACCTATATGAAAGGCGAGCTTATGCTATAGAAAATATGGAAGTCCAAAGGATTCTCAATAAAAGGTGGGCTAGCATTCAGGAGGCAGCAAAGGTAAAGACTTTCGCCGTTATTGTTGGTTTAAAACATGGGCAAAAGCGCTTTAATGAGGCTCTGGATATCAGCGGGAAACTTGAAAAAGCTGGCAAGGAGGTTTTCCTTTTTGCTTTAAGAGAATTGACCCCTGAAGCGCTTCTCGAGTTTCCGTCGGTTGAGGCATATGTAAACACTGCTTGCCCACGTATATCTTTGGATGATGCCTCGAGATTCGGTAAGCCAGTTATATCTCTTAATGAGGCTCGTGTAGTTGTCGGTGAACTCACATGGGAAGGTCTATGCAAGAAAGGCTGGTTTGAAGATTAACATAAAACGAATAAGTGCGTAACAAAAGATTTATTGGGATGCTTATTAGCTTTCAAAGAGCAGGCCCACCGCATTAAGACGACAAAGCTCTTGAGGTGTATGTTTGCTGGAGCAGAAGCACAGTAGCGGTCGTTTCGTGTTACCAGGTGAGCAACTGGGTGTAATTGAGGAATTCATGCCTGAGTCTGGAACATATGTAAAGGACGGCATTATACATTCAAAGATTGTGGGATACGCTTTAATCGACTTTCACGATAGGAAAGTTTCAGTTTATCCTAGGTTTCATGGAGCAAGGTTTCCCAGAGTAGGAAGCATAGTTATTGGACAGGTTTCAAATGTTCAACCTCAGATGGCAACCGTTAGAATTTTTAAGGTTGGAAAAAGGCCGCTTTCAGGTTTCTTTACTAGCATGCTCCACGTGTCAGATGTTCAATTAAGATTTGTTGAGTCCATGTTTGATGTTTGCAGAACCGGAGACATAATAAGGGCGGAAGTTATAAGTGAGAAGAACAGGATTTATCATCTATCAACAAAAGGGAAAAGTTTAGGCGTTGTTTATGCTTTCTGTTCAAACTGCGGTTATATGCTTGAGCAGAAATATCGTGAGCTGTATTGCGCAAGATGTGGGAAAGTTGAAAAGCGTAAAATCGCAGCAGATTATGGAAGAGGGATCATCTGAACGGTGGTGAATTTATGAAAATTAAAGTATTAAAGAAAACTGAAAATGAGCTTAAAATCGAGATTGAGGGTGTAGGACACACTATTTGTAATTTATTGCAGAAAAGGCTTCTTGAAGATGAAAATGTGGATGTGGCTGGCTATGATGTCCCCCATCCTCTTGCTCAGAATACTATATTGTATGTGCGAACAAAGGGCAACATATCCCCGGAAGAAGCCTTACTGAAAGCTATAGAGAGAACTAAAGATATGAACAAAGAATTTGGTGAAGCCTTGCAAAAAGCCTTCAAAACTTAATTCTGTCCTTTATTGTTAAGAGTAGTCGGCTAAAGCCTTCAACAGAATTTTCAGCTTCTTGCAAAATTTTTACACATTCATCTAGTTTTATAAAATTAGATAGCCAAGCATAAACGGTTATGGCCTCAGCGGCGTCAGCTAGAACGTGGCTGCTAACTCGTTTAGGCATGTGCTCTCTTAAACAAGCTTTCTTTAGGGCTTCCGCAAGTATGTGATCACTAACCTTTGCTCCAGAAGGCTGCCCCCTTCTTTCTGATATTGCCAGCGAATATGCAAAATTGACATACGCATCGCCTAAAGCTGCTAGCTTGTGGTCTAAAAGAACCTCCCTAAAACACTTGTAATTATTTCTTAAGAAAGAGGGTCTTTTTCTATTATCAGATTCGTCCATGGGCTATCCCTTAGGGTTTTATTTTAGTACACTTTTAAGTATTTCATCCTCCTTTCTATGCATGATGAAAGGTGGGTGTTAGAATGGTTGCAAAATCTGAGCGTATTTTGTTAACGGAAGATATGCTTAGGGAATATCTTTCGAAACTTTATGGGTGTGATGTAAAAATCTCCGGTTTCTGGAAGCTTGGTTGTGAAAAAATAGAACTCTCAAAAGATTTGAAGGGGTTCGGTTATGGGGTTCCCTATGTCATTGAGTTCCATGTTGGGGGTTACGTGAAACGAATTGTCTTGGAGACAATGCGCCCTGAGGGTTTCGGTCATGATTTCCCATCAGACCGCGCTCAAGTTCTTCTATGGCAGCACTCAGCATTTAACAAGTTGCCAAGGCATGTCCGCTCAGTGGACGTGGGCGCCTTTACTATTGACGGCAAAAGTTTGAAATCCCTTGGAGATTGCGGCGAATTTTTCATATTAACTGAATATGTGAATGGAAGGCTTTATCACTTAGATCTGGATCGAATTAAAGCCACGGGTCAACTGGATCAATGTGACGAGCAACGCTGTTTAGCTCTGTCTGATTACCTTGCTGATATTCATGGCTTAAAGAAGGAGGCGCCGGAACTTTATGTCAGAAGGGCGAGGGAGCTTGTTGGGCATGGCGAAGGTATAATGGGCTTATTGGACAGTTATCCGAGTGAAACGGATTTTATCAGCGAATCAGATCTAATTGAAATAGAAAAGGCATGTGTTATTTGGCGATGGCGCCTTAAGCGTAAGACCCATAGGCTCAGTCAAGTTCACGGAGATTTTCATCCATGGAACATCATGTTCCGCGAAGGCGTGGATTTCACAGTTTTAGATAGAAGTCGAGGCGAGTGGGGCGAGCCAGCAGATGACGTAACTGCAATGACCATTAATTATATTTTCTACTCCCTTCAAGCGTATGGTGAGCTGGGAGGAGCTTTTGAGAGGCTTTTTAAACTCTTTTGGGAAAATTACCTGCAGAAAACAGGCGATAGGGAGATACTTGAGGTTGTTCAGCCATACTACGCATGGCGCGGCTTAGTTGTCGCCTCTCCTGTTTGGTATCCCAACCTAAACCGTAGCGTCCGCGTTAAGTTATTAAACTTTGTAATGAATGTACTTCGTCAGGAAAGGTTTGATCTAAGAGCTGTAAACTCTTACATTCAATCTCAATAGGTTTATAATTGCGTATTGCAAGGGGTTCCTCTGAGCCATGAGGGGAGTTTATGTTCTGCTGATTTATTTAAGCGGCGATATTTATCTAAATGTTGGAGCCCTCGGGCATCTGCTTTTTAGAAGGGGTTTTTATGCGTATGTTGGTTCGGCTCAGAATGGGTTAGAAAAGCGCTTAAAGAGGCATTTTCAGGGAGCCAATAAAAAGTTTTGGCATATTGACTATCTGATTGGCAGTAGGGCGGCATCCTTAGTTGCTGCCTTTTATAAAGATGCTGGAAAGGATGAGGAATGTAAATCCGCTCGGGAATTTGCGAAAGCTGGTTTTTATGTTAAAGGTTTTGGATGTTCAGACTGTGGTTGCGAGAGTCATCTCTTTTTGTTTGGGGATGCTGCTATAATTGAGGATCTATGCCTTAAGATGGGCTTTAAGCGCTATCTTGCCAAAGAATCGCCGCATTGCGACGCATCGGGTGCTTGAAGTTTTTCTCGGCTTTTAGCTATTTCCTCAAAGTCTAGATAGTCTCCGCCTATGATTTTCAGTTTTGCCCTGATTTCTTTGCCGTTCAACTCTATTACGTTATATGAGTTTAGGAAGAAACCGCGCAGTTTTTCGCAAGATACGCTTCCCGCATGGATGACTTTGATTTTTTCTATTTCCCACTTCCACGGTCTATGTCTATGTCCACATAAGACCATGTTCACATTGGACTTCACCAAGCTTCTGAGAACATCGCCGGCATCAACTATGGTGATTTGATCTGCGCCTGTGTCTGGAACGGGGATTATGTGGTGATGAATCGCTACAATTTTCACTTTATCCTTATAGTTGGCTAGGGTGTTTTCCAGCCAGAGGTTTTGCCTATGTCCGACTTCACCGTCATCCCTGTCTGGGCGGGCGCTGCTCAGAACCACTATTACAGCATCGCCTAGATCTGTTACTTGATTAAATGGGAAAAACTGCTTGAATAGCAGGTAGCCTGTGGAGCGATAGTCATGATTTCCGCTAATATATATGACGTTTTTAACCTTCAGCCTTTTAAACTCCTCTGCCGCCATTTTAAACTCTGAAAGAACACCGTTTTCGGTTATGTCCCCTGTCACCACAACAACGTCCGGCGATAACGAGTTAATCTCCTCTACGGCTGCGCGGAATTTTCCCTCATTAAACATGGGACCACAGTGGATATCTGAGATTTGCACAATTATCATGCAAATATCACCTCAGTAAACGCTATATATAACAATGATTATGGATATGCTTAAACTTCTAGATTATCCATTAAAACTTTTTGGAGGAAAAGACACAGCTTTTCACGGCAAGTAATGATTGAGGAAATAGGCTTATCTGTGCCTTCTTAGAGGGCTGAAAAGCCAAATTAAGGCAAAGCCCAAATTTGCCAAAACTCGATTTTTGGCTTGTATTCGCTATCAAAAATTGATATTCACCTCTAGATTTTTGGGGCTAACGTGAAAATGGAAGAAAGTTTTGCCATTTTATAGCTTTTCATGATGGTTTTTGCCGGTTTTAGTGAAATTGTTTAAAAGTGTTTGTGGCGGTTATTATTTCCTTGACATTATTTTTCATAGGTGGTGATTGCTTTGCAGCAGGGCTGGTGTGTTTGGATTACTGGTCTTCCAGGAAGCGGTAAATCTGTTGTTTCTGAGGCATTGATTAAACTGTTAAGCGATAAAGGTGTAAATGCTCAGCTTTTGTCTTCTGATGCTCTGCGTAAAATTTTAACCCCTAGGCCAACATATTCGCTGGAAGAACGCGACATTGTTTATGCCACCCTTGTTTATATCGCGGAGCTTTTGACCAATAACGGCGTCAATGTTGTTATTGACGCCACTGGCAACTTGAGACGCTACAGGGATGCGGCGAGGAGTAAGATTGCAAAATTCATGGAGGTTTATTTGTTCTGCCCCTTGGAGGTTTGTATGGAAAGGGAGGCTGGAAGAGCTGAAACCCATGGTGCCCCTAGGCGAATTTATGAGAAGGCCCTTGAGGGAAAGGCGCCGACAGTGCCAGGTGTGGGGCAGCCATATGAGCCTCCTATAAATCCTGAGTTAATAGTGGACACTATGATTGTTAAGCCTGAACATGCTGCTAAAAAAATTTTGGAGGCGATGGCTAGGAAGCGGTTTCTGAAACTTTAAATAAGGTCAGGTTAGCATATGGAAAGGTTTTATGAAAGCGCTGCAATGGTAACGTTTATAACCTAATTTCTTCATGTCTAAAAGACGCGAAGCTGGAATAATGGGCCACAGAAAGCATCATGCTCCAAAACATGGTTCGCTGGCTTATTTGCCTAGGAAACGCGCTAAAAGCATAGTGGCTAGAATACGTTATTGGCCGGAAATAGAGGCTGAAACTCCTAGGCTTCTGGGTTTTGCAGGTTATAAGGCTGGCATGACTTATGCCTTTGTAATAGAAGACCGGAAGCGCTCCCCAAATTTTGGAAAGGAGGTAATCCGCCCAGTAACAGTCATAGAGGCTCCTCCCCTGCTTATATGCAGCATAAGAGCCTATGCCAAGACCCCATACGGCCTGCAAACCTTTACCGAGGTTTGGATGCCTGAGCCCCCCAAGGAACTTGAGAGGGTTCTAACAGTTCCAGAGAAGTTCTCTACGGAGGAGAATCTACGTAAAATAGAGGAAAACTTAGGCAAGATTGCCAAGATCCGTGTAACGGCTATGACGCAGCCAGGGCAGACTGGCCTACCTAAAAAGAAACCTGATTTGCTGGAAATAGAGATAGGCGGAGGTACGATTCAGCAGCAATTCGAATATGCAAAAAGTCTTCTCGGGAAAAATGTTAATTTTGCCGATGTATTCACAGAGGGCCAATATGTAGACGTTGTAGCCATAACAAAAGGGAAAGGCTTCCAAGGGCCTGTGAAACGGTGGGGCGTAAAGATCCTCCAGCACAAGGGTAGAAAGACAAAGAGAGGCGTTGCTACCCTTGGGCCTTGGAATCCTCACCATGTATTGTATACTGTTCCAAGAGCTGGACAGATGGGCTTCCATCATAGAACAGAGTACAATAAGCGGATACTGAAAATTGGGAAGGACGGCAAGGAAATAACGCCTAGAGGCGGTTTCATAAGGTATGGTGTGATCCGCGGGTCATATGTGCTTATTGAGGGAAGCGTGCCAGGTCCAGAAAAGCGTCTCATAAAACTACGTTATTCTGCACGTCCTCCAAGGGAAATTCCAGAGGCGCCGCCGCAAGTCACGTATGTTTCCTTGAACTCTCCGCAAGGAAAGTGATGGTGTTGATTTATGACAAAGAGAGTGAAGGTCTTTAACCTTGACGGGAAGCCAGTGGATAAGATAACTTTGCCACCTTTGTTCAGTACACCAATACGACCAGACGTTATAAAAAGGGCTGTTCTGGCCATTCAATCTAATAGAATTCAGCCTAAGGGCAGAGATCCCATGGCTGGAAAAAGGACAACCGCCGAGTCTAGGGGTGTAGGGTTAGGCATTGCAAGAATTCCAAGAATTAAAGGTCCAGCGGCTACAGGAGCTTTTGCTCCCGGCACCGTCGGTGGAAGGTTAGCTCATCCTCCGGTTACTGAAAAGAAAATTGTTAAGAGAATTCCAAAAAAGGAGAAGCGATTAGCACTCTTCTCCGCAATAGCTGCTACGTCTTCCAAGGAAATGGTAATTTCCCGTGGACATTCAGTTGAGGGCGTCCCTCAAATTCCCATGGTGGTCGTGGATGACCTAGAGAATCTAAAGAGAACAAAGGATGTTGAAGAAACTCTCATAAAACTTGGATTTCTTTCCGATATCCTAAGGGTTAGGGAGGGCATAAAAATCAGGGCTGGAAAAGGGAAAATGCGTGGAAGACGGAAAAAGCATGCGGTAGGACCCCTTATAGTTGTTGCAGAAGATAAAGGTATAGGGAAAGCTGCAAGTAACATCCCTGGGGTTGACGTTGTTACAGTCAGAGATCTCAACCCAGAATTCCTCGCCCCGGGCACGCATCCAGGAAGGCTCACTATATGGACGAAGGGCGCTGTCGAGGTGCTGGAAAAGCTTTACAGCAGCAGTGGTGAAGACTGATGGATCCTCATGATGTTATAATTTACCCGTTAATGACCGAGTCTGCAAGCTTAAGGTTGGAGAAAGAGAATAAACTTACTTTCATAGTTAATCTCAAAGCTACTAAGCTGGATGTGAAAAGGGCTGTTGAGGAACTTTTCGGCGTTAGGGTTGAGAAGGTTACAATTGCTATAACGCCGAGGGGGGAGAAGAAGGCTTATGTTAAACTTCACCCAGAATACAAGGCGTCAGACATTGCGATTAAGCTTGGAATATTGTAAAATTATGGATGGTGGTTGGTGTGGGAAAAAGAATTAGGGTTCAAAGAAGAGGACG
>CAZAPQ010000056.1:0-24080 GCA_964487415.1 uncultured Candidatus Bathyarchaeia archaeon | reverse complement strand
CTCCCCGGCCTTGCTCAGCTGTTCTGGATCAACCCAGTAAACATCAACGGAGGCGAATCCCTCGCGCCAGCCCCTAGAAAAGGCAGCTGCGAATTCCGCCGCTTCTTTAAGGCATTGTTCACTGGGCTTTCTGCCCTCGGTCTTTATAACTACAAATGGCGCACCGGCTACATCAGCGTGAAAAACTACATCTCCTGGTTGGGTGTACTTCTTAATAAGGACCTCATTGCTTGATGCATCCCTGCCAGCTAAAACCAGAAACCCGTCAGAAGATATGAACCATCTGAACTTTTCAAACCATCTCCTGCCTTTAACCTTACGCTTGGCAAGCTTTTCCAATGTCTCTTTTGGCTTGGCCTCTCTTCGCACCTCAGTCTCCCTGAGCCTAGCCTCAGTCTCCTTAAGCCTATTTCTTGTATCTTCTAGAGCCTCCTTAGCTCCCTCCAGTTTCCTTCCAGCTATTTTGGATTCCTCATAAAATCTGGCAGCATTTTCAAATAAGCTCCTCCGCAAATCTAATGGGAAGGATAAATCTTCGATGTGAACCATAAGGGAAAGGCTCTTCTTATCAAAAGTCTCAAAGTAAATATCCGGCTTTAGCCCCATCCGCTTTGCAGCTAGAACTTCATTTATAATGTCATCCCAATTTTTCCCAGATTTTTCTCCCTCCAAAAACTTGCTCAGAAGGTTTTGAAGCTCCATGGAATACACGTATATTATATCTCCTATCCGCTTATACCTCTCTGCCTTTTGCCTAGCCTGCTCTAGAGCTTTTTCTTGCTCGTCCATAACTCTTCTGAGGCGCCCTATTTCCCGTAGAATATCCATAATTTCCCTTTCAACAGCAGCTGCCTCCTCCAAAACAGTAATTCTAGAGTAGAATTCATCTAAGGCTTCGTTAAAACTACCGTATGCTTCATGCTTTAAGCCCTCGTAGCGTTTAAGCTTCAGGGGTGTCACATCTACAAAGTTCCCACCATCATCAAGAACTATGCATGGTTCAAGTTTGCGATCCATCACCTGTGAAATCATGTCCTTTAAGCAGTTATAGATGGACTCAACCTGCTGGTAACTTAAAACATTACATTTTGTGGTCTTGTCTATTCCAAGCCTGAGCAAAATTTCTTCAGCATAAACACCGCCTAAGCCAAGGAAACGTGCAAGAGCCCTCACGACCTCGAGTTCTCCAAAGCTTTTCAATCCCTCTAAAAGCTCTTCAACGCTAATCTTTATTGGGTTACGTCCACTTGAGGGTGGAAAAAGGAAAACCTCGCCTTTAAGGATATTTCTGTCGCGCATACGCTTGTAAATTAAGGCTTGAAGAATTTTCCCGTTGCTTCCTACTAATATTATGTTGCCATCGCCAAAAAGCTCTAAAATAAGCTTTAAAGCGCCAGTTTTGCTCTTAAATCTAAGGGTTACGATTCTCTCAAATTCATATTGTTCCACATCAACAAGCCAGCTGCCCCTGAGATATTTTCTTAAAGCCATGCAGAAGGCAGGCGGCGTTAGAGGCTTCTCTTGCATGTATAAAGTTAGGTGAAGGCTTTTACCCGCCCTCAGCATAAGCGTTAATAACTCACCAGTTTTTCCACGTAGCTTTAAGAGTATATCCTTGCCTTTCAGCTGATAAATGTTAATGACCCTAGAATTTAGAATAGAGTCTTTCAACTCGCGGACAACAGCCGCCACGTCGAAGCTTGTGAACTCCTTCCTAATCAAGCGAATCACTTTAATAAGTCTCTAAACTATGATAAGTGTTAACCTATAAATAGCAAACTCAAGCTATCAAAAAAGGATAGATGCATCATGAAGCCGATAAAAGTCCTATATTGGCTTAGATTTTTACTAGGAATAGCTGCAGCTGTTGTCTGCATAGGCTATGGCTTAGCAACAAACACTGTAAAAGTGGACGTAGCCCCAAATGTTTTCATAAACGGTTTTTCTATAGCAATAATAGTTTACATAATATCCTACTGGATAATTAAACCTATATTTGTAACTAAACTGGATAGGCCGCAGAAAATTTTCACAACTGGAATCTTCCTATACTTTGTTACATGGCTGGTCTTCTGGGTGCTCTTTAACACGCTACTTATCGCCGCTTAGCCCAAAATTTACTACTCAAGGAATTCTTCCATGTCATCGTAGCTTTCGCCACTTTCTGGCAATTCGCCCTCTACTTTTGCCGATGAAATCTTTTCCGTTGTAGCGGTTTCAATATTCATTTTGCCTAGCACCCGCATGAATTCAGCCCATGCCGCGAAAAATCCCCTGTCAAAATCTCCGTGAAGCTTATTCCTCACATGGGCTAGGAACTCTCTTCTATAGGCGTTTATTGCTCTTTTATCGCCTAATTCGAGTTTTGCTAGGAAAGAATAGAAATTGCTGTTGCCGTTGGATCTCTTGGCAAGCAGCATTCCATATAAGGCCTTGAAGTATCCCCTATTCCATTCCGTCTTATGCATCTTCTGTTTTATCAGCTCCAGCTCCTTTTCAGCTTCGGCAAACTGGTTGTTAATGATAAACTGGAAGAAGCGTGTAACCAGCGCTTGGGGTATCGGCATTCTAGCGCCCACTAGACTTCGTTTTCTCGTCCTCGGAAACGTCTTCTATTCCATTTTCCGTTATTTTAAATATTTCCTCCCCCTCAGGGAGGTATGGGCTTGAAACTAAGCGGGCAATCCTTATGGGGCCGTGGGCCGTTTTTCTCACGTAAACACGGGTATGGCTTGTGTGCCCAACTATGTGACCGCCTATGGGGCTTATGGCATCCCCGAAGAACATGTCCGGCTTCGCCATAACCTGATTGGTTACAACAGCCACGGCGTTGAAGGCCCTTGCCAATCGTATGAGCTTATGCATATGCTTGTTAATTTTCTGCTGCCGTGACGCCAACATTTCACGTCCAATATACTCGCTTCGGAAATGGGCTGTCAAGGAGTCGATTATAATAAGCTTTACGTTATTTTCCTTTATCACCTCATCAGCGTTTTCCAGCAGGAACATCTGATGATCAGATGTGTAAGCCTCAGCATATATGATGTTTTTAACAATTTTTTCAGGGTCAAGATTCAAATGTTTCGCCATCTGCACTATGCGCTCTGTTCTAAATGTGTTCTCCGTATCTATGTATAATGCGGCACCGTTTAATCCTCCCCTCTCGGGAGGAAGCTGAACATTCACGCAAAGCTGATGGCATATCTGGCTTTTCCCGCTACCATATTCGCCATAAAACTCTGTTATGGTTTGCGTTTCCAATCCGCCGCCGAGAAGTCCATCTAAAGCCTTGCTTCCCGTAGTTAGCCTCAAAACATTTTGACGCATTCTATGTAGCTCATCAGCCCTAATAAAAGCTATGCCTATGGAGGAGCGGGCTGCATTAATTATAGCTAAGGCTTTCTTCTCGCTAATTCCTGCTGGTTCAAGCTCATGAACCGTAGCCATAGCCAAAGACTCAACAGTATGAAAGCCAAGCTCTTTAAGCTTTTGAGCCGTGGCTGGCCCTATCCCAGGCAGGTCCTCCAAATATTCATAGCGTGCCTTTTTTGTTTCGGTTTCAATTTTCTCTGTCATAGACTTCCAAAAACATTTGTTTTTGGCAATATTTAAGTGAAGCGAAGAACATGAATGTTTAATCTTGGAGAGATCAGTTAAAGTGAAAATTTTAGGCTTGGAAACATTTAAACATTAAACTGGCAGAAAAGACAACGTTAAGGTGCCGTGTAAGACTTGGAGTTAACAGTTCTGGAAGACACTGTTTTTAATCTAATAAGGCATGCTGCCATACATTTGCCCCCAGATGTAAAGGAAGCGCTGAAAAAAGCTTACCTGAACGAGGAAAGCGAAATTGGCAAAATCCAATTGAAGGCGATTCTCGAGAACGTGGAACTTGCTGAGGCGCATAAGATTCCGCTATGCCAAGACACTGGCATTATAACCATTTATGTCAGAGCCGGAGCTGAGCTTAAAGGCCTAGACAAGGTTGAAGAGGCAATAATTAATGCCGTTAAGCGGGCTACAAGGGAGGTTCCTTTAAGGCCTAACGCCATAAATCCAATAAACAATCAGAACAGCGGCGATAACACTGGGAGGTTCTCCCCCCAAATAGACTGGGAAATTGTGTCCGGCGACATTTTAGATTTATCTGTACTGCTTAAGGGAGGAGGTTCTGAAAATGTTTCATCATTAAGCATGCTTCTTCCGGGAGTGGATTTCAAAGATCTCAAAACTTTTGTTATTGAAACAGTAATTAGGGCTGGGGCTAAGCCATGTCCTCCAACAGTCCTTGGAGTTGCACTTGGAGGAGGCGCTGATTTGGCAGTGAAACTGGCTAAAAAGGCTCTTCTGAGACCCCTAAATAAGCCTAACTCAAATCCCAAGCTGGCTAAACTTGAAGAGGAGCTTTTAGAGGCCATCAACATGACTGGCATAGGGCCAATGGGACTTGGCGGAAAAATCACAGCATTAAAGGTTCATGTGGATTATGCCTACCGACATCCGGCAAGCTTTCCAGTAGCCGTGGCGTTCAGCTGCTGGGCCCTAAGAAGGGCTTCCGCAAGAATATATCCAGACGGCTCAGTGGAATATTTAACCCTTAATTCGGAGGAAACCTAACATGGCTGTTTATCATCTAAAAACACCGATCCATGAGAAGGAAATCCGCCAGCTTAGAGTTAATGATGTTATATACATAACAGGCCTCATTGTGACGGCGAGGGATCAAGCGCACAGGCGTGCATTGGAGTATATAAAAAGCCGGAAACCTTTGCCCATAAACCTTGAAGGGCTTGCCCTATACCACTGCGGCCCCCTTGTTAGGAGGGAAGACAACGAGTGGTTTGTTCTGGCAGCCGGCCCCACCACAAGCACAAGAATGGAATACTTCGAGGCTGAATTGATTAAAAACTTCAAAGTAAGAGTTGTCGTTGGGAAAGGTGGCATGGGTGAAAAAACAACGGAGGCTATGAAAAAATACGGTGCTGTTTATGGAGTTTTCACCGGGGGAGCTGCGGTTTTAGCCGCGAAACTTGTGAAGAACGTCAGAAGCGTGGAATGGCTTGATTTAGGAGTACCTGAAGCATTGTGGGTTTTGGACGTGGAAAATTTTGGTCCGTTAATAGTTGCTATTGACTCCCATGGGAATAACTTATTCATTGAGGCGGCAAGAAAGGTTGAAGAACGAAAAACTCAAATCTATAAAATGTTGGGTTTGCATTCATAATTCTCGCGTCATTAAATAGGCATTTTCACCGTCTGAATAATAGCCGCGTATTATTTTCGAAATTTTGAATCCTAGCTTTTTATATAGGTTTATGGCCGGCAAGTTGCTTACCCTAACCTCTAAAAAGCACTGTCTGGCATCATAAAACTGCATTCCCTCCATGGCCTTTGAGACAAGCGCGTATCCTATACCCTTCCTTCTATGCTGGGGCATAACGGCTATTGAGACTATGTGCCCCTTCTTTATAAAGCCGCCTAAACCGAAATTAGATAGGCCAACCTCAATTCGGCACATTATATATCCTACAATTTCACCGTTTACTTCAGCCACAATGAAAGTTTCAGGAAATCTCTCATAAAGATCGATGAAAAACTGGTCTATATAATTTTCAGGGAGACATGTACGGTTAATGTATATGACTCGCTCCAGATCCTTCGGCGTGAATTTACGAAGCTTAAATGTTTGTTGCAAACTCTTACTCCCGTGAAACTTTTCATATGTGAAATTAGGGTCAAACTTCCGACATTTAAGACTTTTCTAGAAATTCGACCATTTATTCATCAAGCGGCTTTGAGCTCAGGCATAATGAAACCTCCATAGGGCATAACCCACACCTTGGCATTTTCTCCGGCGATCTTCAATGCCTCGTTAAGGGCCCCATTAACCGTTCGCGCAGTTTTAAGTTTAAAAACGTTTACAGCATAATAATCCGGTATAGCTGAAACGAGAATTATTTGAACTTTCTGAAGGGCCCTTAGAAGGTGGAAGGCCTTATGCCCACCCAAAACAAAGCCACGCTTAATTGCTCCCTCAACAGCCTTCAAATCCTTAAATCTAATCATCCACTCATAAAAAATCTGATTTCCATAACCTTCCATGCACTCTGCAACCAAAACCACCACTCCGCCACGCTTAACAACCTCAATAATGTTCTCGAGGCAGTCCAGTGCCCCATAAAGGTTTAAATCATACGGATAGCCGCCCGGGCTGACTACAACAATGTCTGCTTTGCGGTCGACAGGCACACGGCACATTTCATCCATTAATTTCACCCCATTATAAAAGGCCTTTTCGAGATCTCCGGAAAAAGACTTGACAATATTGCCCCTAACGTCTGTTACAATGTTTAAAATGAAGTCAACCTTTGCCAGCCTTGCAGCTTCAGTCATGTCTTCATGTACAGGATTTCCTTCAAGCATCCCGCTTCTGGCATTTGGATGAATAAGCATAGCGTGATTGTTTCTTATGGTTTCCTCGCCTGCTATCCCCGGTAGAACAGCATATCTGCCGCCTCTATAACCCGCAAAAGAGTGAAGACTTATGTCTCCAACCAGAATTTTTACGTCGGCTTCTGCAAAGAGCCTGTTTACGTGCACCTTTGTTCCATGCTTGGAAGTATTTCCCAAGTAAATTAGATCATTTGTTCCCATGTCATGGCTTACAACTTTAACATGCCTTGAAATGTCCCCGAGGCTTATTGAAGCGTCCCTATCCCCGCAGGCATCAGTGTTTCCAGCCATAATGACTGTCACATTTTCGTTCTTAATACCTGCTCCACTCAACTCATTAAGAATGGAGGAGATGAGAATATGATTGTACGTTGATATTCTATTATCGACGGTAATGGCCACTTTGTCCCCTGGTTTTACGATTTCCATTAATCTCTTAGAGCCTATAGGTTCCATCAAAGACCTTTCAATTTCAGCTTTTACATCTGGAACGCCGGGTTTATCTATAGGTTCAATGCTGCCTAGAAGGTTTTTAGCTTGAACTCTAACACAAACTTCTGTTTTGCCGTAAGGTAGCCAAATATCAACCATAAGTATTACTCCGTTGAGACACAGATAAAAAGCATCTATTAAGCTTTAGCATAAGCTCTTTAAGATGTAAGCTATTAGTATAAAATGGGGAAATGCATATGGCTGTTGAGGTTCCTGCAAAAAACGAGATAGCGTTCGTATGGTTCAATAACTATGCTGGTGTAATAATAAAAACACCATCCCAAACCCTAGTAATAGATCCCGTGGATGTTAAGCCCAAAACATTTCAACATGTCGACGCTATTCTAGTAACTCATGAGCACTATGACCATTTTGATCAATCTGTAATCTACGAATTATATAAAATGTTTAAATGCATGGTTGTAGCAGATGCCACATCCGCGAAGCGACTGCGTAATATAATTCCAGCCGAAAAGCTGCGTGAGGTCCAGCAGGGCTCTGAAGTTAAAATAGGCGAAGTTTCGGTTAAAGCTGAGAAGTGTAATCATCCTCCGGCTGCTACACCTGTAACTTTCGTGATCACAAGCGAGGATGGTGTTAAAGTCTTCCACACAGCCGACAGTCTACCGTTCCCAGAAATGGCTGATGTAGCCGCTAGGGAGAAATTTGACATTGTCTTTTGCACGGTTGGCATAGCCCCAGGGTCTTCTCCTGCGACTGGCTTTGAAATAGCTAGATTAACAAAGCCGAGGGTGGCTGTTCCATACCATACGGGCTCCACGGCTGATTTAAGGAAGTTCGCTGACATGATTAAGAAGAATTTGCCCAATGTTTCATGTATAGTGCCTGAAATTGGAAAGACATATTCTGTTTCCAAAAAGGTGTAATATATGCAAAAGAAGATCGGAGAGTCCGCAAAACTTGAGACATGCAAGATTCTAAACAAAATAGGTGCGTTACAGTTTGGAACCTTCAAATTAACAAGTGGAAAAATTAGTCCATATTACATAGACCTCCGCATAGTTCCAAGTTTTCCAGACGCTTTTCATAAAATCTGCTCGTTTTATGTGGACTTTATCGAGGAAGAAATAGGCTTGGATGATTTTAATAGGGTGGCGGGGATACCAGTTGCAGGTATACCCTTTGCTTCAGTTATAGCCTATACTCTTAAGAAACCCTTTCTCTACATTCGCAAGGGAGTCCGCCTTCATGGAAGACAAAGAAGGGTTGAAGGCTTGATAACGCCTGGAGATCGTGTATTACTTGTTGATGATTTAATAACCACGGGTTTATCTCTTAGAAGAGCTGCAAGAGCCATAACAGCTGAAGGCGGAGTAGTCGAGGATGTTGTGGTTCTTTTAGATAGGCAGGAGAATGGCGCCGAGAGACTAGAAAAAGTCGGCATAAAACTACATGCGCTTGTAAATATAAGCGAAGTTGCCTCAATGCTCTATGAAATAGGAGCCATAAACGAAGAGCAGCTAAAAACTATTCAGAAGCAGATTAAAGAAAGAGAGTAGAAGGGCAGCTATTCGTAGAATATTAAGTTCTTTTCCTCTAGGATCATGTGCAATTTGTTCACGGCGTCATATACGTCCTGCTCTTTCTTTGCACCAGTGCATACAAGTTTTCCGCTCGCGAAAAGCAGTATAACGACCTTTGGATCATCCATTCTGTAGATTAGTCCTGGAAACTGCTCCGGCTCATACATTGTTTTGCCTAGGCTATACGCTGCCTTTTCCAAGTCTATCATTCCGCCTAGGCTCGCTGAAGCCACGATATTTTGGATTTTCAACTCAGGTTTGCTAATGATAATTATGCCGCCTTTCTTTAACTCCTTAATAACTTTCATTACAGCTCTTTTTGCTTCTTTTTCCGACTTTGCTCCTGTGCAGACCATTTTGCCTGAGTTAAAAATAAGAGTAGCTGTCTTCGGTCTCTTAAGCCTAAAAACTAGTCCAGGGAACTGTTCTGGTCTGTATTCCACCCCAGGGTAGCTCTTAACAACGGCGTTTAAGTCAACTTTCTGGTTTAGCGTTGCAGATGCAACAACATTCTCTATGTTAACTATCGCCTTAGATTTCGACATAAAGCATCCCTTAACGTAAAGCTTTTAAATACCATTTATAAAGCCTTAGGGCTTTAAATTTATCGCTTTTAAGGCTTTTATATTCCTTACAAAATCAATAATTTTCCAAGCGTTAAATGTTATTAATGCCAAAATTGCTACTTGAGCCCATGAAAATGTGAGCACGCCTAAACGTACACCTTCTGCAAACAATAAATCAATTCTATAGTGTAGGAAACCCAGAGTTAAAAAGGGTTCAGCACCTGTATAGTTTTTATGAAACTCTAAATCTGCGTACATGCCTCTGATGGTTGCCTCCTGTGGAGTGGCTCCTGGCTGAGGGAACGTAAAAGTTCCAAATAGGCTAAAAACTAGGAATCCGACAATTAGAAGATTTATAATGATGAAAAATGCGATCTGCAGATCAGCTTTTCTCATGCTCTCTTCTTTTTTATCTTCTTGTCCGCCTTCGCCGAAACTGAAAACGAGCATTAAAATAAAGAGAATTGCCAGAGTTGTTAATAGAAGGATGTACATGTCTTTTTCTGCATGAGCAAGCAGTGGTAAGTTGCCAATATAGGGAATTCTGGCGATAACTTTTCCTATTAGTAAAGATGAGTTCCACGGTGAAAACTGATCCTTTTCACCATACTTGCTATAGTCACCAAGTGTTGTGATCAAGTAGTAGCTGCCAACTTTTTCCTTTTTTACTGCCCTGTGGACAATAAACTCCTCAGGGTTTCTGGGATTTCTAAAAACTAAAATATCTCCAGTAAGCCTATCCGCCCTTATATATGCTGGATCCACCTTTTGAACTATTATTAAATCGCCGACATTTAGCGTTGGCAACATGCTTGTAGATGCAACCGTTAATGCGGGATATTCCGTGCCCAATACTAATGGAGCGCCAAAATAAAAACCTAGGACTATCACAAAGATTAAAGCATAAGTCAATAATGTTTGGAATGGTTCTCTTCCCCATAGGGATTTTAGAGACTTAACCGTCAATTGTATACACTCTTTCAGTTTAGTACTTTATTGAATTGGCCTTCCAAGTTTAAAATTTAACGGATTAGAAAAAGCAGAAAGGGGATTTGAGAAAGAGATAATGCTAAATTTCGATGCCTTCTGCGCCTAGTTTGGCTTTCCCCACTATTCCTTTAAATTTTTTGCCACATTTAGTGCATTGGTACATTCCGAATATTGTTACCGTAATTCGCATTTTCTTGTCAGGAATTGGAGCTACAAGCTCCCAGGTTTTATATGGGTCTTTAACTTCCATACCGCATTCAGGACATATATTCTGTTTAGCTTTATCCTTTGGCATGAAAGGTCTCCGTCAAGTCCTCCTTAAACCTTCTTTTTACTTAGTACCTCTCGGAACGGTTTCTTGCATTTGGGGCAATCAAAAAGCCCTATTTCTAGCTGCATTCTCTTTCCAGACTTGTCTGGGCGTCCTGCCATGGTCCACTTTTTCCTAGGTGATGCTACTTCTGTTCCACATTTTGGACATTTAGCCATATTTTATCCTCCAATATTCTAGCAAATGGTTTCTCATGATGATAAATAAATAATTTTCCATTATGTTCAAGTTGAATCTTTTTTCATATAGGAGGGTTTTAGACACTTTCTTTGAAAGGGTGTGCACACTCTACTGTTCAAGGTTTTTCGAGTACCAGATATACATTTGACCTTGTTTGAATCCAAGTTTTTCAACGAACCGTATTCCAGCGTTATTACTGCCCTCTACGTCAACAATGGCTATACGCGCTCCTTTATTCCGGAATCTACCTTCCAATTCCCGATATAGTTTCTCTCCTACACCTCGCCTCTGCAGGCTCTTTCTCACCCCAATCCATGCTAGGTATCCATAAGTCCAAGGGCTGAGGGGGCGTTTCAATATGCTCCCAATTATGAATCCGCCAATTTTCCCTGTGGTTTTATTCTCTGCTACTATGCATAATTCTGGGTCATCTTGGAAACGTGATAACAATTCGTTGACATTCCATGTTCTATAGGTAAACTGTAAGCTGTATGGTGTAAAAATTTTTTCGCTTAAACGCCAAACCTCTGGGAGATCCTCTAAGGTCATCTGTCTAATTTCAAAATCCATCTTCCTCTTTTTCAAATTTTTAGCATACTGCCGAGCTTTTTTACCTAAATTATATACGCTCATGAACAATTAATTCATATGTTTTGCTTTTAAATTGTTTCGTTTTTCGTTGTATTAAATGCTGTAAAATATCAAACAACTTCCTCAAAGCATTCAGGTGAAATATAATCTCCAAATTTTTCTCTAGCTTCCAGCAAGCGCTCACGCTGCTGACCTAATATTGTAAATAGCTCCTCTGGAGTGTCTGCAACTTTTTCCTTGTAAAAATTCTCTACACGCTCAATCTTGGCTAGATTTTCTGGGACTCTGATGGTGAATTGTTTAATGTAATCTTCCTTGCGGTATTCCTTGTTCAGCACCTGTTTAAATAGCACGTAAAGATCTTCATACTTCGGAATTAAACCCGTTGGTGCAACTCGGGCTCCCACATCGTGGTGCACACGTAACTCCATCCACTTTACCCAAACATGCTTATCTATGGGGGCATTCAGATACTCGCCCGTTTTTAGGTCCCTTAGAAAGTAGTTAACCCCGAAAATTAATGGCTGCTTTTTAAGTTTCCTTCCGAAGTTCAGATTGTTTCGAATGTTCTGGCCCATGGGGATGGAGATGAAGTCCTGTATGCTCATCATATTTATTTCTGGTATACCCTCCTTTCCTACTATTGCAAATGTCGTTTCTGTTTCTAAAGCTGCTCCGTAGCAGATTATTCCATGCTCCCAGTTAAAGCTCTGCTGGACCGGCACATATGCCTTAGAGTCCCGTCCCCCATACATTATTCCGCCTAACTCAACGCCCATAGGATTATCTAATTCTGGGTCACAGTTTTTCAGCGCTCTTAAGGATATTGTGTAACGGGCGTTTTTATGAGCGGGCGGAATCAAATTTCCATGCTCGTCTGTTTTGCCTTCCCACCAGTATCCAGTATAGTTTATTCCATCTTTTGGAAGCTCACTGCCCATTCCCAGCCAGTAAGGCTTCCCATCCTTGACTAATACATTGGAGAATATGATCTCTCCTGGACTTGTAAGCGCCTTGTATATGACTGGATCATCCCTTGGGTTTATGCCTTGAAGGATACCGAAGATCCCGCATTCAACATTTACCGCGCGGGCAACGGAACCTATGTTTCGAATGTATGCAATATCATCGCCCAATATTGTTTCGCCGGGAAGCATGGCTGTTGAAGTTTTGCCGCACGCGCTTGGAAAGGCCCCTGCAAAGTAGGTTTTCCTGCCTCCTGGACCATGCACGCCCATTATCATCATATGTTCTGCAAGCCAGCCTTCCTTGTTAGCCTTCCTTATAGCAAGACGGAAGGCTAGTTTCTTAAAGCCCACAGAGTTGCCTGCATACTGAGTGTTAACGCTGTAAATTACATCATCGGTATAGTCGATATATACTCTCTTTTTATCATAATCCACGCTGACCATGTTCTCGTTTAATCTTCCGGATGAGTGTAAAACTCTTAAGAAGTGCGTGTGCGGTTCTGCCTTCGTAAAGGCTTCATATCCAGGATTGAATAGAAGGTATTCAGAATGAGCTACATACCATGAATCTGTGCACTGCATGCCTAGGACTGTAAAAGCGGAGTTTCGGGGTCCAAGAGAGACGAACATAACAATCATCGTGCGTCCTTTCATTGAATTTTTAAGCAGACCTCTAACTTCAGCCAGTCCCTCGTCCCTGTCGATCTGGTTGAGAGCTTTGCTGAGGTAATCCCCCTTAGGTACAAGGTATTTGGTGGCTTCACGGTCCCTCCCTTGATCGTAAGGACCGTCAAAGTGTACTGTATGCCCCGGCATGGCCAGCGGCTTTTCCTCACCAGTGGCTATTGCTTGCTGTCTAATGTAGTCTCTATCTTCTGGAGAATCGTTTGATATGAAGATTCTATCCGGGTTACATAGTTCCGCTGACTCAGCTATAAATTGATGAACTCTGGGAATTTTTATGGCACATAGCTTACTGTAGTCATCTTTGCTTAATTTTGGGCGTAAGGCTTCCAGATACTCACTCATTTCTGAGCTAACTCCTATCTGCCTACTTATGTTATTTTAGCAAGGAGCTCCTCTTTGTTAAATTCCAGATGGCTTTAAACTTTACCTTATGATTTAACATCATTGATTGGTTCTGCTCCCTTTCTAAAAGGGCTGCTTGTTTATAAATTTTATATGTTAAATCCTCTTTATTTTTCAAAAACATTCTTTTTTATGGAATAAAAAATGTAATAATTACAAACAAAGAGTATAATTGAGCTGATATCCCACTTCCCGCTGGGCTTCCAAAATGCTTTTACAGTGGCTTTATGTTTATCTCTTTGGCACGTTGAGGTTTAGCTTTGGAAGTTTGTCCTAAGAATGCTTTTGACATGCTTGTAAAGCCCGTTCGAAGACTTATTGAGCAGAGGGGATTCTTGAAGCCCACAGAACCCCAGGAGAAAACGATTCCTAAAATCCTTGAGGGTAAGAATGTTCTTCTTATATCGCCAACCGCCACAGGAAAAACGGAGGCAGCCTTTCTTCCGGTTTTAAGTATGCTAATACAGGAGCCAAAAACTCCCGGAATTAAAGTTTTGTATATCACGCCTTTAAGGGCGTTAAACCGTGATATGCTTGAGAGGCTTGAGTGGTGGTGTAACAATCTTGACATAAAGTTGGCTGTTAGGCACGGTGATACCGAGACAAGCGAGAGGACAAGACAGGCTAGAAGCCCCCCCGATATTTTAATAACAACCCCTGAAACTCTTCAGTCAATTTTGTCTGGGTGGGTTATAAGGCAGCATCTAAAGCGTGTGCGCTGGGTTATCATTGATGAGGTTCATGAATTGGCCGATAGCAAGAGGGGGAGTCAACTCTCTTTAGCCCTTGAAAGGCTTAGGGCTATTATTGAAAGGGACTTTCAAGTGATAGGTTTGTCTGCTACCATAGGAAGTCCAGAAAAGGTTGCCCAGTTTCTCGTTGGAAATGGTAGAGATGTTGAAATTGTTAGGGTTCCAGTTGCAAGAATGATGCGCCTTAAGATCGTTTATCCGCACCCCCAGGCTGAGGATTTAAAGCTTGCCGAGAGGCTTTACACGCATCCTGAGGTAGCTGCAAGACTTAGGGTGATCCGCGATTATATAAGCAAGCGCAGGTCTGTTCTCCTATTCACAAACACGCGGGCAATATCAGAGGTTTTGGCGAGCAGATTCAAAGTCTGGGATATAGACTTCCCGATCTCAATACATCATGGATCACTTGCGAAACCATCCCGCATAGCTGCTGAAAAGGGATTAAAAAACGGAGAATTGAAAGGACTTGTTTGCACAAGCAGTTTAGAACTTGGCATAGATGTTGGCAGAATAGACTTAGTTGTACAGTACATGAGCCCTAGACAGGTGACTAGGCTCATACAGAGGGTTGGCAGGAGTGGCCACAGGATTGGACGCATAGCTGAAGGCATAATCGTGACAATGGACTCTGACGACACTCTAGAATCTCTGGTTATAGCTAGACGTGCATTAAAAGAGGAACTTGAGCCCGTTGAGATTCCGCCAAAGCCTTATGATGTTCTTGCACATCAGATCGCTGGTTTGCTCCTGAAGCATAAGAGGCTTGAGTTTGATGAAATCCTTAAAATGTTTAGAAGGTCCTATCTATATTCTGATTTGACAATAGACGATATTGAAAAGATCCTTAGGTATATGCATGATCGTTTCCCACGGTTGGCATGGGTTTCTTTTGAGGACAAGGTTGTTCTGAAACCTAGAAGGACAAAGGCCCTCTTCGAATACTACTTTGACAACTTATCCATGATACCAGAGGAAAAGCAATACCTTGTCATCGACGAAACAAATGACTCTGCCGTTGGAATTTTGGATGAAGCCTTTATGGCAGAGTACGGTAGACCTGGAACCAAGTTCATAATTAGGGGAAGCCCATGGCGGATAATCAATGTGTCCGGCGATAAGGTGTATGTTAAGCCTGTTGATGATCCTTCGGGAGCCATACCAAGCTGGGTTGGCGAGGAAATCCCAGTTCCCTTCGAAGTGGCGCAGGAGGTTGGTTCCATAAGAGGTTTCGTCGAGGAAAAAGTGCAAAGCGGTGTCTCTCCAGAGAAGATAGCGGTTGAGCTGAGCAAGGAGTATCCATCGGATAAGGAAACAATCTTGAAGGCCTTGACCGAAACTGTTGAGCAGGCAACTTCAGGAGTTCCAGTTCCAACGGATAGGCGAATAACTGTTGAAGATTGGGAGGAATTTGTCATCCTCCACGCTCACTTTGGCTCTCTTACGAATAGAGCTTTAGCCCAGCTTATTGGTCAAATGCTTTCGGAAAGGGTGGGCTATGGCATTGTGGTCCAGCATGACCCATACCGCATATTTATCCAGACAATAGGCGCCGTCAATTCGGAGCAGTTGGCTGAACTACTAAAGGAGATGGGGATGATGGACGAACAAACAGTAAGGGACTCCTTAACAAGAGCTGTTGTGAAAACTGGCATCTTTAAACGGAGAATGATTCATGTTGCTAGGCGTTTCGGCGCTCTGGAAAAGTGGGCGGACTTCAGCAGTGTAAGTCTTCAAAGGTTGCTGAGAAGCTTCGAGGGAACCCCAATATTTGAAGAAGCCCTAAAAGAGGTTTTCTTGAAGGATCTCGACCTTGAAAGGCTTGTATATATTTTAAGGAGAGTCCGTGAAGGAGAAATCCAAATAGTTGTTGTTAAAAATCAAGGGCGAGCTACGCCAATAGCTCGTGTAGGAATTGAGCGAGTCAGCATGAAGACTGACTTAATTCCACCTGAAAGAATGCAGGCAGTACTCATAGAGTCTGCTAAGGCTAGGCTCCTGAACGAGACATGCATCTTTGTATGCACAAACTGTTGGGAGTACATTGATATGATCCGGGTTAAAGATCTCCCTGAAATACCAAAATGCCCCAAATGCGGCTCCGAAGCCCTGGGACTTCTAAAAGAGGAGGAAGAAAAAGTTTTACCTCTTATTGAAAAGAAAGCCGAAAGGCTTAGTAAGAGCGAGGAAAAACTGCGGAAACAAGCTATTCAAACGGCGCGTTTAATAGCAAAATATGGTAAGGCTGCCGCTGTTGCTTTATGTGCAAGAAAGGTTCAGCCTTCTGATGTGAAGGAGGTTCTTGAGAAAGAGTCTACCCTTAGCGACAAGCTATATGCGCTTGTGCTTGAAGCTGAACGCAAGGCTATAAGCAAAAGATTCTGGTAGAAGTTGAACTCAATAACAACTTTTAAATTGGAGGTTCCCTTAATCTTGGTAAGCAAGTTTCAAAAGCGGAGAGAAAAATAACATTGGAAATAAGTCGTAAAAAAATGCGTGAAGAAGTGCTTAATAGAATAAAATATATCAAAAACTGCGTCTTGGCCAGAGAACTTTGCCTCCTAGTGCGGACGAACAGGGCGGTATTAGAGCCGAAAGATGTTGAGGAAATATGTCTTTTCATATCGAAACTCTGTAGGGAGGAAGGATGTGAGGAACCAAGTGAGCTATGTCGAAGAGCGGCTGAGGCTGCTGGAACTGGAAATGAAGAGAAGTATTTGGATCTCTGCGCTCAAAGCACCATGAAATGTGGTGAAGCCAGGAGACCTACGCCAAAAAGGGCAACATATGTTGCTTAGATTTTCGGGAAAATTTTTAAGAAGGATTAAGCGACTGATAAAACCGGAAAAGGGGGCCCTTAACTGTTCATAGCTCCATTCGTTCCAACACCCTTCCCAGTTGTGAGACATATGCTGGTTTTGGCTGAACTGAAACCAGGAGAGGTTTTCTTCGATCTTGGAGCTGGGGATGGAAGAACCGTAATAATGGCTGCAAAGGAGTTTAAAGCTAGAGCTGTTGGCGTTGAGCTGAGAGAGGACTTAGCTAATAAGGCTTTGAGCGCCGTGTATGAGGAGGGTCTTCAGGACAGAGTTACCATAATTAACGGCGACATGTTTAATGTTGACCTATCACCAGCTGATGTTGTTTTTCTATATTTAACCACCAGCGCTAATGAAAAGATTAGGCCAAAGCTTGAGGCGGAGCTGAAGCCCGGGGCAAGAATCGTTTCACACGATTATGAAATTGTCGGCTGGAATCCTGTAAAGGTTGAGAACTTCTGCGAAAACCCAAAACTGGGCTATCCAACTCACACCATTTATCTGTACAGAAAATTTGGCAACTTTTGATGAATAAACTTTAATTAGAATCCCTTAACAGCTTGAAAAAGAGAGTAGGGCAGGCGGAAAGCAAGGATGCAATTTGTTCCATGGCAGTATATCGCTGACTGGAAATGTTTAGCATGTGGTCTGTGCTGTAAAGCCTATACTGTCGTTCTAAGCTTTCAAGAGTGGCTGAACATTGTTAAAAATTATGGAGTTGAAACAACGTTTTCAGGACTTGGCAAGCTTTATCTTAGAAAGAAAAGCGACGGCTCATGTGTGTTCCTGTATAGTCTTCCAGGAATGAACCTCTGCGGCCTACAGTATATGAAGCCTATTGCTTGCAAGCTATGGCCTTTCAAAATCTTGACAACACCAAAATATGGGCATGCACATGCGGCGCTATACTGGTTCGGCGGGAAAAATCTTTACATTTACGCGGATTCCAACTGTCAAGGCCTAATATATGGAAGGCCCACATGGGATTTTGCCACCCAAACGCTGAGGGAATTTGTAGAAATAGCCATAGGAACCCGCAAGGAGCAACATAAAACCACTGCAAATATAGGCTCAGCGCAACCTATAGGCCTTCTAGAAACCTTCAACATCGTTAAAAGATTTAGGCTGTAAAAGTTCAAAATTTTAGTAACGAAATTTCTGAAGTAATGTGAAAGAAATATTTCCTTCTATATGAAAGGTACATGGCGAAGGGCTAAAGCCCACTCAAGCCAAGAAGCTTATATCATTTTGGTCGGGTAGCGTTCATATTGCAATTCATAGAGTTTCTCTAACTTTTCAAGAGTATCTATATCTTCCACACTCTTATCTGTTCTAAAACGAACTATTTTTGGCACTCTTAAAGCATAGCCACTTGTATACTCGTCTGTTTCCTGGATTTCTTGGTAGGTAACCTCAACCACCACCGTAGGTTTCACAAAAACGCCTTCCTCATCCTCGTCCTTTCTATTTTCCTCAACTATTGTTGCCAGGGCGTTCATGGTTTCCTCTGGCAGGTTCGAAACTTTTCCAATAGTATAAAGCTTCCTTTCCGTTGGATCTCTGATTGCAAGGAGAAAAGATGAGTATAGGCCCGCCCGTTTGCCTTTCCCATAAAGGGCTTTAACTATGGTGCAATCTATGGTGTCCCTTTCAGGTTTAAGCTTAAGCCAAGTGTAGGTGCGTTGTCCAACCTCATAGACAGCATTGAGGCTTTTCACAACAATTCCCTCATACTTATTTTTAAGGGCTTCCTCATAGAAGCGCATAAGCTCAACTTCGCTTTTGCAGTCTGCGCCCTCAACTATGTATTCATGAGGGACAACTTCTAGAAGATATTTGCGCCTTTCAGAAAGCGGTAAATCTGTTAAGTCTCGTCCGTTAAGGAATAGTATGTCAAATGCCTTTATGGTTACGCCGACCCTTTTCCGTCTCTCTTCAAGCTCATCGGAGGATAACTCCCTTGGTACTGTTCTTTCAAGCATAACTTGGAAAGGCAACGGGTTGCCAGCTGGATCAACGGCGATGATTTCGCTATCAACAATACAGCTGTGGGCGTTAAATTTGCTGGCTATTTCCACAATTTCCGGAAGGGTTTTAGATTTTTCCACGCCTCGTCTTGAAAATAGCCATATCTGGGTGCCCCACTTATGAATTTGGAGGCGGCTTCCGTCAAGCTTGTATTCGGCTCTGACCGGATAAACAAGCTTGTCAGGCTCGTAAATGTGAGCCAATTGAGGCTTTATAAATTGGCCGGGGCGCATCTTGACCTCTGCAAGCTTCAGAGTTCCTTCTTGTGCCATGCTTATGCCTTCCACTATTCCCATAATGGCGCAGGCGTTCTTTATGAGCTCGGGTGGGACGCCGTAGGTTCTCGCAGCTGCCCTAATAACTGTGCTGGCATAATAGCCAAGTTTTAGATCGCCGAGGAGAAGCCTAACGATGTATTTGGCTTCTAGGGGTGTACTTAAACTTAAAAGACTTGAAACATAGAGTTCTCTTTCCTTTACGCTTTTAAGCTTAGGCAGAAGTGCTATGGCTTCGTAAACTTCATTTACTGAAAGCCTTGGCTCAGAAGGACCTTTAAGGAGGTAAACAACTTCACCATATTCTCCATAGTCTATAAAAAGTCTTTTAACCTCCTCTTTCGAGGCTCCTGTAGCAAGACCTATACTTCTTTCTATAAGACCTGGGCCGATCTTTAGGCTTTCTTCGGTTAATGTTCCTAGGGCGAAACGCGTCTTCACTTCTAGGGGGAGCTCCAAGGTTTTAAAGAATTTGGCAAGCTCCGTTTCTTTGCCCTTCTTTCCCCTCAAAACTGCTAGGCGCTCATAAATTTCAACAATCTTAGAGAAGGGCATATCCTTTTTCGGCTCTTTTCCCTCCATGTAAAGGCGTATAAGGTAATATGGGATACCTGTTTTCCATGCTATCTGCTCTGGAGAGAAGCCCGCCTCGATGAGTCGTAAAACTGCTTCTTTTTGTGAACCATAAGTTTCAGTAAGATCTTTCAGAGTTGGAGGCTTAACAATGGACATGATCTGCTTCACGTTTTCGTTTGCTCAATTTTTGGAATGGTCTCGGTGGGCTTTAAGAAACCATCATGGGTTATGTCCACTCTTACTCTTCTCCGTTCGAAATTGCACATTCTACAGTCTAGAACCCGTGCTATTCTGACAAATGCGCCTCTTTCGGCGCCTAGATCCACTTGCTGATCGTACCAGTAAACGCGTCCATAATCCACAATTATTGTTCCGTCTAGGTTGTGGGCTAATCCTATACCTCCTGCCATGTCATAACTGTCCCAAACCTCGGCGCTTCTCTGGTTGACGAATAGGGCTGTTATACCGTGCACTTGATTGTATCTGGCCAACTCCATAACTCTATATTTAAGGGCTCCACGGTAGGATTCAAGCACAGTTACAGAGTCTATTATGGCCAGTTCAATTTTTTCCTTCTCTGCAATATATCGATAAGTTTCAGCGAAGGTATTCCAGTCACGCAGTTCGGGATAAGCCACAGTATCCAGCACGAAGAGGTTTTCACGTATTTTATTCCAATCCAAACCTAGAATATCAGCTTTCTGTTTAAGCCTTGATTGAAGGTCAAATCTGGGTGTAGCACTTTTCCAGGTATCCTCAGATGTGGCGTAAAGCACTTTTCGCCCAGACGAAGCAACCCTCACCGCTATTTCCTCTACCAGAATAGATTTTCCAGCGCCAGGCAAGCCAACTATGGCTAGTTGTCCGCATATTGGAATGCCGCCCAAACTTTTTCCATCCGGAGTCAAGAAAAGCTGATCCAGAAAAGTGCCTGTTTGGAACCCTATGAGAGGCTTTTTAGCCTCAAAAGCCTCGTCGGGTTTTTGCACAAGTCCCTTCAATTTTTCCTCCCCCTCCTTCTCAATTCTTGTTGTCATAGGCCTTGTAGCTAACTCCCACTCATCGGCAGGCATCTTGGCGCTTCTCATAGCCTCAGCAAGGGCTTGCGCCATAGCCCTCACAAGGTTTTCAACATCTCCTGAAATAACTGTCTCCGTTTTTTGCTCAGGTTTTGGTAGAGAAATCCTCGCTTCTTCTGCAGGCTTTGCTAGTGTCCGCTCCACTACTGGCTGTTTTTCTGCAGATTTAAGTTTGACCTCCTCTGTAAGGGTCCATAATTCGCCGCGCCGTTCAACAATACCCTTGTTCTTTAAGGATTGCAGGAAGGCATAGGCGGAGTTTGGCCCATACTTCGGTATGCCTAAGCCTTCCGCAATATCGTTTATGGAAGCCTCGCCTCCACGTTTTTCGAGAAAGGCCACTATCTCCTTTTCCTCAACCATAAACCTCCCGATCCAGCCTGTGCCATCAATTAATTTGAAAAAATAGCCTTTTAAACATACCCTTTTCAAAATTGCATAGCTAAAGTTAATTATAGCTTTAACAGCTCTACTCTCCTTTCTAGGGAGAATTAAGCATGATTAATCCTACGATTGGCCTGTCCATGCTTCACAAGCTAGGCGACCCTTTCTATGAAAGTATAAAAGACATTTTGAAAAGGGACATAAAATTTATCGAGGTTGTAGATGAAGGCCTCCACGCTTTGAACAAGCGTAGAGTCTCAAAACTCTTAGACCTGTCCAAATCCTACGATTTAAAATTCTCTGTGCATGCTCCATATGCTGACATAAACATAGCTTCACCTTCCAGCTCTCTCTTAAGGGCCATGGTTAAAAGGCTGTTAGCATCGCTGGTTAATGCACATTTCCTAGAAGCCAGGCTATGGATTTTACATCCTGGAATTGAGACGGGAGTAAGCATGTTCTATCCAAGTTTGGGTTGGACTCAAAATATTAAAACGGTCGAGTTGTTATGCAAAGCTGCAAAGGATTATGGTGTGAATGTTGCCATCGAGAATCTTCCTGAACCATATCCTTTCTTAATGAAGAGTGTTGAGCATTTCCAAAAATTCTATGAGGATTTCAAAGCGGATTATAATTTAGGCCTGGTTTTAGATGTTGGGCACGCTAACTTAAATGGGCAGATTGAGCTGTTCATGGAGAAATTTTCAGACAAGTTGGTGCACATTCACGCCCATGATAATGATGGCAAAGAAGACCTGCATCTTGGGATAGGCCGCGGAACAGTCAACTGGAAAAGTTTTGCTGAAACCTTGGAAAAGATATCATATAATGGAGCAGTGATTGTGGAGTCAACAGAGCATGTTACGGAGAGCTTGCATGAGCTAGAAAAACTACTTTTCTGAAAAGGAAATATCTAATTTCATAAAATCTTCTGCCACTAGAGTGTTCTTAAAAATTTTCTTTGCCTGTTCCAAAAGCACTGATGCTTCATCATATCTTGCACTTATATGTGTCAAAACAAGCCTTTTAACTCTAGCCTTCTTAGCGATTCTAGCCGCCTTAACTGGTGTAGAGTGGCCATCCTTTTCCGCCCTTTCTGACAGTTCATCTCCGAAAGTTGCTTCGCAAATAAGCAGGTCAGCTTTTTCCGCAATTTTCGCCAGATCCTTGAAAGGCCTAGTATCTCCAGTATAGACTATTTTTCTTCCTGGTCTC
Source organism: uncultured Candidatus Bathyarchaeia archaeon (assembly GCA_964487415.1). Taxonomy (GTDB): domain Archaea; phylum Thermoproteota; class Bathyarchaeia; order Bathyarchaeales; family Bathycorpusculaceae; genus DRVV01. The sequence continues at coordinate 1,751 of CAZAPQ010000056.1, read as the reverse complement.
GGAGGACCCGTAACATCTGTGGGCTTTATAACTCTCCCATCTGGCAGTTTAATTTCCTCTCCATGCTGTAGCTTGCGCCATAATGGTCCTTCTGGAACACCTAAAGTTCTAGCTTTTTCCGGGTAGAATTTACCCGGCCGGGTTTTTTCCACAAAAGCATAGGCAAGGGATGGTACTACGTGGTTCGCCCAAATCGCCTCCACGATGTATTCATCTTCTGCGCAGACTATACCAGCGTCCTTAATTTCATGCGTCTCTATTGGAAAGGATAGGCTGAAGGGAACGGTTCCTCTTATGCATTCTAAGAAAGCCCCTATTCCAGGAGGTCCGTAAATTTCAAGTTTCTTTTCCCTGCCGTGGAGGGACATGGTCTGTATTAGTCCAGGAACCCCTAACACGTGGTCTCCATGCATATGGGTTATGAAAATTTTCATTTTTCTATGAAAGCTGGCTCCGGCAAGGATTAATTGTCTCTGAGTGCCCTCGCCACAGTCGAACATGATCTGCTCATCCTTACGCTTAATAAGAATGGCGGGTAGGCTTCGTTTTGGTGTTGGAATGCTTCCCGCAGTGCCTAGGAATATAACTTGTAGGCTCATGTTCACACGCATTCCAGTACAGCAATTTCCCTTGTTAGGCTCCTATGAATGTAAACGTAATGGGACTCTATATGCCTATAGCCCTGAGCAACGCCTATTCTGCTTACTTCTATGGTCTTCGGTGCCGCTATGCAAACCTTTTTACCTGAAACCAACAGGTCCTTTGCAGCCTTTAAAAAATCCTCAATTATCTTTTTCGTTGGGCGCTTCAGGGTTGTTGCACTTCTTCCATAAGGAGGATCAGCGATCATATAATCCACCTTTGTTACTGGCGGTTTGCATGCATCGGCAACCATCAGGCCTTCCGGGCTAACCCCATAGTAAGCGAAATTTAGTTTGCATCCTTTTACCATGCGCCGCTGGGCATCCAAACCTAAAACACGGCAACCTATGAGTGCAGCCTCTATTAAAATTCCACCAGTTCCACAGAATGGGTCAAATACAAGTTCCCCAGCCTTGGCCCTTGCTAGGTTCACCATTACCCTTGCTAGTTTAGGGGGCATCGCCGAGGGGTGGAAAAAGGGCTTTTTTCTTGGACGCCTTTCCATGAAGGGTTTAGATGGAATTTCAGCGATCTTCAACCCGAAAACAAGCTTATTCTCGGTTAGCGCACCTAAGAAGGTTTTATCAGGGTTTTTTAAGTTCACCTTGGCGCTTTTTCTCATTTGGAGTACGCATTCGCCAATTTTTCTCTCAAGAAACATGGTATCAAGTTCGGGCGCATAATTCTTAACATGTTTTATGCGTACTGCGAAGCTTTCCCCTTCATTTAAAATCTCATCAATATTTATGGATTGGAGGGCTTTCAAAGCTTGACTTAAATCAGCTTCGCATACAAAAAGCTCTAACCCGCAAAGCTTGGTAAATGCAGCGCGCCTTTTAACAGCTTCTATGCAATTTTGGTGAGCCTCGATTCTTAAAACCTGGTCAAGCTTCTCCGAGATTTTGTAGGGGTAACCCTCAGCCTCTAAGATGGCTTTAATCTCGGAGACAGGAAGGGTTTCATGCTCCCCGGATAACAGAAAGAACAGTTTAGCCAATCTATAACTCCTTAAGGGCGTCGCAGAGGAGCGGGGCAAGGGAAACCTTGCTTACGGAACTTGGAACGCTGTCAGTTCCAATGACTTCCCTTATTCCTGCTTCGAGAATTCG